>JAZULP010000036.1:0-25303 GCA_045603165.1 Agathobacter sp. | reverse complement strand
GCCGTTCAGATGGCGTCGTTACTTAGTGAATGGCGATGTAGTCGTCATGAACTTAGTAACGCGACGCCTGATGAAGAGCGAGAGCGTGCGCAATTTCATAGATAGGGACTCTTTTCGTATATTTTAAAAAAACCTAATTGTAAGCTAAATCGTTATTTAATTCAGCTTAAAGCGATTAACCTCACTATCTAATCCATTTGCAATATCCAAATTCGTATTTGCTTCTGCTTCAATATCATCTACACTTGTAGTAATATTTACAGTCGCCTCGGATACGCTAGTAATACCTTTTGCACTTTCTTCAATTGCAATGTTAACCGCATTTACAGATTCTTTGATTACTTCTACATGACTTCTTAAACTTTCACTAGACTCTGCAAAGTCTGTCATCATCTGGTTCATATCCCCAACATCATTCTGATAATCTTTACTGGTTTCCAATAACTTCTCATATCCCGTCATAGCTGTTTCATCCATGAATAGAACCATCTTTTCAGCTTCGGCAGCAAGTTCATTGACTGCATCAATTACTTCTTTGCTTACCACTTGAATCTGACTAGCCGCTTCTGCAGAATTGGTTGCTAATTTACCAATTTCATCTGCTACAACTGCAAAGCCTCTGCCTGCTTCACCAGCTCTGGCTGCTTCAATAGAAGCATTCAGCGAAAGAAGATTTGTCTGACTGGTGATACTGATAATGTTATCCGTTAACGCACTAATGGTTTCAACAGCCTTGGATTTTTCAATTTTATCATTTACAGAGGCAGAAATTTCATCTGCTAAACGCTTTGCTTCCTTCTGTTCCGCAACCGCATTCTGATAAACAGCGGCGGCCTTTGTCATAATATCATCTGAAGACTCTTTTCCACTTTCCGCACGATTATTGATATTCTCAATTTCATCCGAAATATCTATGATAGAACCATTGATTTCTATAAGAGATGCGCTGGTTTCTTCCATACCTGCACTCATTTCCTGCATCGTAGCAGACATGTCTGTAATGTTCGTCTGTGTTGCAAAAAGATTGGACACTACACTTTTTGCAGACGAATTTAAGCTGTTAGAATTTCCTGCAATATTGATCATAATTCCACGTATGTATTCTACTAACGCATTCACATTATCTGCCGTAATCTCTAACTCATCACCTGATTTTATATCTAATTTCTTGGTTAAATCACCCTCGTTATTGACTAAATCATAAATCTTAGCATTTACATTATTGACATTTTTTACAATTCTTTCAACCGTGATAAAAACTAATACCAAAGAAACGAGAAGTGCCTCTACTGTAAGCATCATCGACTTGTAAAAGGTGTCTTCTAGTTCATCCAAAATTTCACTGGCATCATAATCACATCCTAATACACCAACTACCTCTCCATCCTTTGTAGTAATCGGTACATATGCTGTGAGCACTGCTTCCTCACCATACTCGTCGATTTCATCTTCGACAAAAATATTGCCTGCAAAAACATCTTGTATTTCTGCATAACTAAGTTCAAACTCGTCCCCAATGGCACATGCTGTTTCCGTAGTATCTGCATCTACGCCATAGTATACCTTTGTTCCATCTGTATACAATGTGTAAATATATAAAACATTTCCTTTTTCCTTCGCATGAATTAGCACTTCCTGCTGAGATTGATACAACTCATTCCCCTTCATATCTACTTCTGTGAGTTGTGCAATGGTTTCTGCGTCTAAATTCACCTCTGTCAAAGCGGCTACAGACTGTGCTTGCGTTTGCCCCATTGTAATCATTTCTTCTTGTACTGTCATATAGCCAAATGCACCTAATAAACTACATACAAGTATCAAGATAAAAGTTACCGGCAATAGTATTCTGATACGTATGCTCACTTTGCGTACTTTTTGTGTGACTTTTTCTGTTTTCCTTTTCATCCTTCGTCCCTCTTTTCCCCTAATCCCAATTACTAGATATGATAATTCTACCAAATTATTTCAGTGTACTCAACACCTATTCCTTATATCTGTTGCCTTAAAAACAGTAAAATTTTCTTCTCTAAGCGTGAAACAGCTACCTGGTTCATGCCTAGTACCTTTGCACTCTCTGATTGTGTTTTCCCCTCCAAATATCGTAATTCTATTAATAGACGCTCTCGTTCCTCTAGAGAGTCAAGCATTTGCGATACGGTAATACGGTTAATCAATTCCACCTCACTTTTCCTCACATCCTCCAACTGATCTGCCAATACAAGCTGACTTCCATCTGATTGTCTGCCAATGGGCTGATATATCGACTCCACATCTGTAGTAGCCTCAATTGCTGCTACGATTTCTTCAGAAGAAAGCCCTGTTGCTTCCATTAATTCTGTTATGGTAGGGTCAATATTATTGCTTTTTTTTAACTTCTCCTTTACCATTGCGATTTTCCTTGCATTTTCCTTAATCTGACGACTTACATGAAGCATTCCATCGTCTCGCAGAAACCTTCGGATTTCACCGATAATCATAGGCACAGCATAGGTCGAAAAGGAAAAATCCGTTGATACATCAAATTTATCAATGGCTTTTATCAAGCCTATCACTCCAATTTGAAACAAATCCTCCTGCTCACAGCCACGATTAGAAAAGCGTTTTAGCACCATATATACAAGCCCCATATTGGCAGTTACCAATGCATCCCGCTCTGTTTTATCTCCATTTTGTGCTTTTAAAATGGACAGCTTCCATCCTTCCTCCTTGGTAGAGGTACTAGCAGCCACTATCCCTCGCTATGTATTTTGTCATAGTAACACACGTTCCTTCTCCCACCTTAGAGGTCACCTGTACTTCATCCATAAAGGTTTCCATAAAAGCAAACCCCATACCAGAACGCTCCATGTCTGGCTTTGTGGTAAAAAAGGGTCGTCTGGCTTCTTCCACATTTACAATTCCCACACCATGATCTTCTACTGTAATGGTAAGCTTTTGCCCCTCACGCAAACAGGACATCTCCACCTGCTTGTCCTCATCATTGTATCCATGAATAATAGCATTTGTTACTGCCTCAGATACCGCAGTTTTCACATCCTGCAATTCATCTAAGGTAGGGTTCATATCTGTCATGAATCCCATGACTACCATACGGGCAAACCCTTCATTAATTGATTTTGCATCAAAATACACTTTCATATGATTTGTCATTTCTATACCTCCTCCTTAACCTGGACAATTTTCTGCAAACCTGCAGCCCGAAAAATAGTGCTGACACGTTCTCCCAAATGAGTCACGCACAATACTCCCTCGCGAAACTGCATCGTTTTACTTCTCCCGATGATAACACCAATTCCAGAACTGTCCATAAACTCCGTAGCAGCAAAATCCAATACAAGTTCCATTATCTGATAGGATTCCACAAGCATATCCAATTCTCTACACAGCTCCTGCGCCACATGATGATCAAGCTCCTTTGGCATGCAATAAACTAATGTTTTTCCTCTTACCTCGTAGGATACAATTTGATTTTCCATAAGACCTCCTAATATAAAAAGACACAAGATAACTTCTTGTGTCTTTTGTTAAATCTTTATTTAATTTTATATTATTCCTCATTAATATAATTACGTGCGGTTGCTGCACGCTCTGTATTTGGGTAATTATCAATTACATATTGATAATATTGCTTTGCCGATACCAAATCTCCATTCTTTCGATAAGACTGCGCCAGATAATAAGCTGCATATCCATCCTTATATGCAATATCATGATTTACTACACGTAGTAGTTTGTCAATGGCATCTGGATAATTGTTGCCGGAATAACTGCTGTAGCCTGCGGAATAAAGCTGTGCATAGTAGTTTTCTGAAACCTGTTCCCACAGCGTCGTATAAATGGCATTTGCATTTTCGGAAAGTAATGTAGCATCCAGCGTTTCTAGATGCATACCTGCGGTCATGATATCATTACCGACAACCGCCACATACGCAGATAGAAGTGCCTCATAGGCTGCCGTCTGGGCTGGGAGCACATCTGCCTGCCCCTCCAGACTGGTTAGCTGTCCTTCAAGCTCTGCGATGCGCGTTTCCATAGAGGCTATCATCTGTGCATTGGAGGAAAGCGCATCATTTGCTTCTACTAGCTGTGCCTTTAGCTCCTGCTTCGCCTTACTCTGCACACCCGGTACAATCAAAAATCCAATGACGGACGCTCCTACCAGTAAACCAATCAATAAATATATCAATGTCGAGCCAAGAGAGTAATCCTGAAAACGGTTTGGCATGATAATGGTTTCATTTCCACTTTGATAAGAAATGAGGTCATCCTCTTTTTTCTTTTTATTACTACCTTTTTCCTTCAACTTGATATTTACTTCTTTCAAATAACGAAGTGTAGTAGTATTGTTAGCATCGATTTTTCCTGCATTACGAAGAGCTTTTTTCGCCTGTTCTAGGCGTTCTTCCTGTAAATACAGTAGTGCAAGAAGTTGATGACCTTTTATCAATTTTGGATTCAAGGCAAGCACCTTTTTTAACTGAATAATCGCCAAATCGCGACTATCCTGTCTACAATACAACAATGCTTGATTGTATTTCTTTATCGTTTGATTTATCGTCTCCAACTGTGCTTGATTCTCACGTAGCTCATCTAGATAACGACCAGCTACGTTGTCATCCTGCTGATAGTTTTTGCTGATGACCCATTCACTTAAGGCATCTACAACCTCTCCCATTTCGTAATACACCAAGCCCAAAAGGTTTCTGGCATCGATATTGTATTTATTAAATTTCAAACTCTTTTTTAAACTAATGATTGCACCAGACAGGTTGCGTACCTCTGCTTTTTGTAATCCGTCATTGTAATAAAAATTTGATAAACGGATAACTCTTTGGAAAACACTTAAATCCGTGCCGCATACAGGGCATGTGTTCTGATTTCCTGCCTCGTGATTACACCTATAACAAATCATGACATGCCTCTCATTCTAATATGGATTACTTGGTTTCATATCACGGAGTAACTCTGTAATAACGTCGGTAACATCTGTCAAATCATGGTTATATATGGCTGCTTCTGCCTCCCCAACCTCTAATGAAGGCTTAAAGTTCTTTAATTCCTCTTCAAAATTTATCATTCTTTTCTCCTCTCCAAAGAGAACTAATGCTCTATAAACATTATTATTCTACCATTTCTTCTCGCATAGAAAACATTATTATTCTACCATTTCTTTCATGGTATACAACTGTTTGCTGATAATCTTGTACATGTAAAACTGCATCATGGATACCGATCGTCACACCTGCGTATATATTTTGAAAAACTTTTACCGATGCGTTGCGAGCCCTTGCTACAATTTTAGAGATATATTCTAGTTGCTGAGTATTGGCAGCCAAATCTGCCTGCTTAACAATCTTGGTACGAAGTAAGGTAGCTTTACGAGGGTCATTTTTGGAATCAATCGCCCCTGTTTTAGCAAGCTCTTCAAGCTGTTTTAAGCCAATATCAATTTTCTCAAGCGTATCCTGTGCTTCCTTGATATTTTCCTCGTACTGTGTCATCTCTTTATTTACTTTCATATTGACACCAGTGTATACCTCTGTTTTTACACCATATTCATTTCCAAAATTGTATGCTTCTACACCAATTGCTGCATAAATCACACCACCAACAATGCTTGCATGTTTTCCCTTTAGCAATATCATACCATTGGATGTGACATTACAGTTCATCAGCGAATCTGTTACAATATCACCTTCCGCCTTTATAATCGAATATTCAAGGAATTTCGCGTGAAGATTACCTTTTGTTGTAATCATACCTTTTCCTTTACCCAGCATACCACCACGAATAATCACATCCTTGCTGGCTTCAATCAAAGCAGCTTCTACAGTGCCATCAATCGTAACACTCCCGGTCGCTTTAATAATTGCACCGGTTGGAACATTTCCATGAATAAGAACATCTCCATGGAAATCAATATTTCCTGTTTTAAGACCCACATCACCAAAAATCTCATGAACCTGGGAAATCAAGATACGATTTCCTTGCATTTCAATTTTCCCAGTCATATCAGCGGTGTAAGTTTTATTATCCTCAGATCTTGTGAACCCTTTTCCTGCTAATGGTGGAAGTGGACGGGCACGTTTTGCAGTCAGTACTTTTCCCTTTACCGTCATACCATTAGAGCCATCAACTGGCTCATGATATGTTGCGATAATCTGTCCTTCTTCTACCGTTTCCACCAAATGAATACTCCAATAATCCACTGATCCATCTTCACGGTGCGTTGGTTTCTTACTGAAGTTCGTATCAAACGAAAATTCGAAAGATGCATCAACGCCATCTATAGCGTTGATGCCCTTTGCTATTAAACATTCATTATCATAATTTTTTTCTTCCAGCATGCTAGAGATTTTGGCCTCATTAACACCATATTTGATACCTGCTGCCTCAATTGCCTCCATAACATCTGAAAGGGCATAGCTATCATCTAAAAGTGGTGTCGGAAGAAGCAAATATGCTTCCATTTCATCATATGAAATTCTTATCTTTGGGGTCTTCTTTAATGAAATCTCCATTCGCTCTCCATGTATTTCTTAAAACTTTACCTCTTTTTTTAAATTATAGCATTTAAAACTACATCTGTGCAAGACGTTCATTGCAATTGTTCGTGTTATTAAAACTGTAACAAACGATTCTCTACCTGCACCATCATTTGTTCATATTTGGTGAGCTTATCTTTTTCTTCTTGAACCTTTTCTGGTTTGGCGTTATTTAAGAAACGTTCGTTAGAAAGCATTCCTCTTGAACGAGCAAGCTCTTTCTCAAGTTTTTCCTTTTCTTTCAAAAGACGTTCTTTTTCTTTTTCAAAGTCCACGAGATCTTCCAAAGGAAGATAAACTACTGCACCAGGAATTACAACAGAAACTGCATTATCTGAAATACCCTCTTTATCCGCTTGTACGGTGATTTCATTGGTAAATGCCAGGTTCACATAAACCTCTTTGTTTGCATCGAAGATTTGGCGTAATACTTCGTCTTCAGATACGATAAAGAGTTTTGCTTTTCTGGAAGGTGGAACCTCCATTTCTGTACGAACATTACGTACTCCTTTCACAAGGTCTTTGCAGTGTTCGATTGTAGTTTCTTCTGCTGGGAAATTCCATTCTTCTTTGTATTCTGGCCATTTTGCTAACATAATAGTGTCTTCTTCTGACTGAAGTGTACAAAAGATTTCTTCTGTAATAAATGGCATATATGGATGAAGAAGTTTAAGCGCTTCTGTAAGTACTGTCTTTAATGTCCAAAGAGCAGCGTTCGCAGATACCGGATCCTCATTCTTCTTATAAGTACGAACCTTAGCGATTTCAATGTACCAGTCACAGAATTCATCCCAGATGAAGTCGTAAACCTTTTGCACAGCGATTCCAAGCTCGTATTTATCCATATTTTCGGTCGCATCTTTTGCTAAGGTGTTTGCCTTAGAAAGAATCCACTTGTCTGCTACATGAAGTTCATCTAAAGCAGGCTCTGTGATTTCCATACCTTCTAAATTCATCATAATAAAACGAGATGCATTCCACACCTTGTTTGCAAAGTTACGGGAAGCTTCTACTCTTTCCCAATAGAAACGCATATCGTTACCAGGTGCATTACCAGTGATAAGTGTCAGACGAAGTGCATCTGCACCATATTTATCGATAACCTCGAGTGGGTCAATACCATTGCCAAGTGATTTACTCATCTTGCGTCCCTGTGAATCACGAACCAAACCGTGGAATAATACGGTGTGGAATGGAGCCTTGCCCATCTGTTCGTAACCAGAGAATATCATACGAATTACCCAGAAGAAAATAATGTCGTAACCCGTCACTAATACATCATTTGGATAGAAATAATCCAAATCCTCTGTCTTTTCTGGCCAACCTAAAGTAGAGAATGGCCAAAGTGCAGAAGAGAACCATGTATCCAAAGTATCTGGGTCCTGCTCCATTCCAGTGTGTCCGCATTTTGGACAAGTACCTGGATTTTCATGCGCTACTACCATTTCGCCACATTCTGGGCAGTAATAAGCTGGAATTCTATGTCCCCACCACAACTGACGGGAAATACACCAGTCACGAATATTATCCGTCCAGTTGAAGTATGTCTTGTCCATACGTTTTGGAAGGAGTTCGATTTCTCCATTCTTAACACCTTCAACTGCTGGTTTAATCATTTCGTCCATTTTAACGAACCATTGCTGTTTAATCATTGGCTCTACTGTAGTACCACATCTATCATGTGTACCAACGTTATGAGAATGAGGAACTACTTTTACAAGGAGTCCCATTTCTTCAAGATCAGCTACCAATGCCTTACGACATTCATAACGTTCCATACCTTCGTATTTGCCAGCCAGTGAGTTCATAGTCGCATCATCATTAATTACTACGATTTCTTCTAAGCCATGCCGTTTTCCAACTTCAAAGTCGTTCGGGTCATGCGCTGGAGTAATCTTAACACAGCCTGTACCAAATTCCTTGTCTACATAAGAATCCGCAATCACTGGGATTTCACGACCTGTGGTAGGTAGAACTAAGCTCTTTCCAATGATGTCTTTGTATCTGTCATCATCAGGATTTACAGCAACAGCAGTATCACCGAATAAAGTTTCCGGACGTGTTGTAGCGATTTCAACAAAACGGCCTTCCTCGCCAACTACTGGATAGTTGATATGCCAGAAGAATCCATCCTGTTCTTCATGTTCTACTTCCGCATCAGAGATGGATGTCTTGCAGATAGGACACCAGTTTACAATACGAGACCCTTTGTAAATCCAGCCCTTATCAAATAACTTGATAAATACATCCTGAACTGCATGAGAGCAACCTTCATCCATAGTGAAGCGTTCTCTTTCCCAATCTGCAGATGAGCCAAGTTTCTTAAGCTGCTTGATAATACGTCCGCCATATTCCTCTTTCCAATCCCAGCATTTTTCCAGGAAGCCTTCACGCCCTAAATCAGCCTTATCGATACCCTGTTCCTTTAAACTTTCGATAACCTTTACTTCTGTTGCGATAGAAGCGTGGTCTGTCCCTGGCTGCCAAAGCGCATTGTAGCCCTGCATTCTCTTGAAACGGATAAGAATATCCTGCATGGTATTATCAAGTGCATGTCCCATGTGAAGCTGACCTGTGATATTTGGTGGAGGCATCACGATGGTAAATGGCTTTTTGCTACGATCTACTTCTGCATGAAAATAGCCATTATCTTCCCATTTTTTGTAAAGACGATCTTCAATGTCTTTTGGATCATAAGTTTTGTTTAGTTCTTTACTCATTTTTATTCTCCTTTTTCTGTGTTATATAGAAAAAATTCAACTTAAGTAGACAAGGAAACTAAAAGGAGGAAAGCAACGCATAAAAATAAGAAAACCCTTCTGTGCACAAGCACAGAAGGGCGAATTAGCGCGGTACCACCTTCGTTTATGTCGGCATTTTGCATATGAAACTCACATGTGGGTTTCACGCACGCGAGCGAGATTGCGAAGCAATCATTTTCCTTGTTGCGAGCTGTGCATCATGCGAACACCTCATGTCCGTTAACGGGGACGAAGCGGAGTTACTTACTTTTGGTTGATGGCACATACGCCATCACACGTTCAGTCACTCGGTTCAAAAGCTACCTTCCATAAGTCGATCTTCAAGTCGCCTTTCAGCCAATGGGCGTCTCTCTCTGGGAAGTCTTGTTATGTACTCCTCTTTCTCATTACCTTTATCTATTTATCACTGCATAAAATAATACTTACGAAATAGGTATTTGTCAAGAATTATTCGTCTTGTGTTGACATATAATCGTTATCATTAATTCCACCCATCACGGACGCAATCGTTCCTGATACAACAACTACCACAACGATACAAATGAAAATAATAAATGCTAAAAATGCAAACAAAAATCCTTCAGGCGTCATAATTCCATCTCCTATTTTTCCGTATTTTGATATATCTCAAAACAAAATATCAATTTTTATAATTGTAAGACATTATAACACATTATAAAGAAAACCGCAAATCAAATATCATATTGTTCAAAGAAATATTAATACTTTGTATAGCAGATATTCATATCTACTCTTCCTGTGATGCCTGGTACACTGCCACTACTGGTATGTTGCCACATATCATATCTGCCATTGTAATTACATTCTGTATTATACTGAGCTACCCAAATATTATACGTGCTAAGTTTGGATGTATCTAAATTATCATAATACCAGTATTTACTTGCATAAATTCCCGGCTTATAACCTGCATTTCGCACCGTCTCACAGAAAGCCCGTACAATCGAAGTTCTATCTGCTTTATTCAGATTATCCGCACGTCCCTCTGCTCCCTCTATTCCTTCTGTATCTATAAAAATCGGGAAATGGAGCTTATAACCTTCCACAAGAGCAATCGCTGTACTGGCTTCCTCTACAGCCTCTGCTTCTGTAATTGCCTGTGTAAAGAAATATACACCAACCTTGATTCCATTTTCCGTTGCGCCCTTGATATTCTGTTTGAAATAAGGGTCCTCTACAATCACTCCTGTGGAGTATCCACGATATGCACATCGGATGATTGCAAAATCGATTCCTGCATTTGCAACTGCTTTCCAGTCGATATTCTTATTCCACTTGGAAACGTCAATACCAACACTTTGCTCAGACTCCTTTAAGGTGCCATCCTCGTGAAACTCATACGTAACTCCACCAATGACCTGCTTGCCTGTAGCCGGAGTATTGTCCGCCTTATAGTAATAAGTATATTCATTCAGGGTCTGCCAGCCTGTATACTTTGGGTTCGTGTAAAACTTTGTTGCAGCACTGTAATTTTTAGGTGTTGCTATCTTTTTAGCTTCATTGTCCAGAAAAAGAAGATTACCATCTACATCCTTAATCTGAGTCTTAGAATCCGTATAATCGTTTACCGATACCTGACAGAAAATTTCACCGGTTGAGATGGTGTTTTGTTCATCCGACTTGTAGGAAACCACAGCTGTAATTGTTGCAGTTTCAACTGTCTTTGCCACAATGTTTATGGTCTTTTTATCTTCGGAAACGGTATGTTCCAGGACCCCCTCTTTGTCTATCTTCCATGCAACATCTGTAATAATTGCATTCTCATCTTCTAACTCTAAACCCAAATCACAGCTAGTAGCAGTATCTTTTCCAAAAGGATATAATATAATCTCTTTTGAAAGGAAAACCTTTGCCAGAGTCTGTTCGTTTGTTAAGGTGAGTTCATTTTTCTCCTCGCTCACTACCGCATCTGGAAAATTACCAAAATCCACGCTCTCTTTTTCTACCACAGTAGTCGTTACCGATTTTTCTAACAAAGGAAGTGTATCCTTGATTTCTTCTTCTACAATAACATCTTTTTGAATGGTATCTTCCACTGAAACATCGATTTCGCTTTCATCGACAATTTCGTTTTCTATCTCTACTTTTTCGTATACAATTTTTTCCTTCACATTAGCTGTGATTGGATTTTGGGTTATCGTGACACCTTCCATCTCGTGGAGGGTAACCGTATACTTTCCAGGTTCCAGAGACTGAATATGAATAATACCATTCATATTGTCATCGGAATGCTCAACCCCCGTTTGTTGAGCATCTTTTGTAATGGTAACAACAAAATGCTGACCTTTTACCAAATCATTATGTTCATCTACAAACTTAATTTTCAAATCTCTTTCAATCGACGTTGTGGTTATAGAAACATGGATCGGCTCAATCACTTCTGTTGGTTCAGTAAGCTCCGTTATAACACTTTCTTCTGTAAAAAAAGTTTCCTCTGTCAAAAGGGGTTCTTCAAAATATGTAGCATCTGTGTCCTGCGTATCTCCCTGCCCTAGTGTATCCTTCGACTTTCCCCAATCAGCAACGAAAACACAACACACAATGACAACCACCAGAGCAGCTATCATACCACCTGCGAGCATCATCTGTTTTTCTTTTGCTAAGTCGTTCCATTTTGCACATATCGTTTTGAATAATGCTATTATCTTTTTTACAAATATCATATCCTTCATTTATCTATAACTCACTTTCTCATTACGCTAATTAGATATTATATATTATCCTTCTTTATCTGTAAACTTTTAAGACAATACAAATAAATGGAAATTTCTATCAAATAAAAATGGAGGCGTAATTCCGCCTCCTTCTTAGTCTGCAATCTGTCGTCCAGTTGCATCCATATGATAGTTTTCTCTCATAATTAACTTCGAAATAGGAACAATTTCATAGCCTTGATTTTCTAGATTTGTAAGCATTTCATCCAGAGCATCCGCCGTATATTTTGCCCCATTATGACAAAGAATAATTGCTCCGTTACCTAAAGCTTTGTGATTACATACGTTAGAGATGATGGTAGCCGCATCATAGTCCTTCCAATCGAGACTATCCACAGACCATTGCACCGGATAGTAGCCTGCTTCATAACAGGTGCGAATCACTTCGTTGTTGTAGGCGCCATATGGCGGACGAAAAAGCTCCATCTCATAGCCCGTCAACGCCTTTACCGCATTATGTACCTGTAAAATCTGCTCCTTCTGTTTTTCTGTGGAGAGTGTTGTCATATCTGGATGTGTAGCACTGTGATTTCCTAAATCGTGGCCTTTTTTAACTAGTGTTTTTACGCATTCTGGATATTTTTCTACCCAGTCACCAGTCATAAAGAAAGTGGTTTTTACCTCATGCTTATCCAACACATCCATAATTTGATTAAAATCTTCCGCTCCCCAAGCAGCATCAAAGCTAATGGAAATCTTCTTCTCGTCAGTATCCACCGAATAAATCGGAAGTTCTCTGTCTCCATATGTACTGCTAACAGCAATTGCAGTGTCTCCCAGATGCACTGCTAACAGCAAACATATAAAAAGAGCCAGCGATTGAATTCCCACAATGGTTTCCTTTCGTGACCCTTTTATCATCTTCCAAACCTTATCCAATTTTGCTTTCATCGAATTCACCAAGATAGTTTTTTACTATCTTATTCGATATAACTTATCTCTATTCTAATCTTGCGATAAATTCTAGAATAACTTCAATAGATACAATTGCCGCCTTTTCTGCAAAGGTCTGATAATCAATGGCTCCACCCTCACCATCTGAAATAGCACGAAGTACTGCAAAAGGCACTTGATTCACCGTACATACATGACCAATACTGCCACCTTCCATTTCTGCCGCAATCGCTCCAAAATCCTGACGAACCTGCGCTTTCTTTTCCACCTCATGCATAAACAAATCCCCCGTAGCAATCGGTCCTGTTAAATAATGAATCCCCTTATCACGAAGAACCTCGCAAAGTAGCGTGCGCATTTTTTCATCTGTTGGGAAGAAAATCTGATTCAAGCCGGAAATAAGTCCCACTGGATCTCCCAAGGCTGAGGTATCCATATCATGCTGAAATACATCACTGGCTACTGCTACGTCCAATACAGTCAAATCCTTCGTCAGGGTTCCTGCAACCCCAATATTAATAATCATATCTGGATTAAATGTAATAATCATAGCTTCTGCGCAGATAGCAGCAAATACTTTTCCAACACCACAGACCGCAGCTACCACTTCTATATCACCAATGCTACCTTGGACAAAATCGATACCACTTATTTTAATTGTGGACTGATTCGTCATAACCTCTTTTAAATTATCTACTTCCATCTGCATTGCGCCGATAATTCCGATTCTCATCTGTGTATCCTCCATCACATTATTCTGGATAAGTAAATTCCATATTTTTCTGGGCTTTTAAACATTCCAAATATTTTGCAGCCTCCTCTTTCGCCAAGCTTAAGTCTAGATTAGCATAATTGCCACATTCAATAGCAGAAGCACCATAAACAGGGCCTTCATAAGCCAAAATGTCTGCTAGAATCGTTTGCGTCAATTCAAACACCTGCCTTGGCTCCAAATCCTTCACCAGAAAATAAAAACCTGTCTGACAACCCATAGGTCCAAAATATATTATCTTATCTGCCACGGCAGAATTCCGAGCATAGGTAGCAAACATATGCTCCAGCGAATGCATAGTCGCATTGCTCATATAATCTCCCGCATTTGGCTTTCGTGTTCGCAGGTCATAGGTAATGACATTATCATCCTCTCTGGAGATATAAAAGCCTGGTTCTAAAATATTATGATTAATCTGGAAGCTTTTGATTCGTTCCATGATTTCCTCCTTATAAGCATTTTTCAAATTCATCAAGATAGCTTTCAAATACACACAATGCATCATCTACAGGTGCAGGCGTGCTCATATCTACACCGGCAGCCTTCAAAAGGTCGATTGGGTCCTTTGAACTGCCTCCACTTAAAAAGTTTTCAATATAGCGGTCTACTGCTGTCTTTCCTTCTTCTAAGATTTTCTTAGAGAAAGCAATCGCTGCAGAATAACCTGTGGCATACTGATATACATAGAAGGATGTATAAAAATGTGGAATACGCATCCATTCACAATCGATTTCTTCATCAATTACCACGTCTGGTCCATAGTATAAAACATTCAAATCATGATAAATTTGACAAATGGATTCTTTGGTTAAATTCTCACCATCTGCAAGCTTTTTGTGAACAATCATTTCGAATTCCGCAAACATCGCCTGACGGAACAAAATGGTACGGAACTCCTCCAAATAATGATTGATTAAATACTTACGCTCTGCTTCATCCTCACAATTCTCCATAAGATAATGCATCAGAAGCGATTCGTTACATGTGGATGCTACCTCTGCAACAAAAATCAGATAGTTTGCATAAGTAAATGGCTGCTTAGCATGAGAATAATAGCTATGCATTGCATGCCCCATTTCATGCGCCAGAGTAAATACACTGGTTAAATCATCCTGATGATTTAACAATACATATGGATGAGTACCATATGCACTCCAAGAATATGCACCACTCAGCTTATTTTCATGCTCATATACATCTACCCAGTCATGCTCCATGCCATCAGAAGCCACTTTTACATAATCATCACCCATAGGTACAATTGCGGCTTTTACTAGCTCCTTCGCCTCATCGTATGGATATTTTTTCTCTGGCGTATCTACAATTGGCACATATATATCATACATATGAAGCTGGTCTACGCCCAGCACTTTTTTGCGGATTGCCATGTAGCGATGCAATGCCGGAAGATGCTTGTGTACCGTCTCAATTAGGTTATCATATACACTTTCCGGAATATTGCCTTCCGCCAGATGCATGGCACGAACACTTGGATAATTACGCATTTTTGCATAGAAATTTTCTTGCTTTAACTGCGAAGTGAAAATAGCTGCAACTGTATTGCCTCTTCTCTTATATTCTTTATATACATCTCGAAAAACATCCTTGCGGAGATGTCTGTCCTTCTCCTGTAACAATGTAACAAAATTGCCGTGAGTAATCTGGATAAGATTCCCCTCTAAATCAGTAACCGAAGGAAAACGAATGTCCGCGTTATTAAACATAGAATAAATATTGTATGGAGCAACTGCCATATCCTGAGCCTGAGCCAGAACCCCTTCTACCTCCTCGGAGCGAGTATGTGCCTTGGCACGCAGAATCTCATTGATTGCTCTACGATATTTCTCCAATTTTGGTGCTTCTGCAAAAAACTTTTCTAATACCACTTCATCAATAGCGAGAATTTCAGGATTTACAAAAGCAATCGCACTATTATACTCTACTAAAATCGAATCTGCCTTAGCCGCCCATCCCTGATACTTGGAGGATGTTGTATTTTCATGCATTCTCTGGTTCCCATGCACATATACACGTTCCGCATGATAACCTGCTTTCTCCATTTTCTCAAAAAACTCTAACAGGATCGCTGCACTCTCAGACAATCTACCCTTGTACTGTTCCAGTTCTTTTGCTAGTGCAAGTACCAGCTGTGCCTCTTCCTCCCACAATTCATCGTTCGCAAACATATCCTGCAGGTTCCACTTATATTTTTCTGGTATCTCGTCTCGAGTACGAAGCTTCTTTTCTCCCATTTACGCTCCTCCTATACTTAACCTTCCTACTTATCGTTTTCTATTTGCCCCTCTATATTCGTCATTCACGTTCGGTTGATGTGCTTTCCTTTTCCTTCTCAGGAGTATATACCAAATCTTCCTCTGTAAGTTCTTCCCCTGCAAAAACTTTATCCATCAGCTCATGTGCATAATCCACGGAGTCTTCATCTGGAATCATAACATAAGCCTTTGCATTTGGGATGGAATAGGTATAGCGACTCGTTCCTTCCCCCGTTACAGCAAACGTCTTCACATCCCAGGAAGCAAAATCACTCAGCTGCATCTTTACCAAATCAGAAATCTCTGTCTGTGAAAAGTCGCAACGGAAATATTTCCCTATATTATCCAATATTTCTCCATAATTCGTAAGCAACGCTCCCGATTGAAACTTCTTAATAAGACCTTGCACCACCTCCATCTGGTGACGACCGCGAGCTGCATCTCCATCACCAAATGCATGTCTTTCGCGCACGAATTCCAGAGCCTCCTCACCATCCAGATGATTGGTACCTTTTTTGAAATACATATGCTCCGACCATGAGGTAAAGGATTTTTCAGAGTATACTTCAATACCACCTACAGCATCTATCATTCGAATAAACCCTCGAAAATTAAGCTGTGCATAATAATCAATTTCAATATCGTATAAGTTATTTAAGGTCTCAATGGAGCAATCCATTCCATAAATACCACAATGTGTTAATTTATCTCTTTCTCCACGCTTAGACTCTGAAATCTTAACGTAATAATCACGAGGTGTATTAACCAAAAGCACCTGTTTGGTGCTTGGATTCACAACTGCCAGAATATTCACATCACTACGCACTTTTTCCATGGAAGACTTTGTATCATTGCCACTAATGTATACAACAAACGGATCCTCGGTAATCACAAAAGGTTTTTCTTCTTCCCCTTGCGCCTCCTCCTCTGGCTCCTCTTGTACCATATTGGATAATGTAGTCTGAAGCTTATATATCACCGACATACCCATGACATCTGTAGCAAGAAGCACCAATGCAAGGGTCACACCAATCGTACGGAAAAAAGAACGTATTATGCGATTTCTTATACGTATAGCTCTTTCGCGTCCCTTTTTAATTCCTTTTGCAATTTCTTTTACTATTTGCTTGATTACCTTGTCTGCTATTTTATCCGGATTCTTCTTGAAGGAAAACGGCCATCCAAAAAGGCATAGAAAAATAATTGTCCAAACAAAAACAACCGCAAGACCAGCTATAATCAAATACTTTACTGGAATCATATTTAGCTGTTCTATCATAACAATCAACCCAATGGTAGCTGCAATGACAATGCCAAAAAGAATCCCTGCTGTAATCGACCATACTTTACTCTTGCGGTTTTTCATAATCTTATCCCTCGTGTAATTATTCTAAAAAAGTCTTACGTGATATGAAATTGTAATTGGTTACTATCAATGTAGAAAGCAACTTTGCAATTGCATAATAAATGTGTAATACATCCACTGCAATCAGCATAATCATCTGATTCAAAACCAGTCCAAACAGACTTAATGTGAAAAAGATAGATGCCTCTTTCATTTTACTCATGTCCTCTCTGCCATGAAAAACATATCGCATACTAAGCATATAATTTACAAAGACAGAAAGTGTATATGAAAACGCGCAAGAGTTAAAATACCCAAGCGCGGTGTTTTCCGTTAGGAACACCATAACCCCATAGTCAACCATAAGACTTGTGATTCCTACTGCTGCAAATCTGCAATACTGAAGAATCAACTCTCTATTTTTAAACATGATTATCTCCTTTTTCCAGATTTATCAAGTTACCTGCTCTATTATAATACCAATAAAAGCAAATAACAATTCGTATTTTTTGACAAATCAGACATGTATACAAGGAGATTTTTGTGCAAATATTCTATGCTTAACGCAATTCTCTAGCTGCCATATCCAATGCTGAGGCAATTACTGCGTCCATATCATAGTATTTGTATTCCCCAAGACGTCCACCAAAGATGATGTTTTCCTCTTTGCCTGCAAGCTCTTTGTACTGTGCATAAAGCGCACCATTCTTTTCATCATTCACTGGATAGTAAGGTTCATCACCCAGCTTCCATTCGGAGCTGTATTCGCGACTAATAACCGTCTTCGGAAGATCGTTACCATTAGCATCTTTTCCAAATTCGAACCATTTATGTTCAATGATACGTGTATATGGAGATTCGCTATCTGTGTAATTTACAGCAGCATTCCCCTGGAAGTTTGGCTTATCCAGAATCTCTGTTTCAAAACGCACAGAACGATATTCTAACGCACCAAGCTTATAATTAAAGTATGCATCGATTGCACCTGTATATACTACCTTTTCTGCTATTGCATCATATTCCGCTTTGTTTTCGAGATAATCTACACCAAGCTTTACTTCAATACCCTCTAAAAGGTTTGCAACCATCTTGGTATAGCCTCCAACTGGAATACCTTGGTATAACGCATTGAAATAATTGTTGTCAAAGGTCAGTCTCACTGGAAGTCGTTTGATAATAAAGGCTGGAAGGTCATGACATGGTCTTCCCCACTGTTTTTCGGTATAACCCTTTACAAGCTTTTCATAAATATCAGTACCTACCAAGCTAATCGCCTGTTCCTCCAGATTCTTTGGCTCAGTAATGCCAGCAGCAGCCTTCTGCTCTTCAATCTTTGCCGCAGCCTCTTCTGGAGTTACAACACCCCACATTTTGTTGAAAGTATACATATTGAATGGAAGGGAATATAATTCTCCCTTGTAATTTGCTACTGGTGAGTTGGTAAAACGATTAAACGCTGCAAATCTGGTAATATAATCCCAAACCTCTTTGTTGTTCGTATGGAAAATGTGTGCACCATAAATATGGACATTGATGCCCTCCATTTCCTCTGTATACACGTTTCCTGCAATGTTCGGACGCTTATCAATTACCAACACCGTTTTTCCCTGCTCCTTTGCCTTCTGCGCAAATACAGCACCATAAAGACCTGCCCCAACTACTAAATAATCGTATTTCATTTCATTCCTCCCATATTCGTTAATAATCTTTTTACTATTTACGATAAAATGTTCCATCCGCACTCTTAGTATGTATAAAACAGGCGACTTAAATTTTAAGCCGCCTATAATTTGAACTTTTATTCAGTTTAACCTATTTTCTTAGAAATTACAACTTTTTCAGGAATAATTAAGATTTATTGCTCTGGAAGTGTACTTTCATCACCCAAAACAACCGTAACTTCTTTTTCTACATATTCATTTCCCTCTGCACGGAGGATAACAAAATGAACCTGTTCTCCTGCTGGATAATAACTGAGAAGCTCCTTTAACTGGCTCATGGTTGAAATGCTTGTGTCTTCCATTTCTATAATGATGTCACCTGCACGAATACCTGCAGCCTCTGCTGCAGAGCCAGCATATACCTTGTACACATATGCGCCCATAGCACTATCCTGCCCCTGAATACCGAGATAACCAGATTTTGCTTCTTCAACCTTTTCTCCATCAATCAGCTTATCAATAATCAGCATAGCATCTGTAATTGGGATTGCGTATCCAATACCTTCTACCTGGGTATCCGCATATTTCACAGAGTTAATACCGATAACCTCACCTTTGATATTCAACAACGCACCACCACTGTTGCCAGGGTTAATCGCTGCATCCGTCTGAATGAGGTTGTTATTTATAATTGTAGTTCCTGTTGTAGAATCCTGTACAGTTACCGAACGCCCCAGCGCACTAATGACACCGGTAGTCACTGACTGACCGTAGCCCAACGCATTACCAATAGCAATGGCTGCTTCTCCAACCTCTAGACTATTGGAATCGCCTAAGGTTGCAATACGAATAACACTTAATGTCTCAGGATTAATATCCTCCAATGCAACTGTAATGACTGCTAAATCCTTGGAGGCTACTGTTCCTTTCACCTGTGCTTCAGCTACCGTTCCATCACTAAACTGTACCGTCAAGGTAGTTGCGCCCTCTACTACATGATTATTCGTCGCAATATAGATATATTTATCATCTTGTTCTACCAAAAATCCTGTTCCAGCGCTTTCACTTTCGTCTGTATAGAGCTGTCCCCACCAGTTCTGGTAAGTCACCTCTGCGGTATTGCTAATAGCTACCACACATGGCATTGCACTATCCACAATATCTGATACATCCATTGCTGTTATACCAGACAAAGTCTCCGTATCTGTCTGCTGCAGGCTACCAGTAGTAGTTTTACCGGAATCATCATCAGATAAATCTGATGGATTCTTGCTGTCGCTATTATCCGTATCATCTGCTTCTGAGAATATGCCCAATGTATCACCGCCAAAACGAAGCACAGACAACCCAGCTACACCAGCCACAAGTCCAAACACCAAGGCTATCGCAATCGTCTTGGTTAGTGTTGCACCAAAGCCAGTAAAACCGTTACTTTTCTGTGAATAAGAAGCACCTGCAGTATTGTTCGTTTCATAGGTATACTGTGCCTCTCTCGTATTCTGAGTCTCCTGCTCTGCACTGGAATACGGATTGTAATTATATGAATTATTGTTGTAATTATTATCCATCAAAATGCTCCTTTCTCTACACGAACAAACACATTCTAAATCACAAATGTGTAGAGAATGTGTTCGCTTTATTAAAGGAATATAAAATTTATGAACTGCAAATAGCTATTAAATTTCGATTCCGTTCTGCTGCAGCAATGCTCTTGCAGATTCTACAGAATCAACACCTGTAGCATTTTTTACTGGAGCAAATTCTTTTTCTCTTTCTACCTCGAAGGATAAGCAGTTATCCATGAGATATACCATATCGAGAATCAAGGTTTCGAATTTGTATGCGTTTGGTATTTCCGGTTTTACATATACACCATTTTCATCAATATATGGCACCTTCTTTTCTACAATATGAAGTGGCATCTGTTTTTCAGCAATATCAAATAATTTCTCTACGCTGAATAAATAGTTTAAGATTACCCCAAAACCATATAATAAAGAACCAGCTTCATTGGTTGCCTCTGCCATTTCTGGTGTCAACTCATAATATTCGATAATCGAAGGCTTACCATCTTCTAAACAAAGAGCCCCCACTCTTTCGTATGGGTCACATTTACGAACAACCTTTGCACCGCTGACACATCCAGACTGAATGGTGGCACCTACGAATACAGGATCCGCAATCTGCTGTAACACGTTGTCTACTGCAAATACATTGAGCCATTCAATGCCCTTTTCCTTTAAATCCTTGTCCAGACCAGCTTTTATCATAGATGTAAACCATCCACCATTTCCATTTGGAGACATTGCCAGAGAATCCTCTGCTTCTACCAAAACATTTCCGTCAAAATCTACTGCCGGAACCATTTCCTGTACGAAGAATTTGATGAAATTCTTGTCATATCCAAAGTAATCCTGTTCTGCGAAAAATTCACGTGTCTGCACATCGTTTTTATCACTTGTCATAATATAAAGCGGAACAGGAACACCAGCTTCCTCTGTTACCTTCTGAAGATTGCGGATAAGCTGCTCAAAGATATATAACTCCTTATTCACGCCAATGTTGTACATCCCCTTCGCCTTGTCAAAGCCAAGACGTGTTCCCTGACCGCCAGCCAAAAGGATTGCACCTACCTTGCAGTTTCTGATAGCATCTAAGCCAGCTGCTTTAAATTCCAGCTTTTTGCTTTCGATTTCTGGAAGCTCCATCGCTCCAAGAGGAGCAAACTGTCCACGCTTCTGCTCCTTATCGTGAATTAAATCCAGATAAGACCAATCCATATTGTTCAACTGATTGACGAGCTTTTGTGGAATGTCTTTGCCAATAAGACTTTTTAAATATTTTTGATTGGTTAATTGAATTTTTTCGATTACATTTGCTTTCATTTTAATCCCTCACTTATTCCTCTTCTTTAGTACTCTCCGTACTATCTTCTTTGAAGACAGTACCAGTTTGTCCTGCTGTATTATTGAATTCATCTACATTAATAGAGTTATATTTTTCTGTTACTCCAGTTTTTTTGATAATGGTTTCACTAATG
Source organism: Agathobacter sp. (assembly GCA_045603165.1). Classification (GTDB taxonomy): domain Bacteria; phylum Bacillota; class Clostridia; order Lachnospirales; family Lachnospiraceae; genus Roseburia. The sequence goes on along the minus strand of JAZULP010000036.1, from coordinate 3,276 downwards.
GCTTTTACCGTATTGGACGTTTTATAATTTTCTGTTCCAAACATATATGCATGCAACTGCGAAACATTATCCGCAAGACCAATTGGAATTACGGTGCTACCACTACCAGACAAAGTCTTCGTCGTCATTTCAAATGGAAAACCTGTCGTCGTACCAATGCTGTACTCTTTTACGTGCATTGCCAAGCCTAGGATTTCTGACAACTCCAGACTCGTCGAAATATCATCAAATACAACATTACAAATCTCAAGCAATGTACTAATATCCGCTTGTTTTGCCTTGTTCAACATAGCCTCTAACACAATACGCTGACGAGAGGAACGCTTAAAATCATCCCCTGAGGTCTTTCGAATACGAGCATATGCAGTTGCTTGTGCTCCGGATAAATTTTGTACTCCGGCAGCTTTTATCTTACTCGTGCTTGAGCCAACATAACGATCAATTTCTATAATCAAATCATTAATAATTTTTCTTTCCTGCTCGGTAATCTCAATCTCAATACCACCTAAGGCATCCACTGCCTCTACCAATGCATTCCAGTCAACACAGGCATATTCTGTAATATCCAAATCCAGGTTGGAATTCAACATCTGTACTGCCTGCTTTGCTCCACCTACATAATAAGCATTATTTGCTTTATTGAATTTACCATTTCCAACACTTAAATAGGTATCACGATATACCGAAACCAGCTTTACTTCTTTGGTTTTATTGTTGATGCTGGCAATCATAATAACGTCAGAATGTCCAGTATCATACATGCCATTGCCACGGTTATCCAAACCAAACAAAGCAATATTTGTGTATCCCTCCAAGGCAAGCAAGGTATCGTCTGCCAGGTCTTCATTAATGCCCGCATTATCATTTCCAAAGTCACTATCAATATCTACCTGTGAAAACAGCTTCCACACATAAAGTAGTGCTAACAGGAGCAACAAACTCATGATTTCTATTCCAAAAACAATCAGCTTACGTCTCTGCTTCTGGCGTTTTGTAAGCTTCTTTCTTTTTCTGGCATCTTTTTTGCTTTCCACTTCTTTACTTCTACTACTTGCCATTTTGCTTTCCTTTCCTATTATGGATATACATCCAGCCAGTCACGTAATCTTCACGTTCCTTCTCATTCATGTCGGTATATTCCACCATAGACAAATTGCAGAGTGTCATCTGCATTGCTCCGCAACGATGACACTCTACATTTTTTCTTCTTGATACAATTCTCATCCATCCACATTCAGGACAAATGTATACTTTCATCATAATTTCAAGTACTTCCTAACCTTTATTGCTCGTCATGAGCAAAGGCTCATGACTACTCAAACATTGCCATTGTAGCTTTCTTTAAAGCTTCATTTTTCTGGTTTGCATCTTCAAGAGACACTCCCTTAACACCAAAGTAGAACTTAATCTTTGGTTCTGTTCCTGAAGGACGTACACAGCACCATGCATTGTCGTTTAATGCATAGTAGAATACGTTAGAGCTTGGAAGCCCACTGGAAGTTACTTCACCAGTCTTCATATCTTTTCTTGTGCCAGCCTTGTAATCAATAACCTCAAGCACCTCATATTCACCAATCGTAACCGGTACTTCTGTACGAGCTTTGTTCATAAGTGCTTCAATTTGAGCTGCACCATCAATACCCTTGAGAGTAAGTGTTGTGATGTCTTCTTTATAGTATCCGTATTTTTCATACATTTCAATCATGCCATCCCAAAGTGTCATGTTCTTTGCCTTGTAGAATGCTGCTACCTCACAAAGCATAACCACTGCTGCTGGAGCATCTTTGTCACGAGCATATGTACCTGGAAGACATCCATAGCTTTCTTCCATACCGAATACATAATTCTTTTCGCCTTTTTCTTCCATGAGACGAATCTGTTCGCCGATGTATTTGAAGCCTGTAAGTGTTTCGACATATTCAACACCATACGCTTTTGCAATAGCTGCACCCATAGCTGTAGAAACGATAGATTCTACGAATACCGGATTTGCAGGCATAGTACCCATTTTGGTCTTTTCCGCCAAGATATATTCTGCAATCAGCATTGCTGACATATTACCGGTAAAGCTGACATATTCTCCAGATTTTGTATCCTTGCAGTATACACCAAGACGGTCAGCATCCGGGTCAGTCGCGAGTACAATATCTGCATCCTTTTCTTTTGCAAGCTTAAGTGCAAGCTCGAAGGCTGCTTCACTCTCTGGGTTTGGAGAAGGACATGTAGGGAAATTGCCATCTGCAACTGCCTGCTGTGGCTCTACATATACTTGTTCAAATCCCAAATCCTTCAACACTCTCGTCACAGGAAGTAAACCTGAACCATGAAGCGGCGTATAAACAATCTTGATATCCTTCGCCATCTCTTTAATGATTTCTGGATGAATCGAAAGAGCACGTACTGCTTCAAAATATTTTTCATCGATTGTATCGTCAAGTACTACATAAAGTCCTTTCTCAATTGCTTCCGCTTTGTCCATGGTTTTCACCATGTCAAAAGAAGTAACCTTCTTAACCTCCGCCATGATGTTGCCATCGTGTGGTGGCGTAACCTGTGCACCATCCTCCCAATACACTTTATATCCGTTGTATTCTCTTGGATTGTGGCTTGCCGTGATAACTACACCCGCCATGGTTCCTAGCTGGCGAACTGCAAAGGAAAGCATCGGAACCGGTCTTAAATCTTTAAATACGTATGTTTTGATGCCATTTGCAGCTAAGCAAAGCGCTGTAGCATCTGTAAACTCATCATGCATCAGACGAGAGTCATGTGCGATAACAACACCACGTTCCTGTCCATTCTGAGAAATAATATAATTTGCAAGTCCCTGTGTAGCCTGACGTACTGTATAAACATTCATTCGGTTGGTGCCAGCTCCGATAATCCCACGAAGTCCAGCTGTTCCAAACTCTAATGTACGATAAAAGCGATCCTCGATCTCTTTTTCATCCCCCGCAAGTGCTTTTAATTCGGCTTTGGTGTCTTCATCAAAGTAAGGATCTGTACACCACTGTTCGTAAATTGCCTTATAATCCATAAATACATCCTCCTACATATAAAAAACCTCGTTGTTTCAATTCTAACACATGTACTTGATTTTTACAAACATGTTTTGTGAGAAGTATGTCTGGATTTTGTAGTGTTACAATTGATGTGAGACTTTTATCCTATACAAAAAGCGATTGAACTATTAGAATGTTAATCACCACAAAAAACAAATCTAAAGGAAAGCCCAATCGCCATGAATACTATAACATACTCACAACGTTACTTGCC
>JAZULP010000035.1:0-38713 GCA_045603165.1 Agathobacter sp. | reverse complement strand
GCGTTACTAAGTTCATGACGACTACATCGCCATTCACTAAGTAACGACGCCATCTGAACGGCGCGTATTTCATAGATAGGGACTCTTTTCTTACATATATACAAATCTAAAATTGAAGCTAAATCTTCCTAACGTATTTGTGAGTATACGAGCCGCATGATAATTTACTTCGTCCACCCACTAAGAGGAACATACAAAAGTCTCTGAACGTATTTTACCCTCTACGAACATATCAAGAGCCAGACCTATTTCTTAGTTATCATAACTCCCAAAATTCTGAGTAAGCTCGTTTTACATATAGAAAATAACTGTGCATTTACTCTACCCTTTTACAAGTAACGAGCTTACTTACAATGATAGATTTGTCGATATGTAAGAAAAGAGTCAGTTGATATATGTTGAATGCGCACTTTTAAGCGTCGTCGGCACTTAGGGAGCGACGATTGTCATCGTCGCGAGCTTAGTACCGCTACGAAACGCTTATAAGCGAAAGCGCGTGCAAAGTCAACATATATCAACTGACTCTTTTCGTATAATTTAACAAAACCTAATTGTAAGCTAAATCGTTATTTTATATCCGCAACAGTCTGGTATTTCTCCATGGCATCTTCCATACTCATACCGCCTGCGATAGCATCTTTACGAGCATTATTAATGGTCTGAATTTCCTTCATTCGAGTTCCGGACAATTCATAGCCCCTCATTGCCAAAAGTGTAAGTACCCACGCAATCATTGGGATTACACAGAATGTTATAATTACAACAGGTTGCATTCCTTCTGCATATTTCACAGAGTTTCCTGGCATATATGTCCATCCAATCATAAGCGTAATTAAAAGCTGTACAATAGTCGTAGCCAAAGAAGATACCAATTTATCTACTAACGAAAACAAGGTTCCCATGATACCCGGAATATAATTTCCGGTACGATATGTTTCGTAGTCGGAACAGTCTGCTACCATTGGGATAGGCATATCTGCAGTTACATAGAAGGAACCAAAACCAATACCATAGAAAATGATAAACAGAATCGTATATAAATTAATCGTAAGTCCATCATCCCATAAACTAAAATTGAATGCAGGATCGCCTTGTTTCCATAAAAGAAGGATAATGAGTACACCCACATAACAAATGAGGGCCGTGCTTACATATTTAACTAAGGATGCTTTCTGTCCCTTTTTCTGTGAAGTACGAAGAGACAGCATAAAAAATGGTACAGAACATACATATCCAATAATTGTCATTGGCAGATATAATCCACCATAATTTCCCATTAACCCGTTGTATAACATAGCCAATACTGTTGTATTCATCGCAATCGATGATGCCAATTTACATCCGCCACCCGCAATCATAAGCTTCTGTATTGGTTTATTTGCTTTAATAATAGCAATATATTCGGAAACCTTTACTTTTTCCTGTTTTGCTCCGCCAATACCAAAGTATTTCTCATTATCCTTTTCCCAGATACCGATAACTGAGAGAATGGTAAGTATAATCGATATAATTACAGCAATCGGTGTAACAACCATATAACACTTTGCAGATTCCAAAGGCGCAATCTCTTCTGCAACAATTGGTATTAAAAACTGCATCACACCCATGCCCAGCAAAGTACCAATGGTATTAAAAATAGTAAACATTGGTCTCTGTTTTGGATCATTGGTCAGTACGCTCTGGGCAGAACGTGTTACGGATGTCTGGAAGGTATAACCAATTACCCATATCGCATATAAAAATACGAATGCGACATTACGGAACCACTGCATGGTACCTGGTATGAATGGCGTGACCATATACAATAAAATTACAGAAATTGCCATGATAATATTACCAATTACCATGAATGGACGGAATTTACCAAACCTTGTATTGGTACGATCCATAAGTGCACCAATAATTGGATCCGTAATTGCATCAAATAGACGCATAATCGTAACTAGATATGCTGCAAATGCAAACAAAAGCACATTACTACCAAAGATAGCAATATAAGATAAGATTAATACAAAATACACATTCGTAGCACCATTGTTCATAGGAAACAGAACTAACTGATACATCTTGGCACGATTTACGCCATCGTTCGTTGTGGCATTTATGTTTTCTTGACTCATTTCAAACACTTTCCTTCCTATAATTTTACTCAACATTTAGTCGAAATTGGCTGTGACGCAACCCTTCCAGCGGCATCACTACATCCAATTCTTCGTATCGACCTTCTGAACGGTATATTCTGGATGTTTTTCATCTGTTCTTACAATGACACCTGAATCTATCAGGTCGCCTGATTTCACTTCCAGCTTATTCTCTCCATCGTTTAAACGAATCTTAAACTTAAATACATTCTCACCCGCTTTTGTCTCTACTAAACTGCCATTATGATAAAGAGATACTTCCTTCTGGTTTGAGTACACTGTAATTTCCTGAGATGCATTTTTGCGGTATGTAAATCTCTTACCAGCCATATATACAAATGGATCGCTTTTGTTCCAATATGCCTTGTAAAGATAGAAGCTGTCTTTTTTTAAGCTACGATCAAAGGTAACCATACCTTTGTGGTTCATTCCAGGCTCGCCTCCCTGATTACGGGCATCTGCTGCAAAATCAAACATGTTCCAGATATAGGTACCCCACATATATGGATGACGCTTGAAACATTCTAGCATGTATTCATGGTAAATGTTCTGATACTCTTCCGTGTTGTCACCGCGATGTGGACGTTCGCTATGCAGATTTGGCATACCTTCTGCTCCGTATTCCGAATAACCTAAGCATCTGTTTGGATAAATCAAATGATAAAAACCAATCCATAAATCATTCAACCAGAGGAAAGGTACATACCAACCAAGGTAGAGGTTCCATGCTACGATATCCGTAATCTTTGTCACTCTATTGAATGGTCCACACATAGCGTAGCAAGCCATTGTCGTTGGCCTTGTTGGGTCCATGTTCTTTACAAATCTCTGTAATGTATGATGGTTATTCAGCATATCCTGTTTATCGGTTACCTTAATGGTAATTTCATTGGAAATCCCCCATGTTACAATACATGGATGATTGTAATTCTGTGCAATCAGCTCTTCCATCTGGGAAAGTGTATTGGCGTTGCCACCCGGCATATGATGTGAAATATATGGAATTTCTGCCCAAACAATCATCCCTTCTTTGTCGCATAAATCATAAAAATGCTGATGGTGCTGATAATGAGCAAGACGGATGGTATTGGCACCAATTTCCTTGATAAGCTCCATATCCAATTCCATGTTTTCATAGTTAATCGCATTTCCAATCCCCTTCCAATCCTGATGGCGGGAAACACCATGTAAGTTATATGGTTTTCCATTTAAGAAAAAGCCTTTCTTTGGATCAAATTTGATGGTACGGATACCGCATGTGCATTCTACACGATCAAGCTCCACTCCATCTCTTTCCAAAACAGCTACCACCTTGTAAAGATATGGATCCTCTACACCATTCCAAAGATGGGGATTGACTACATCCAGCATTACATCTGTGCCTTTTCCTGTAGCTACAATTTTTCCCTCTGCATCTACTAAATTAACAGCTACTACTGCATCTAATGCTGCTTTTATGTAAGTTTCTATATGTACAGTTGCTTTATCACCATTTACCTCTGGTGTAATTTTCAGACCATAGCTTCCGCAGTAGTCTAAATCAAAATGCTCCTTTGGAACAATAAAAAATTCCACATCACGATAAATACCACCATAGAATGTAAAATCTGCCATCTGTGGATAAACACGATCATTCTTGCTATTATCTACTTCTATGAGCAATTTGTTGGTTTCTTCTAATAAATCCGTTACATCTACACGGAAGGTAGCATAACCTCCATCATGTGTAAGAACCTCCTTGCCATTGAATACAACTTTGGCACTGGCATTTACACCATGAAACTGAAGATACACAAGCTCTGTCTCTCTATTAAATTCTGGAGCAGCTACTACTTTTTCATAAGTACAAGTGCCTCTCTTATAGTTGTCACCACCATCCTGTCCGTCTAAGGCATTCCAAGTATGTGGCAAATCAAGCTTTGTCTGGCTTCCATCTAAATCGGTAAATAACCAGTCCTCCATAATTGTCTGAGTTCTTCTCATTGTTACCCTCTCCCCAATTTATATTCATTTACTTATAACAAGCGTATTCCATTTACCTCGCACTGCTCCACAACATCTGCCGGCCAGAGCGAACTCTGCACCTCACCAATATGGGCTTTGCGCAAGAAAAACATACACATACGCGACTGTCCAATACCACCACCGATGGTATAAGGCAGTTCATCCTTAAGTATTGCCTTGTGGAATGGAAGCTCTGCTCTATCCATACAGTCTGCTTTTTCAAGCTGTTCCATCAAGGCTTTTCTATCTACACGAATTCCCATGGAGGAAAGCTCCAAGGAAATATCTAGCACTGGATAATACACAATAATATCTGCATTGAGCGCCCAGTCGTCATAGTCTGGCGCACGACCATCATGTGGTTCTCCTGATGCCAGCTTATCACCAATCTGCATCAGACATACGGCGCCTTTTTCCTTGCTAATCAGATATTCCCTCTCCTTCGCGGTCTTTTCTGGATACCTATTTTCCAACTCCTGCGAAGTGATAAAGAAAATGTCCTTTGGCAGAATCAAATCAATGAAATCATACTGAATTGCCATATACTGCTCAGTTTTTCTAAGGCATTTATAAATAATACGCACAGTATCCTTCAAATAATCCAGATGTCTGTCCTCTTTTGCAATCACCTTTTCCCAATCCCACTGGTCCACGAAAATAGAATGGATATTGTCGGTATCCTCGTCACGACGAATCGCATTCATGTCGGTATAGATACCTTCTCCGAGAGAAAAACCGTACTTTTTCAAAGCATATCTCTTCCATTTTGCAAGAGAGTGTACGACCTCTGCCTTCTTGTCATTCTGTTCTCTAATACCAAAAGAAACTGGTCTTTCATAGCCATTTAAGTTGTCATTCAGACCGGCTTCCGGGTCTACAAATAATGGCGCAGACACGCGAGCCAAATGTAGTCGCTGAGCTAATAGGCCCTGAAAGAAGTCTTTTATGGTTTTTATCGCAATCTGTGTATCATGCAGATTTAATTCTGACTCATAATTCTTAGGTATGATTAAACGTTCCATACTAACTACCTCAATTTCAAAAAAGATGTTTCTATTATACTACAATAAATCCAATTCGTCCATCCAAATACGTACACATGCATCCGACGGCATCATCAAATCTCCACGCGGTGAAACCGAAAGAGTCCCTACCTTTGGACCATCTGGTAAGCAGGAGCGCTTGAACTGCTGACTAAAAAATCTGCGGAAAAATGTCTTCAGCCATTGCAGAATTACTGTACTGCTATAAGTGCCTGCAAACGCGATTTTTGCCAGATAATAAATTTTCTCTGGTGAAAAGCCGAAGCGAAGCACATAGTACATGATAAAATCATGTAATTCGTATGGCCCCACCAAATCCTCTGTTTTCTGCGCAATCTGCCCGTTTTCTGGTGGAAGAAGCTCTGGTGAAACAGGCGTGTCCAACACATCATACAGAACCCTTGCAAGAGCATCTTCTCCACAGGTATCCGCATAATAGCGCACCACATGGCGAACCAAAGTTTTGGGTACAGAGCCATTCACACAGTACATGGACATATGGTCGCCATTGTAGGTCGCCCATCCCAAAGCAAGCTCCGACATATCCCCAGTTCCGATCACCATACCATTTTTCTGGTTGGCGATATCCATAAGAATCTGTGTCCTTTCACGCGCCTGTGCATTTTCATAGGTAACGTCATGATTGTCTTCTGCATGGTTAATATCTTTGAAATGCTGTCTTACCGCATCCTTGATGCTGACCTCCATAAATGTAGCATCCAGTTGCTTTATCATATTGACCGCATTATCATAGGTTCTATCTGTAGTACCAAATCCTGGCATAGTAACCGCAACAATGTCCTTGCGACTTTTTTTCATAAGGTCAAAGGCACGGGCGGTAACCAACAATGCAAGGGTAGAATCTAGTCCACCAGAAATTCCCACCACTGCTGTGGCAGCTCCCGTATGCTCCATCCGCTTTTTAAGTCCCATGACCTGAATACGAAATACATCTTCACAATGCTTACGACAAGCATTCTCTTCTGCTGGTACAAAAGGCGATGGGTCCACAAATCTGGTAAGCTGTGTTTCGTTTTCCCTCAAACGGAATGGTACACATATATGTGTATCTTCTGTATCAAATAAAGGATTTTTTCTACGGTCTCCTTCCAGTCTCTCTACGTCGATTTCTGAATAGATTACGCCACTTTCCAAACGTTTGCTCTCTGCAAGAATGTGTCCATTTTCTGCAATCAGATTATGTCCGCTATACACTACATCCTGCGTAGACTCTCCTTCTCCTGCATTCGCACATACATAGCCGCAAATCAAGCGTGCCGACTGACCTTTGACTAATTCCTTGCGATATATATCACTACTGGAAACCTCAATCGACGCTGATAGGTTTACAATCAGATTGGCTCCGCCCATGGCATGTCTCATCCCCGGTGTCTGTGGAGCCCACAAATCCTCTCCGATTTCCACTGCGATTTTCACGCTCGGCATTTCTGCACAATAGAAAATCAAATCTGTAGCAACTGGTACAATCTGTCCATTCGGAAGCACTTCCTCTGTATCCAAGAAAGCACCACTGACAAACTGTCGATTATCGTTTAGGCAGGATTTAGGAACAATTCCCAACACCTCACCCTTGGATACAACTGCTGCCACGTTGTAGAGCTTACCATTGATTTCATAAGGAAGTCCTACAAAATAAACCGCATCATAAAACTCACTTGCAGACACAATCTGCATCAATTCCTCTTTCGCCGCTTTCAAAAGTCTATTCTGAAAAAATAAATCCCCACAGCTTGCACCTGTAATTGTCAATTCCGGAAAAACCACTACCTTAGCCCCGGTTTTTTCCGCATCCTTCATGTAAGTACGAATCAGCTGTCCATTGTATTTGGTATCTGCTACCTTAATCTTTGGTGTAACTGCTGCTACTTTTACAAATCCATATTTCATGATTTTCTAATCTCCTTTAATTCGTCAATACCGAATTCATATGCTTTATTACAGAACTGACATTTCACCTCTATGCTTTCGCCATCGCTTATGATGTCATCTAAGTCCTTTTTGTTGATTGTGGACAATGCTCTAGATACCTTATTCTTGGAACAGTCACAGTAGAACTGTGTATCCAATGTGTCAGTAATTTCTAGACCAAAATCTCCTAATATCTCTTCCAAAATGCCCTCCGGAGTAAGTCCTCTTTCCAGCATATTGGTCACCGTATCCATTTCACCAATGCGCTTTTCCAGTTTTGCAATAATATCATCACTGGTAAATGGCATAAGCTGCAAAATAAAACCACCGGCCTGTTTTACAGAACCATCCTTATCGACCAGCACCCCTAAGCCTACCGCTGATGGAATCTGCTCCGAGGTAGCAAAATAATAGGTCAAATCCTCTGCAATTTCTCCTGTCTGAAGCTGACACTGGCCTACATATGGTTCCTTTAAACCCATATCCTTAATCACGCTAAGCACACCCAAATCAAGGGCTCCGCCAACGTCAAGTTTACCTTGGGCATTTGGAGGTAATTCTACATTCGGATTAGACGCAAACCCCTTTACATTTCCTTTCGAATCTGCGGTTACAGTAAGTCCCCTAGCCGGACCTGAGCACTGAATCTGAAGGGTCAACACATCCTTTTCCCCCTTCATCATACTTCCCATCATAGCACCAGCTGCCAACAATCTGCCAAGAGCAGCTGTCATGACTGGCGAAGTATTATGGTCCAATCTAGCAGTGTCTACCATTTCTTTTGCATTAATAGAAAATGCGCGGATGCTGGCATCTGCAGCAGTTGCGCGAACAATATAGTCTGACATATCTTTACTGTGGGATATATTTGCTAAAATATATCCACTGACTCCTTTCTTTTTCTATTTCCCCTGTTCCCGTGCAATCACAAGTATTTTTTCACTCTTACAGGATACCGGATTCTTCGTGTACGCATCATATGCTGTCACAAACTCCATTCCAGCCTCCTCTAGAAGCTTTTGTATGATTTCAAGCCCATAGCATTTCTGATAATGTACTTCCTGAAACCTTTGAAAAGCCTTTTCTGTATTCTTTATATACAGGGTTAAATCATATTCGTTGATTTTCTCTTCTTCATCATAGTAATTTTCCCAGATAAAGCTACCCTCCTCACGATTTTCTGCAAAGGTGTTATCTGCAAGCATTTCTTTATACTTATATGGTGAATTAATATCAAAAACAAAAAGGCCGCCCGGGTCAAGGTAATTATTTGCCAGAGCGAATACCTGCTTTAGTTCTTCCTCCTCCAATATATAATTCATACTGTCACAAGCGCTATAAATGGCACGTACAGTTCCGTACAATTCAAACTCTCGCATATCCTGCAAAAGATACAGAATCGCCTCACTGGAAGCTTCTCTGGCAATATCTAGCATTTCGTAGGAATTGTCCACACCTATCATGTCATAACCATAGCCCTCCATGATACGTGTCAGCTTACCAGTACCACAGCCCAAATCCAATAGCAAACCATCTTTAATTCCGTACTCTTTCAAAAGGGAATACAGGTATTGTCCCCACTGCTCATATGGCACGTTGTCCATGAACAAATCATAAACCTGTGCGAAGCTTGTATATGCGTTCATTCTCTCCTCCTGTAACATCTGCTATGAAAGAAGCAGTTGAAAACCCTATGCTCTTTCGAAATAGATTTTACGCCAAATAAATTTTAGCAACATTTCTATAGAAAAGCAAGGTTGATATTTCCCCCTGAAACCTTTATACTTGTATAGAAATCAAGAAAGAGGAATTTGATATGATTGAAACATATGAACATTATATCTCGCGAAACATCCAAGCTTTTTACAAAAAAAGAGTGTTCTCGCCTATCATATATCTCTTGTTTCTGCTGGTACTATGGTTTGCATTCCCTTTGGGAGATATGCTTGTACCACCACAGTATACAGACACTGATACACTGGAAAGTGCCTATGCTGCAGACAAAGAATATGTGCAAGTGACCTTTGAAAATTTAACTTTTACCGGTTATACCTCTACCCGTTTCGGCAATACTAACGGCTATTGGTATTACGGGGTAAACGATGCGGAATGCTATATCGTCCTGTTGACACCACTTACCTGTGAGCAAGGTCTGCCGACCATTGAAAGCATCACTACCTCATGTCGCATTGTCAAAAACAGAGACATCTATCAAAGCTTGCTGACTGCTCTTGCAGAGGATTTGGAATGGACCGCTACCGGTATTACGAACCAGCTCTCACCAATGTATTTTAGTGAACCCGACTGCAATCCATTCACAAACAGTCTTTTGTTCCTGATTTACTTTGGAAGTATGATTTATGCACTTATCTCGCTGGCACTATATATCACATATATTTTCTTCCCTGTTTTAGCGCCTGCCTGTCAAAACCTGATAGTATTTGGCAATCCTGCCAAACTATTAGAGGAAGCTGAAGAAGAGCTTGCTACCCTACCACAGCTTGCCACCGAAGACATGTTTATTACCGAGCATTATTTTATTATGACATCACCATATGGAAATGCGATTGTTCCTATTCAGGAGATTTTGTGGATTTACAAATATTCCACCTTGAACAAATTCCTGTGGTACCATTTTAGTATTTCCTATACACTTCATATTTCAGCAAACAAACACTTTTATATTCAGTGTCCGAAAAATATCAAATCTGATATCGATGGTATTATTGACTACTTAGCGGAAGCGAACCATGATATTCTGGTTGGATTTACAGAGGAAAACCGTATGAAAGTGCAGAGTCAACAAGAAAAGCCTTTCCACCTGGAGAAACTGGCTGCATTGTTGCAAAAGAAGATATAACGAAAAGGGCTGTTGCAACAGCCCTTTCTTTTACACATGAAAGCAACTTCCCCCAATAAATTCCCGTATTAGTGAATTGTGAGCAATTCCCTCCGTTGGAAGTGGGAGGAAGTAATCCAGAAACTTCAGAAGTCTCTTGGCCTCCGGATATTCTTCGCTATCGCGCGGAATCTGGAATAACAATGGCTCCGCATAAGTTTTTAATACTGCAAGCTCATATACCAGAGCAGAGTTAAACATCACATCTGCACTCTCCTGAAATGGGAAAATGTACTTTTCCTCTCCGCGACGAACGGAATGCCACATCGCCAGAGTTTCCTGTGCAGTGGTATTACGCGTGCGAGCATCACGTACAATACGACGAAGAAGTCTGCCATCCGTGGTTGGTAATGGACTGTGTTCGTCGATACTCAGCTGTGTCAGTGCTGAAATATAAATGCGGAATTTACTCTCATTTGGCAAGGAATGAGACAGCTTGTCATTCAATCCATGAATACCCTCGATAACCAGAATATCATTTGGACCCAGCCTTAGCCTTCTGCCACGATACTCACGTTTTCCTGTCTTAAAATTGAAGGAAGGCATCGACACTTCCTCACCATTTAAAAGACTTGTCATATCCATATTAAACTGTTCCACATCAATAGACTCTAAACATTCAAAATCAAATTCACCATTTTCATCCCTTGGACATTTATCACGATCTACATAATAATCATCCAATCCAATTGGATGTGGAGTAAGTCCTTTTGCGCTAAGCTGGATGGAAAGACGATTGGAAAATGTAGTCTTTCCAGATGAGGATGGTCCGGCAATCATAATGAATTTCTTGTTGGAATCCTGCGCAATCCGCGCAGCAATCGTGCCAATACGTTCCTCCATCAGCGCTTCCTGTAAAAGAATGAGTTCATTGCCTCTACCCTGAGCAATCGCATCATTCAAGGAACCAACCGAGCCTATTCCCAGCATCTTACTCCATTTTTTGGAATCCTGAAGCGTATGAAACAGCTTATTGGAGGTTTCTAATGGTTCTACCACTGTGGCATTTTTATTTGGAAACATCAAGACGAAGCCAGCCTCATACAATTCCAAATCGAACCATCTCAGATAACCCGTGGAATCCATCATGTAACCATAATAATAGTCCATCATACCATCTAGACAATGCAGATTCACACGTGAGCTACGTCGATATATCATAAGACGTTCTTTGTCATACATTTTACTCGCACGAAAAAACTCTCTTGCTTCTTCTGTTTTCACAGTCCTTTTTTCAATCGGAATGTCTTTATCTACGAGGCAAAGCATCTCCTGCTTCAGCATAAGAAGCTTTCCTTTGTCCATTTCCATATCTTCTAATTCGCAGTAATAGCCCTCTCCCAAGGAATGTAGTACTCGCACCTTCGCCTGGTTGTTCCAGAGATTATTTACTGCCTTCTGCATCAAAAGAACCACACTTCTCCTATATGCTCTTTTTTCTTCTTTGTCTGTCATATTTACATTATAGTCCTGCATTTTTTATCGCCCCCAATATTGTATATGCAGATTCATTTAAGGATATCTCTTCTAATACTTCCTTTTTCCGATTCGATATCGCCTTAGAATCTGGCTGCATTTCCAGCTCCTTTAATATCTTATTGAGCTGCTTGTGCTGTTTTACTAGATATTTACGAAGAGATGGATTGCCATTCTTCAATAGAATAGGTCCATACATATCACAAGGACGTATAACTTCCTCTGGAAGAATATCCCATAGATTATCCTCCTCTACTGGAATCACCTTTATCATAGGGTAATATTTACCATCTTCGATAACCATATCCTCGTCGACGATTTTGAATTTTTTCTTACGCAAGAATTGTCGCACCTTTTCTAAGTCGGACTGTGGTTGTAAAATCAGTTCTTTGACGTTTCTACAAACCATCATCCCTTCAGAAATGATACGTATTAACAATTCTCCTCCCATACCAGCAATCAAAATGGAATCTACTTCACCCACCTTTAATTTCTTTACCCCATCCGAAAGGCGGGTTTCTATGTAATCCTCCAATTGGCACATGGAAATATGCTCACAGGCACGCTTGAGAGGTCCCTTATTGATATCCATGGCAATTGCCGCTGGTATTTTCTTCCGTTGCACAAGAGAGATAGGTACATAAGCATGGTCTGTGCCTATATCTGCCAGCACACTACCAGGAGTAACCATAGATGCAACGGCTCTCATTCGTTTAGATAGCTTAATCATAGCTTATTCTAAATAATCTTTTAACTTGCGGCTTCTGCTTGGATGGCGGAGCTTACGAAGCGCTTTTGCCTCAATCTGACGGATACGTTCACGGGTAACATTGAACTCTTTGCCTACTTCTTCCAAAGTACGCGCACGTCCATCTTCCAAACCAAAACGTAAGGTCAGAACCTTCTGTTCACGTTCTGTTAATGTACTAAGCACCTCTTCTAACTGTTCCTTCAACAGTGTAAATGCAGCTGCATCTGCCGGTACCGGTACATTATCATCCTTGATAAAATCGCCCAGATGTGAATCTTCCTCTTCACCGATTGGCGTTTCCAAGGATACCGGTTCTTGAGAAATCTTAAGAATTTCACGAACACGGTCTACAGGCATATTCATTTCCACTGCAATTTCTTCTGGAGATGGTTCACGTCCTAGTTCCTGAAGGAGCTGTCTAGAAACACGAATAAGCTTGTTGATCGTTTCCACCATATGCACTGGGATACGGATGGTTCTAGCCTGGTCAGCAATGGCACGAGTGATAGCCTGACGAATCCACCATGTCGCATAGGTAGAGAATTTATAACCCTTGCGGTAATCGAATTTTTCTACAGCCTTAATAAGACCCAAGTTACCTTCCTGAATTAAATCAAGAAAAAGCATACCACGGCCTACATAACGTTTTGCAATACTTACTACGAGACGAAGATTTGCCTCTGCAAGACGCTTCTTTGCATCAGAACCTAAATCCACATCCTTCTTCAAATTCATAAGCTCTTCCTTAAGCTCTTCCTTTTCAGTATCGCCAGCTTCTTCTAAACGACCTTCTAAAATTTGAATTTTCTCAGTAGCAATCGCTCCAGCTTCCATTTTCTGAGCCAGTTCAATTTCTTCCTCTGCATTCAGAAGTGGTACCTTACCAATCTCCTTTAAATACATACGAACTGGGTCTTCTACACTCACTCCATCTGGAACAGAAAGGTCGATTTTTTCAACCTCAACATCATCCTCTTCTGTCAAAATAATTTCATCATCATCGTCTTCTTCACTGATTCGAAGCACATCAATGCCGTTGTGGTCAAGGTAATCCAATACCAATTCCATTTTCTCGGCATCTAACTGCATGTCCTTGAAAAAATCATTGATTTCTTGGTATTCCAGAATATTCTTTTTCTTCTTACCAAGTGCAAGAAGTTCAACCAGTTTTTCCTGGAATTTCACTTTCATTTCTTCTGTTTCAACTACTACTTGTTCTTCTTTTTTCTTTGCCATTTTCGTTTTGTCCTCTCAGGTTATTTATTATTTTGTCCTTAATTAATGGAAATATGCAGTTTTTCCAATTGTTGCAGTGCTTTGCGGTCCTCAATGGTCTGCATCATCGCATTTAAATCCGTTGGATCCGTATGGGCACTGCGGTAGTTTATACTGTTTTGTTTGATGCGAATTATAGTCTCCTTCAACGCCTTTTCCATTTCACTTTGCGTCTCCACCTCATGAATACGGGCGTTGAAAAGTCCCGCCACCTCTTTTTGCTCCTCTTCATCCTCAAACATGCTGATGATTTGTGCCGGATTCGCTTTCCCAATCGTCTTGTACTGCTCATATACAGACTGGGCTACCTTGTAATATAACTCTTCTGTAAAATCCTCCGGCGTAATATAACTGGACACCGTGGTATACAACCGATGATCCTCAATCAGCCATGTAAGTAACAGCTTTTGCGACTGCTTCATACCATCTTCTTTTTTCTTATTCTCGTGGATGCCGGTTTTGAGTGGTTTCTGCTGTTTCACCACGCCACCCTTAAGTCCTAGGTTATTGACCATTTTGCGTAGGTCATCAAATCCTACCTTGTACTTCTGTGCAATCGCTTCTATATAATTGTTCCGTTCCAATTCCTCAGAAAATCCCAAAAGCTTCTTGGCGATTTCATTGAAAAATGCTGTCTTAGATTGTGGGTCATGCATATCATAATCTGCTTCCATGATACGCACCTCAAACAGAAACGAGTTTTCTGCCGTATCAATGCGTTTCTGATACTCCTCTGCTCCCAACGCTTTGATAAACTCATCCGGATCCTTATAAGGCTGCATATTTATAATCTTTGTTACGATACCTACTTCCTTTAAAATAGGAATAGCGCGCAGTGCAGCCTTTGTGCCTGCTCCATCACTGTCGTAGGTAATATACACCTCTTTGGTGTAACGTTTCAGTAGATTGGCATGTCCGCTGGTAAGTGCAGTTCCCAATGAAGCTACCGCATTGTCAAACCCCGCCTGATGCAGGGCAATAACATCCATATAGCCTTCACACAAAAGCATCTGGTCCTTTCGCGTACTTCTGGCTATATTTAAGCCATAAAGATTACGACTTTTGTCAAACACCTTTGTTTCCGGAGAATTCAAGTACTTAGGCTCGCCATCACCCATGACTCGTCCACCAAAACCAATCACATGATTGTGCACATCCATAATAGGGAACATAGCACGATTCCAAAACTTATCGTGTCCACCCCGTACCTCATCAATAGTAATAAGGCCGCTTTCCTTTAAAAGTGCATCCTCATAACCCTTGCTTCTTAAATAACGATATAAATCGTCACTGTACTGGTCGGAATATCCCAAACCAAACTTCTGCATGGTTTCATCGGTTAATTCTCTATTTTTAAAATAATTATATGCCTTTTCGCCTCTTGGACTACGCAGAAGCGTATAGAAATATTTAGCAGCTTCTTTATTAATCTCCAAAAGTCTACTACGCTTGTCCGCTTCCTTTTTTTGGGCTGCGGACATTTCCTGTTGTGGCAGTTCTATTCCTACCTTATCCGCCAGAGACTGCATGGCTTCGCCAAAGGTAAAATTCTCATACTGCATCAAAAAGGTAAATACATTGCCCCCTGCCCCACAGCCGAAGCAGTAGTACATCTGCTTGTGTGGGCTCACTGAAAAGGAGCCTGTCTTTTCATTATGAAACGGGCATAGTCCGAAATAAGTATTCCCTTTTCTTTGAAGGCGTACATAACCGCCAACCACATCTACGATGTCATTGCGTGAACGCACTTCTTCAATTAATTCATCAGAATAAAATGGCATACGCCCTCCTTATATCATTCGTCAATATCCGTCTACTTGCCAGGCCTCCGGAAGGAAAAATTCACTAAATTTCGTAATTGCATACTGATCCGTCATACCAGAAATGAAGTCACAGATAACACGTCCTAGCGCTTCCCCCTCATCATGCATTTGGATAAATTTATCTGGAAGAAACTCCGGATGTTCAATATAGTATGTGTAAAGCTGACGTAACATAACCTCAGCCTTTACCTCTTCACTTTTTGCTACCGGGTTCGTATACAAATTTGTAAACATAAATGCGCGAAGGTCTCGCAAGGCCTCCTCACACTCTGTTGACATAATAATATCGTCTTTCTCTTTACTGTTGGTGATAATATCATGGATCAGACAATCTAGTCTGGCTCTTGTGGAAAATCCCAAAGTTTTTCGTATCTCCAGCGGGATGGCATCCTCATTTAAAATCTGTGCACGGATGGCATCATCAAAATCCGAATTCACATAAGCGATTTTGTCAGAAAGGCGCACAATCTTGCCCTCCAAGGTATGCGGCATAGTACTGGTCTGATGATTTAAAATACCATCTCTTACCTCCCATGTAAGATTCAAGCCTTCGCCGTCTTTTTCCAATTTCTCTACGATACGCACGCTCTGTTCGTTATGCTTAAACCCGCCCTCATAAACTTTATTCAAAACACGTTCCCCTGCATGTCCGAAGGGGGTATGTCCCAAATCATGCCCCAACGCAATCGCTTCCACCAGATCTTCATTCAACTTCAAGGCCTTGGCTATCGTTCTGGCATTCTGTGATACCTCCAAAGTATGAGATAATCGCGTTCGATAATGATCTCCCTTTGGAGTCAAAAACACCTGCGTTTTATTTTTCAGGCGTCGAAATGATTTGCTATGTAAAATACGGTCTCTATCCCTCTGAAACACAGGTCGAATATCGCACTCTGGCTCCTCCTTATCGCGCCCCTTGCTATTAACAGACAGGCACGCATATGGACTTAGATTTTCACGTTCCATTTCTTGAATCTGTTCACGTATTGTCATATTTTGCCCCTTTTGCACACATCAAAAGAATAGTCTTCATAATTAATAATTCGGCATAGTTTGAAAAAATCCTTTTTTTAAATATAAAAAGTCTTTCAGCAAAAAATGCGACGAGGGAATTTTTTCCTTCTCTCGTCGCAGGGATTGTAAAATTTATTAAGCTTTGTTCATCTTATATCAAGATGAAGTTACGCATTGTAACATTTCAATACTTTTTTCACATAATTTTGTGTTTCTTCAAATGGCGGAACTCCATTATACTTTTTCACATTGCCGGGACCTGCATTGTATGCAGCTAGGGCAAGTGTAATATTGCCATCATAGCGTTCAAGCTGAATCGAAATATATTTGGCGCCCCCCATGATATTCTGACGGGCATCATATGCGTCTGTAACGCCGAGTCCTTCGGCAGTGCTAGGCATCAACTGCATTACGCCCATTGCTCCTGCGTGGCTGGTGCACTTAGGATTGAAGTTAGATTCTGCATAAGCAATCGATTTTAAGAGCTTCACATCTAAACCATAGGTATTTGCTGCTTCAAGAAAGTAGCTGTTTAATTCTTCACTGCATTCTAAAACACCTGCGTTGTATACCCCAGTAGCAGAGTCTATAGTGCCTGGATGGTATACATCAGGAATCGAGCCTGTGGTGCCTGAATGAGAAGTATCAGCAACCGAGTCCTTGATAATAACTCCACTATTCTGTACTCCTGTATATACCTTTGGCACGCCACCATCCCAATCGTCCTCTGGAATAGGGGCTTTGATATTGCTACCAAGAGTACTGCGGAATTTCATAATAGCTGCTGCGTCTACAGAGTCTGGATTGACAGAGCCAGTGGAGCTTTCTGCTACCATCGCGTCTATAGCCATAGCTTTCAAGGCAGTCTGATTGAGTACCAATACATCCTGAAAGGATTCATTTTCCGGAATATCCTGAATAGTAGTGGTGCCTGTGGATGTGCCAAATGATGAAGTTGGAGTGTATTTGCTTACTTTGATTCCCATATGCTTTCTCTTTCTGTAGACTTTTCTATTTATATATCGACATGTTTCTCGAAAAAACAGCTTATATTTGTAAAAATTATAACACAACCTTGAAATAAACGCAAAGTTGTTGTAGTCTAAAAAAGTATTTTATGTATAGGAGAAATAAAAATGAAGAAGACACCGTTTATAACCAAAGAACAGGTTGAAGAAATTGTAAAAACATATCCCACACCTTTTCATCTCTATGATGAAGCGGGCATTCGTGCAAATGCGAAGGCAGTACAGGAGGCGTTTGCTTGGAACAAGGGATTTCGTGAATATTTTGCTGTAAAAGCTACTCCAAATCCATTCCTTTTAAAGATTTTAAAGGAGTATGACTGTGGATGCGATTGCTCTTCTATGACAGAGCTTATGATGGCAAAGGCATGTGGCTTTGACGGTCCATACATTATGTTTTCTTCCAATGATACACCGTTAGAAGAATTTGCCTATGCAAATGAGTTGGGTGCAATTATTAATCTGGATGATTTTACTCATATCCACTGTCTGGAGGATACGCTGGGCTATATCCCTGAAACTATTAGCTGTCGTTATAATCCAGGTGGAGTATTTGAGCTAAGCAATGGCATCATGGACAACCCTGGCGACTCCAAATACGGCATGACAAAGGAACAACTTATTGAGGCCTTTCAAGTCTTGAAGAAAAAGGGGGCCAAATATTTTGGTCTTCATGCATTCCTTGCTAGCAACACTGTAACCAATGAATATTATCCAAAACTTGCTCGTCAGCTTTTTGAACTAGTGGTAGAACTTAAAGAAAAAACTGGCTGCAACATCACTTTTGTAAATCTTTCTGGTGGTGTTGGTGTTCCTTATACACCAGACCAGGAGCCGAATGATATCTATGCGATTGGCGAGGGCGTGCACAAGGCTTTTGATGAGGTTTTGGTTCCTGCAGGCATGGGAGATGTGTCTATTTTCACGGAAATGGGACGCTTTATGATGGCTCCATATGGTTGTCTGGTGACAAAGGCTGTTCATGAAAAGCACATTTACAAGGAATATATTGGTGTGGATGCATGTGCTGTAAATCTGATGCGACCAGCTATGTATGGCTCCTATCATCACATTACAGTTCTTGGAAAAGAGGATGTACCATGTACCAAAACCTATGATATCGTAGGCTCTCTTTGTGAAAACAATGACAAATTTGCCATCGATCGTAAGCTCCCAGCTATTGACAAGGGTGATTTCTTGGTTATCCATGATACAGGTGCTCATGGATTTGCTATGGGATACAGCTACAATGGAAAATTGAAATCTGCAGAGCTTTTGCTTCAGTCAGATGGTAGTGTACGAATGATCCGTCGTGCAGAAGAGCCTAGAGATTATTTTGCCACTTTTGATTGTTTTGCGGATTTTAAGTTTGAGAAATAGCTTTTCAAAATTTGTGGATAGTTTTTTAAAATTATTGTTGCATTAGCGAATTTCTTATGATAATATAGACACGTTCGGAATGAACAGGCCGGCGTGTCGGAATGGCAGACGAGGCAGACTCAAAATCTGTTGTGGGCAACCACGTGCGGGTTCAAGTCCCGCTGCCGGCATAAAAAAAGACTCAGTATCACTGAGTCTTTTCTTTTTTAGTTAAGCTGATAACGGGAGTCGGACCCGTGACCTCTACATTACCAATGTAGCGCTCTACCACCTGAGCTATATCAGCATTTATAGTGTTGACCGCGTCAACTGTTAAATCATACTATATGATATTGCAATTGTCAACCTAAATTTCTACGATATAACACTGAAAGGCGTTAATCACTCGTGTATTCCCCAGCCTATCTTCTCTTGGAAACTGTCTCCCATAATTCATATGCACATGTCCATGAACAAAGTATTTTGGCTGATATTTTTCGATTAATTCCACAAAGGTTTGAAAACCTCTATGACTATATTCTTCAGTATCATTTACGCCGTACGCCGGTGCGTGGCTCACAAGTATATCAAAGCCTTTTTTCAGGAACAATTTCTTCCAAAGGCGACGTACCCGTCTTTTCATTTCCTTTTCTGTGTATT
The DNA here is from genome assembly GCA_045603165.1 of Agathobacter sp. Taxonomy (GTDB): domain Bacteria; phylum Bacillota; class Clostridia; order Lachnospirales; family Lachnospiraceae; genus Roseburia. Next base: position 19,314 of record JAZULP010000035.1, on the reverse strand, counting down.
GATTGATTCCATGTTTATAACGATAGGAACCGCCCAGTCCTAGAATGCGAACACCTTGATATTCATAGATATCATCTTCAATACAGATGCAACCCTCCGGCGGCATCACCTCATATCTATCGTCGTGATTTCCTCTCACATACAGAACAGGAAGGGATGTCATGGTTGTCAAGAAGCTGAGGTACTCTGCTTTTAGGTCGCCACAGGATACAATTAAGTCGATGCCTTCAAAGGCTTCTTTCTCAAAATAATCCCAATATCCTTTTGACTCTTCGTCTGATAAAAACAGTATTTTCATTCTTCCTTACTCTCCTCTACACCCTTTAGTTCTACTACAGATTTGGCTCCCTCATTTAGTAAATCAATGGTAGGAATATCACCAACAACGTTTTCTGCAAGCCAATCCATTTTCATAATATCCTCGGGCGACATGGCTTCTTCTGCATGGTTGCGAAGTGTTCCATCCTGCGAATAAATCTCTCCGAAAAATGGAACCACAGCTCCATTGCTGATATTATATTTCATATGTTCTGCCAATCGTTTTACTCCCTTAGGTATGTTTTTAGAATAAACTAAATCTATCACTCCTGCGGACATTCCCCACCAGTAATTCAGGGCTTTTGCTTCTGCTTCGCCTTCGGACTGATAAGCTCCAATTAAAATGCTCTGGATTAGCTTCTCATAAAAGATTCCCCAGTTCCAAAGTGGAAGAACAAGATTCGAAGCTACGCCATCTTCATATCGGTATAATCCAAACTCACGGGATGCTGACATTGGTGTAATCATATCCTGATTGGATACATAGTGAATATCATTTTCTGTCAGGAATTTATCCAAATCATAGTCTTTTCTTGTGGACCAATCCACGTAAACCTTGGCTCTTGGATTGACACAGGCTGCTCCTAATGCAAAAGCGTTGATATTGGCAATCATGCCATAAATCGGATAGTCTGCAACATAAGCAATACGGTCATTTTCTGCCATGGCGCCAGCAATCATTCCAGAGACAAATTTCGCTTCATACATTCGGGCATAATAGGTACGAATGTGCTTATGTGGGGCATTCAAGGAGCAATTCAAAATCATCACTTCTGGATGCTCTACTGCTACCTTCAAGGAATGGGCCATCATCTGAGGTCCTACTTCAAAGACGATACTCGCTCCCTTCTCAATTACTTCATTTAACACCTCTTCAATATTGCTTTCGTTGACATTTTCTACGCAAATGGTACTAATCTGGTCTGGGAATGATTCTTCCAAATAGCTTCGTCCTAAATCATGACTGTAAATCCATTTTGATTGTTCCGCTGTTTTGGAATATAAAAAGGCAACCATGAATTTTTGGGTCGATGCTGTTTGGATTGGAAGGAAATAGTGTAGGAGACTTTTTCGTTCCTGCACCTTTGCTGGATCCAAGACCAAATCCACTCTCTGCTTCTCTGTCAATACTACAAATTCACTCCAGCATTTGTATACATTATTGAAGAAATCCTTGTGCGACATGATTAGCATGTTTTCATAACCATACACTTTCATAAAAACTGCAATTGCGTCCCCAAGTGTAATGGGTAGCTTTCCGCCGCCACGTTCTTCATAGGCTTTACTAAAATAGAAAACTATACGATTAAAGTTTTCTTTTGTTTCCTGATTCCAAGGGGTAGGTTCTCCTACCATCTCTAGCAGCTGCTCTGCCTTTCCAAGCCTGCTAAATTCTATCGTGTTTAGCCCCGTTGCTTCTTGAAATTTCATCAATTCATAATAGATTTTTATATCTTCGTCTTCGGAATATTTCGGAATTTTACGTGTAACTATTGCTGGAATAGTGGTAGCACCATAGTACTTAAGTACGCTGACTCTTTTATTGCCTTCGACTACATAAAAACGATTCATGTATTCATATGCCACAATTGGGTCGCGAATCCCCTCTACTTCCTGTAGCTCTGCCAAATGTGCCCACTTATAGGAATATTCTGATTCCTCCCCTAAAATCGGCATAAAATTAGCAGCAAATGCAAATGTTCTTCCCCTTGTGCTGGTGCCTACCACATACTCTAATGGCACCTGCATCAATCCCATCTGCTGTTCAGTTTGGATTTCCTGATGTTTCAGTATCTCATCCAACACTGGCAAGTATGGAGAACGTCCATGTGACAAACATCTTTTTTGCTCTTTTTTTCCTAGCTTTAGTGCTTCTAGATAAACGTGATGACTCATACTGCTACCTCTTTTTGTAATGTTTTTTCTATCTTATCATATATATACTAGAAAATAAAAAAATACAAGAATTTTCTTCCATATTTTATGGTTATTTGTTATAATAAAAATATAAAAAAGCTCATTTCTTAGTAGACGACTTGATGAAACTATTAAGTATCATGAAACAGATTCTAGCAGGAGGACTTATAAAATGGCACAGAAAATTTTAGTAGTAGACGACGCAGCGTTCATGAGAATGATGCTAAAGGATATCCTTACCAAAGGTGGTTATGAAGTAATCGGTGAAGCAGGTGATGGTACTGAGGCACTTGCAAAATACAACGAATTGAAACCAGATCTTGTGACTCTTGACATCACTATGCCAAACAAAGATGGTATTGCAGCCCTGAAAGATATCAAAGCTGCAGACCCAAATGCTGTATGTATTATGTGCTCTGCTATGGGACAGCAATCTATGGTTGTTGAAGCTATTCAGGCTGGCGCAAAAGACTTTATCGTAAAACCATTTCAGGCTGATCGTGTACTTGCGTCAGTCAAAAAAGTCTTAGAATAAAATATATTAAAAACAAATGGGACGTTCATCGAAACGTCCCATTTTTATACCAATTTCAATTGCTCTATCGCCTGTTCTGCTATGATTGGTGTGCCATGTTCGTAGATAAAGGCTCTTTTTTCTGCACCAACATAAATATCTGTTGCATATTCATCCGTTAATGCGGATAAGCGTTTTACCTCTTCTTCCTCACAATCAGTCATATCCATCATCAGAAAATAAGCGTCTTCAAATTTATATAACTGATTGAATGGAAGGCTATCCATCTGCACATGCTTTGCATAACGTATCAAAATATCCAAGTCTTCAAATACAAATAATACGATAATTTTTAATGCATCCATCCCAGCCTCCATGATTGAGGCAGGCTTCTGCGTGTTATCGGTTTTCATTGCCTTGATTTCATCCCATTTTTGTTTTGGAATGGTATTTAACAGGCCATTTACAATATCCTTGATATGCTCCATCATACCTTCCGTACCTGGGTGCTCAGAAAAGGTCAGCGAAATTGTATGATTTGGTAAAATATCAGCTCGAACCGTTTTTATGCCAGTTTCAAACTTAGTCTGGAATTTCTGCTCGGCCATATCAAAAATGCGGTTCATAAATTCCTGAGTGCGTTCGCCATTGCTGATAATATCGTCTATGCTGTAACCCAATTCTTCAATTTCTTTTTCTGAAATCACACAACGAATGGTATGGTTCCCATCTCTGCTGAATTCCATATTCGCTCCTCCTTTCTGTAAGTCCTATATGCTCTATATCGTCTGCTTCGCTTGATTTGCTTAATATGTGCTTCAAAGCCCAAAAATTGCTTGATTAATTGTCTATTTTCAATGTCTTGATTTTCCCGCGTATTCGCTGCAGGGCATTGTCAATGGATTTGGGATTTTTATTCATAAGCTCTGCAATTTGCGTATAGCTGTTTCCTTCTAAGTATAAGTATAACACTTTTTTCTCCATAGGACTTAGTTTTTCCTCTAATCTATGAAAAAATTCTACTCTTCCTTCCTGCTCAATCAGCAGCTGCTCTGGACTGGCAGTTTCATCGGTAAGCACTTGCTCCAGATTAATGCCATCCATCTCCTCCTGGTAGGAAAAGGATATATAATTGTTGAGTGGAATGTGTTTTTTTCGGTTGGATGCTTCTAAGGCAGAATAAAGTTGTCGCGTAATACAAAGCTCTGCAAAAGAAAAAAAGCTGTTTTCTTTTTCTAAATCATAGTCTCTTACCGCTTTAAAAAGACCTATCATTCCTTCTTGAATCAAATCCTCTGTTTCGCCACCAATCAAATACATTGCATTGGTTTTTTTTCGTACCAATGGCTTATATTTTTCCATAATATAGTCTGCTATTTCCGCATTGCCAGCACGAAGTTTTTTTATCAGTTCTTCGTCTGTATAGGTTTGATAATTCATTTTATCCTCCTGTTTCGAACTTGGTCTATAAGCCTTAAGTTCAAAACACTATTTATACAATCTCTGACGTACAATTTCGTATGCCAATACTCCCGTTGCAACCGAAGCATTCAAAGAATCAATATCACCTTTCATTGGTATGGTTGCAATCATATCACAGTTTTCTTTTACCAGCTTGCTCACACCGTCACCTTCATTTCCAATAACAAGGCCGATAGCACCTGTCAAATTCAAATCATACATAGATGTACCATTCATATCCGCACATACGAACCACATGCCCTTGTCTTTTAAATCCTTAATTGTCTGTGTAAGATTGGTAACCTTGGCTACTGGTGTATAATTAATAGCCCCTGCTGAGGTTCTAGCAACGGTTGGCGTCAAGCCTACAGCACGGCGTTTTGGGATAATAATTCCATGTGCGCCTGCTTGATTTGCTGTACGAATAATTGCACCCAGGTTATGTGGGTCTTCGATTCCATCTAAAATAATAACAAAGGGTGGCTCGCCTTTTTCTTCGGCATTTGCGAGAATATCTTCTACTTCCGCATAATCATAGGCTGCGGAAATTGCAATGACACCCTGGTGCTTTCCAGTCTCGGATAGCTGATCTAAACGGTCTTTGGCTACGTAATTAATGATGGTGTCACACTTTCTGGCTTCTCTTGTGATGGATTTAATTGGTCCATCCTGACAGCCATCTAATACAAATAATTTATCAATGGTTTTTCCAGAACGAAATGCTTCTAGCACTGCATTTCTTCCTTCTATTTTGTTTTCTTCGTATCCCATTTTTCTCCTCCAAAATTTACTGTCTGGTAGATTCTTGCGCGAATTGCACTATTTTTTGTGTGTTGAACTGTGTTCAACTTCTATTTATATGGTAATATTTGTTCTTTCTAGTCCTATTTTTGTTAACTCTACCACTCTCGGAAATTCATCCTTCAAATAAAGATACCCCAATAGAGCTTCGAAGCCTGTTGCTTTTCTATAATCTACCATAGAGGCATTTTTTGCCATAGTTGGCGACTTGGCATTGCGGCCTCGACGATAGACATCCACTTCTTCTTCTGTCAAATCCGTTTCCAGCGCTTCTATAAGCTTCGCCTGCGTTTCTGCTTTGACAATATGACTAGTCTGATAATGCAGTTGGCTGGCCTTGGTGTTTCCTTTTCCTACTACCAGAGTACGGATAACCAAATCGAAAATGCCATCTCCAATATATGCCAATGTCAGTGGTGAATATGTGCGTATATCTACATTTTCAATGTCAAATTGCTGTTTAATATATGAATCAATCTTCATTTCCATTAAACCAACTCCCATTTTACGCCTTCTCTTGTATCCTTAATTGTAATGCCTTTTCCTAATAATTCCTCTCGAATAGCATCTGCTGTGACAAAGTCTTTTGCTTTTTTTGCAGCTGCACGTTCTTCGATTTTAGCAAGTACGTATGCTTCTAATTCTGCATCAATTCCTGCATTTTCTGTTACTTCTGCAAGTTTCTTGCCTTCGTCATATAGATTTAAAGACAATACATAGTCAAAATCATTGATTAATGCAAGTTTTGTCGCATCGTTTACATCAGCTTTCATGACATCATATAAGATGGTGATAGCCATTGATGTATTGACATCATTGCAGAGCGCATCTTCGAATTTTGTCTTGAACTGTGCGAATATTTCTTGGTCTACTTCGCCATCATTTCTCAGTTCTGCAATTTTCTTTGCGAGCTTATTATATGCAGCTACCATATTATCCAATGCTTCGTAAGAAAAGACCAATGGTTTACGATAATGTGACTGCAAACAGAACATTCGATAAACCAGCGGATTGTAACCTTTGCTTTCTAATAAAGAAACCGTAAGGAAATCACCTTTTGATTTGCTCATTTTGCCAGATTGGTCATTTAAATGGTTTACATGGAACCAATGGTTACACCATTTGTGTCCTGTGAAGCTTTCAGACTGCGCTATTTCATTGGTGTGGTGTGGGAAAATATTGTCTACACCACCGCAGTGAATGTCCATATATTCTCCTAAGTGTTTCATACTAATGCAAGAACATTCAATATGCCAACCCGGATAACCCACGCCCCAAGGACTATCCCACTTCAACGCTTGGTCTTCAAACTTGGATTTGGTAAACCAAAGCACGAAGTCGTTGGTGTTTTTCTTATTTGCATCTGCTTCTACGTCATCTCGAACGCCTTCCCGCAACTGTTCTTTTTCTATGGCTGATGAGAATACATAGTAATCCTCTAGCTTGCTGGTATCAAAATATACATTTCCACCAGCTTCGTATGCATAGCCTTTTTCTAAAAGGACTTCTACCATGTGGATAAATTCTGGGATACAGTTGGTGGCTGGTTCCACTACATCTGGACGTTTGATGTTTAATTTTTCGCAATCGCTGAAAAATGCATCTGTATAGAACTGCGCAATCTCCATAACTGTCTTGTTCTCACGCTTTGCACCGCTTAGCATCTTGTCTTCGCCGGTGTCAGCGTCGCTGGACAGGTGTCCTACGTCTGTAATGTTCATAACACGTTTTACATCATAGCCAATATAACGTAGGGATTTTTCCAATACATCTTCCATAATGTAGCTACGAAGATTTCCGATGTGTGCAAAGTGGTACACGGTTGGTCCACAGGTGTACATGGCAATTTTGCCTTCCACATTTGGAATAACAGTGTCGATATTTCTGGTTAATGTGTTATAAAACTTAAATTTATTTTCCATGAGTTTCTCCTTCTTTTATGCTGCATATCATCAGCTTCTGTTTTTTACTGACTGTGTTCTCTATTTTGCCCGTATATTTTTTCATCATTCTATGCTCGACTGTGATTGGCTATAGATTAATAATTTCATCTCTTCAAGCTCTTTTTCCAGAGTATCTATACGCTTACCCAGCTCTGCCTCATTCAATTCGAGGATATCAATTTCTTCATGAATTGGGTCAGGTAAATTTGTGTGGTCGAGTTCTTCTTGCGGAAGAATCTGGTTGTTTCTTCTGACAATGCGTCCTGGAACGCCTACTACAGTGCAGTTCGGTGGCACTTCCTCAAGAACTACACTTCCAGCACCAATTTTGCAATTGTCACCAATGGTAAAGGATCCCAACACTTTGGCACCTGCACTTACCATTACGTTGTTGCCAAGGGTAGGATGACGCTTGCCTTGCTCTTTTCCTGTACCGCCCAGGGTCACTCCTTGATACAGGGTACAATTATCACCAATAATTGTAGTTTCTCCTATTATAACACCAGAACCGTGATCAATAAACAGACCTTTTCCGATTTGTGCTCCTGGATGTATTTCAATCCCAGTTTTTCGAACTGCTTTCTGTGACAACCATCTCGCCCAGAAATAATGTCCATTTACATACCACTTGTGGGCAGTTCGATACATCATCACAGCTTTAAAGCTAGGGTATAACAGCACCTCCCAGTTGGAGTGAATAGCTGGATCTCTCTCTCGTATAATACTAATTTCTTCTTTTACGTTGTGAATAAATCCCATATACGACCTCCATCTTTGACTCTTCTCTACTTATTCACAGAAAAAAGGCTATCTCGTCTCATAGAGACGGGATAGCCCGTGGTTCCACTCTAATTCGAAGTATACGCTAGCAACGTAGGTGCACGCCTCTGTGGACGTCACTTCATTGTGAACAAGCGGGAAAACATATTTCCTTTCGCATACTTCCTCAAAACACGTAACATGTGTCAGACGTACTCAGCTAGGTAAATTCGTAGTTGATTAATAGGTTCCCACTCGCCACTGTTTACTTCACCAAGTCAGCTCCCGGATGCACTTTCGAAATATAAAACTAAAGCGGCTTTCAGCCGGTGACCGCTTCTCTCTTTCGTCTTATTTCACTTTCTACTCTTTCCGTTCAAAGCCTTTTATATATTTATATAAAATAAACTTACAGTATAGTTTATGCAGAAAATTTCATTTTGTCAAGAAAATACTACTGACAACCACCACAACCTCCATTACAGCCTACTTGTATACTAGCTTCATACATGGTCGCAAGGGAACAAATCGCCTGTGCTGCCATACCTTCTTCACGACCTGTAAAGCCGAGATGTTCTTCGGTAGTTGCCTTCACGTTAATCTGGTCTCTTTCAATACGAAGTACCTTTGCAATATTTTCTTCCATCTGGTCAATGTATGGACGAAGCTTTGGCTTCTGTGCAATGATTGTAGCATCGATATTTTCAATCACATATCCTTTTTCTTCGATAAGGTCGCGTACATGAGCCATCAGCTTCATACTATCCACCCCCTTGTATTCTGGGTCTGTATCTGGAAAATGCTTTCCAATATCACCAAGTGCTGCTGCACCTAAAAGGGCATCCATAATGGCATGCACTAATACATCTGCATCGGAATGTCCCAATAAACCTAATGTATGTGGCACCTTTACCCCACCCAAAATCAACTCTCTATCTTCTACTAATTTATGAACATCATAGCCTAATCCTACACGCATTTTTTCATTCCTTCCTTTCCGAAGTTCAATTACAAATACATCTCTTAGTATACCAAAAAAGACCCAATAAAACAATCGTCCTATCGGGTCTATTTACAATAAATCTATTTACATTTTTGTTTTTTATCTATAAAATTGATTAAAATTTCAACAGTCTCATCAATTCCTAACACACTGCTATTCACAGAAATATCATAATTTCTAGAATCGCCCCATTTTCCATCACAAAAGCTATTGTGATAGCGTTTGCGTTTTGTATCTTTTTCATGCATAAGACGCTCTGCCATAAACTCATTTAAGTCATACAGACGCATGATACGTTCTCTTTTTACTTCTTTATCGCCAAGTATAAAGATAGAAACCATACCATCATACTCTTTTAATACTTCTTCACTACATCTACCTACAATCACAAAGGAGTCGCCCGCTTTTGCTTTCTTCTGAAGATAATCAAATTGCATCAAAGATACATTTTCCTGTGGAGAACTACTAAAACCTCGAACGTTTCTTTTAAAAAACTTGCTAGCATGCTTCTCATCCAACTCTTTTAAATTATCCACATTTACATCCTTTTCTGCTGCAATTTCCTCTAACATTTCCTGATCTAAAAGTGGAAGGTTATAATGCTTTGCTAATTTTACAGCAATCTCATGTCCACCACTACCAAATTCTCTACCAACAGAAATAATCAACTGTTTTTCCATATGCAATTCCTCCTCTTATAAATATCTCATGTAGATTACAATCATGGAAATCAGCACTACAATAACTGTTGCAGGTACCATTTTCTTTAAATATGGTCCCCATTTAATTACATATCCTTCTCTTGCCGCTGTAGCAATACCTACTACGTTTGCAGAAGCACCGATTGGCGTTGCACTGCCTCCGATGTCAGCTCCCATCGCTAATGTCCAGGCAAGTACAGATAAGTCCACACCAAATGTTGCTGATAATGCCTTAATGATTGGAATCATTGTAGTTGCAAATGGAATATTGTCAACAATCGCACTTGCGACAGCGGATAACCAAAGGATAATTGCAATCATAATCATTGCATTACCGCCACTGATTTCACCGATAAATCCAGCTACAATCTCCAAAATCCCAGTCTGTTCCAGACCTCCGATTACTACAAAAAGTCCAATAAAAAATCCGATCGTTTTGTAATCTACTTTCTTTAATAACATTATAGCATTTTTTCCAGCAGTTACCAAGGTCACAATTGCAACTAATGTACCTATTGTGGAAACTGTAAGACCTGTTTGTGCATGAGTTACTAATAATACTACAGTAACACCAAAAATAATACTGCTAATGATAAATCCTTTTTTATCTGTGATGGCAGATTCTGGAGTTGGCAATGTACTGTAATCCATATTTTCTGCTTTGCTCACTAAATCTTTTTTGAATACCAAATAGAAGTAAACCAATACAAAGAATAATGAAATAAGTGCCATTAAACCAGTATTGAGCAAGAAATCCATAAAGGAATATCCTAATGATGTACCAATAATGATGTTTGGTGGGTCACCGCACATAGTTGCAGAACCACCTAGGTTTGCACAGAAAATTTCTGCCAAAATCATTGGAACTGGATTGAACTTCAAAAAAAGTGCTAATTCAATGGTTACTGCTGCTAAGAAAAGAATAACAGTGATACTATCAATAAACATGGCAAGCACAAAGGAAAGTATCATAAATGTGAGGAAAATAGGTACAATCTGATATTTTACCATCTTCGCAATTCGCATACACAACCAACGGAAGAAGCCTACATGAGCCATTCCCTCGACCATTACCATCATACCAAAAATAAATACGATAGTTTCCCAGTTGATTCCAGCTGCACTTCCATGGGATTCTGCTCCTGCATACCAAAAGCCTGGCGAGAAAAAGCTTCCTATATTGAGTGTTTCAATAAGAGCTGGCATACTGTGCATTCCAATACCAAACACAAAAATCATAGTAAGTAATGCACATATCAACGAAACAATATGTCTTTCTACAATTTCCGTTACAATGAATATAAACATCGCAACAAAAATAACAACTGCAAATATCTGTGCTAACATTTTCATACCCTCTTTCGTATTCTTTAATTATTTATACTCAAGGCAAGTATATCCCTCTATTTTTGGAAAGTCAATGCGTATTTCGGTAAAGAATTATATATGAAATTAAAGAAAAAACCGGTTCCTATCAAATGATAGAAACCGGTTCGTTAATAGAATTTGATATAATAATTTCTAATTGATTATGCAAGAGCTGCTGTGATAATAGCCATTGCATAAACTTCTTCTGCATTACATCCACGCGATAAATCGTTGATTGGGGCATTTAAGCCTAAAAGGATTGGGCCGTAAGCATCGAAACCACCAAGCCTCTGCGCAATCTTGTAACCAATGTTACCAGCGTTGATATCTGGGAATACAAATGTATTTGCCTGTCCTGCAACCTTACTGTCTGGACATTTTGTCTTTGCAACGGTTGGAGAAACTGCGGCATCAAACTGCAATTCGCCATCGATAGCAAGCTCTGGATATTTTTCTTTTGCTTTGTTAGCGGCAGAACGAACTTTGTCTACTGCTTCGCCTTTTCCTGAACCAAGTGTTGAATAGCTAAGGAACGCAACCTTTGGATCAATACCAAAGATTTCAGCACATTTTGCTGTTTCACCAGCAATTTCTACTAACTCATCATCTGTCGGGAATAAGTTAATCGCACAGTCACCCATTGCTAACATTTCGTTTCCGCCATTGCCATCTGGACGAGCCAGAATGAAGCAAGAAGATACGATTGTGTTTCCTGGTTTTGTTTTAATAAGCTGTAATGCTGGACGAACTGTATCAGCTGTAGAGTATGTTGCTCCTCCAAGTAAGCTTTCTGCTTTGCCCATTTTTACAAGCATTGTTCCGAAGTAGTTAGAAGCTGATAATACTTTACGAGCTTCTTCTGGTGTAACACCTTTTTTCTTACGAAGTTCACAGTACATATCAACCATTTCTTCGAATCCGTCATAGTTTGCTGGATCGATGATTTCTGCACCTATGATATCGAAGTTACCAGCTTTCGCTGCTGCTTCGATTTCTTCTTTGTTTCCTACTAAAATAGGAGTAAGAATTCCATCTGCAATTAATCTAGCAGATGCTTCCAAGATACGTGGATCGCTTCCTTCTGGAAAAACAATTTTTCTTGGATTTTCTTTTAAAATGTTAATCATTTTTGTAAACATAATACACACTTCTCCTTTTGGGTATATTTTATAAAAACTTATTTGTGAGCTAACTCATTATCTTATACACCTATAGGTTTTTCTGGAATAATAATCGCTGCAATGATATATGCAAGAATTCCACCTCCAGCTGCAAGACTAAAAACTACCCATCCAAGTCTTACAAGTGTTGGGTCAATATTGAAGTACTCTGCAACGCCTGCACATACACCACATAACATCTTATTCGAAGTGCTTCTAAATAATCTTTTTTCCATTTTATTTACCTTCTAACTTATCTAGCATATCCCATACACCAAGCATGTACATGATACCAAGCGCACGGTCATACAAACCATAACCTGGACGCACGTTACCTGGTTCTTCATCCCAAAGGTGACGACCATGGTCTGGACGGATGTAACCTTCGTAACCGCAATCATGGTAAGCTTTCAAGATATCTAGGATTCTTGTATCACCATCACAGTCACGGTGAGAAGCTTCAGAGAAGTCACCATTGTCAAAATGTTTTACGTTACGAATATGTGCAAATGCAATACGATCGCAATGTTTACGAACGATTGATGGAACATCATTCTTAGGATCTGCATTCAAAGAACCTGAGCATAGTGTTAAGCAGTTGTATGGGTTATCAACCATCTTTAAGAATCTATCGATGTTTTCTTCACATGTTAAGAGTCGTGGAAGACCGAAGATATCCCATGGTGGATCGTCCATATGGATAGCCATCTTGATATCACATTCCTCACATGTAGGCATGATAGCTTCTAAGAAGTATTTAAGGTTAGCCCATAAAGCTTCCTTGTCAACTGGTCTATAAGCTTCGAAAAGCTCATCTAACTTAGCCATGCGTTCTGGCTCCCAACCTGGGAAGGTCATACCACCTAAGTTATTTAAGATATAGTCAGCCATTTCCTTAGGGTCATCATGGATACGGCTTGCTTCATAGTAAAGAGCTGTAGAGCCATCACCTACTGGATGGAAAAGGTCTGTACGTGTCCAGTCAAATACTGGCATAAAGTTATAACAGATAACTTTAACACCAAATTTTGAAAGATTTTTGATTGTTTCGATGTAGTTTGCAATGTATTGATCACGAGTTGGAAGACCAATCTTGATGTCATCATGTACGTTTACGGATTCTACAACGTCCATGTTGAAACCATATTCATCAAGCTGTTTCTTAACTTCTGCGATTTCTTCTACTGACCAAACCTCACCTGGCATTTTGTGGTGTAAGGACCAAACGATACTGGTTACACCTGGAATCTGCTTGATATAGTTCAGGCTGATTTTATCATTTCCTTCGCCATACCAACGAAAACCCATCTGCATTGGCATAGAAAATACCCTCCTTATATTATATATTTTTATCTCTGTACACGAGCGCCAGCACCACCCATAATAGCTTCAACTTCTTTCTTGCTAGCCATTGTTGTGTCACCTGGTGTTGTCATAGCAAGTGCGCCATGAGCTGCACCGTAGTTAACAGCTGTTTCAGCATCACCTGTTGTCATTAATCCGTAGATTAAACCTGAAGCGAAGGAATCACCGCCACCTACACGGTCCATGATTTCAAGACCTTTGTAGTCTTTTGCTTTGTAGATTTCTCCACCAGCCCAGCAAAGAGCTGACCAATCATTGACTGTAGCCGTCTTAACTTCACGAAGAGTTGTAGCAACTGCTTTGAAGTTAGGATAGGTCTTAACAGCCTCGTTAATCATCTTCTTGTAACCATCGATGTTAAGTTCCTTTAAGTTTTCGTCGTTACCTTCGATTTCGAAACCAAGACATGCTGTAAAGTCTTCTTCGTTACCAATCATAACGTCTACATACTGAGCAATTTCTTTGTTAACAGCCTGTGCCTTTTCGAGACCACCAATAGCACTCCACATAGAAGGTCTATAGTTTAAGTCGTAAGATACAATTGTGCCGTATTTCTTAGCAGCTTTACAAGCAGCGATAACTGTTTCACAAGCTTGTTCAGATAATGCAGCGTAGATACCACCTGTATGTAACCATCTTACGCCAAGTTCTCCAAAGATGTAATCAAAATCAAAATCTTCTGGTGTAGCTTTTGAGATAGCGGTATTAGCACGGTCAGAACATCCTACTGCACCGCGGATACCAAATCCTCTTTCTGTAAAGTTGAGACCATTTCTGCAAATACGTCCAATACCATCTGTCTTCATCCATTTGATGAGAGATGTATCAACACCACCCTGAAGAATGAAATCTTCCATCAACATACCTACTTCGTTGTCAGCAAAAGCTGTGATAACAGCTGTTTTTAATCCGAAGCATCTGCGAAGACCACGAACAACATTGTATTCTCCACCGCCTTCCCAAGCGCGGAACTGTCTTGCTGTACGAATACGACCTTCGCCTGGATCAAGACGAAGCATTACTTCACCAAGTGATACTGCATCAAATTTGCACTCACTTGCTGGTCTTAAATTCAAATCCATAATTTATTCTCCTTTTCTCTGAAAAATGTGTTCGCTTAAGCGAAATTCTGCTAGTATTAATTTTACTAGTTAACTAGAATTTGTCAACATTTCTACACCAAAATTATGGACAAATTTACTATGTATTTGATTTTGTACATCTTGTATACAAACAAAATATACAAAATCAAATATTTGTAATTTAGCTCATTCCGTTGGTGGTTTTGTATTTCCAAAGCATCTCTGCATGATTTTGCTCTTCAATCTGAATATCAGCCAGCAATTTACGGATTTTTGTATCTCCAAATATAAATACATCACTGTTGTATTCGCCGGAAACTAATTTTTCAGTGCCGATACAATCTGTTACAAGAAAACAATCACTCTGTTTTTCAGGAGTATTTTCATTTGCCTTGTAAGTGGCGGTTGGTTTATAGTCACGCCCCTTGGTGTCGTTGCAGTCCACATCTGGAACATTTCCATCTAATGCCTGAGTAATTGAGTTATAATGCTCCTGTTCATAGCTGGAAATTTCTTTAAATAAGTTTTGTAGCTGAGGGTCTTTTGCCTCCTGAGAATAGCGGGTGTATTTCTCAATGCAGGATTGCTCCTGTGTCTGTAAATCCTTTAGTGCAGCTTGTTCTTTTTGCGTTAATACCATGATGTGTCTCCTTTTCCTTTTTCTGTTATTATTTCTTTTGGGTAGGCAAAATATGCACTGATAATGTATAATGTTCTTAATTTGTAATATTTTCTGCTAGTAGATATAAAAGAGCAATTTAAATAATGGAGAAAAAAATGTTAAATGATTTTCAACTAGAGAAGCTCGTGGCGCCTCTGCAGCATTGGTTCCAAAATAATGCTCGTGTGCTGCCTTGGAGAGAGAATCCTACCGCCTATTATGTATGGATTTCTGAGATAATGCTACAACAAACCAGAGTAGAAGCTGTGAAGCCATATTTTGACAGATTTATTCAGGCACTACCTGATGTAAAGGCTTTGGCGCAATGCTCAGAGGATAAGCTTTTGAAACTATGGGAAGGGCTTGGCTATTACAATCGTGTTAGAAATTTAAAAATTGCAGCAAACCAGATTATGGATGCTTATGATGGTGAGATTCCTCCGCAATACGAAGAGCTCTTAAAGCTAAAAGGAATTGGACATTATACAGCAGGTGCAATCAGCTCCATTGCCTTTGGAAATGCAGTGCCTGCGGTAGATGGAAATGTGCTGCGTGTTATTTCACGAGTAACTGCAGATGATAGTGATATTATGAAACAAAGCGTACGCACCCATATGGAAAAAAAATTATTTGCATTGATGAACAAAGAAGGTTCTCTTGAAGGAGAAAGTGTCATACCAGCGGTATTTAACCAGGCACTTATGGAACTAGGAGCAACAGTCTGTGTGCCCAATGGAGCCCCTCATTGTCAGGTATGTCCTTGGACAGATTTATGCGAAGCAAGAAAGCAAAATCGTATTGAAGAATTACCTGTCAAAAAGAAGGCAAACCCCCGTCGCGTAGAAGAAAAAACAGTCCTCATTATAAAAGATGGTGAGCAGCTTGCTTTGCATAAAAGAGAAGAAAAAGGACTGTTGGCAGGCATGTATGAGCTTCCAAATGTGGCGGGACATCTATCAGAGCACGAAGTTTTGGAATATGTACGAAGACATGGCTATGAACCAGTACGAATCCAGCCTGTCTGCGATGCCAAGCATATCTTTTCTCATGTGGAATGGCATATGAAAGGCTATGTTGTATTTCTGGAAGCAAAAGAATATCCAGCTTATGTATCCAATGATACAGCCGTAAAGGACTGGATTTTCATCCATATAGAAGAAACTAAGGAACGCTATGCAATCCCATCTGCTTTTTCCAAATATGCGGAATATTTAAATCTTGTTTTGGGAAAGAATGCCATTCAAAAAAAAGAAATTCTAAACAAATTATAGACTTTAGTAATATTTTCATAAAAAATTATACAAATTTGATTAGACTAATTTCACAAAAAGTGTATAATAAAAGTTATGTAATTGAAAAACAAAGTATTAAGATAAAAGAGAGGGATCATATGAAAATATTAACTTTTGCAATTCCTTGTTACAATTCAGAAGCCTATATGGAAAAATGTATAGAATCTATTCTACCAGGTGGAGAGGATGTAGAAATTCTTATTGTGAATGATGGTTCCAAAGACCGTACCGCAGAAATCGCAGATACATATGCAGCAAAATATCCAACCATTTGTCGTGCGATTCATCAGGAAAATGGTGGGCACGGCGAAGCGGTAAATGCAGGTATCCGTAACGCAACGGGGCTTTTCTTCAAGGTAGTAGATAGTGATGATTGGGTAGATCCAGTGGCATATGAAGCTATTTTGAAAAAGTTGCGTGAATTTGCTGGTAGCGAAACCAACCTGGATATGCTTCTGGCAAATTATGTATACGAAAAAGAAGGTGTTAAAAATAAAAAGGTAATGCGCCAAAAGGGTGTGCCACAGGATAGAGTGTTTACATGGAGTGATGTTTCTCATTTCTTCAAAGGTCATTATATTCTGATGCATTCGGTTATTTATAGAACAAAATTGCTTCGCGAATGTGGCTTAGAGCTTCCGAAACACACCTTTTATGTAGACAATATTTATGTATTTAATCCACTTCCATTTGTAAAAAACATGTATTACATGGATGTTGATTTTTATCGTTACTTTATCGGTCGTGATGACCAGTCAGTAAACGAAACCGTTATGATTCGTCGCATTGACCAGCAGTTAAAGGTAAACAAACTCATGATTGATAAGTACGATATATGGAAAATTTCAAATAAGAAATGTCGTCAGTATATGTTAAACTATTTGGAAATTATTACCGTTGTATCTACAATTATGTGCATCCGTTCTGGAACCGCAGAAAACCTTCAAAAGAAAAAGGAATTGTGGAACTACATAAAAGAAAAGGATGCCCGTCTCTATCGCAAGTTACGTAACGGTATTTTAGGAAATGCAATGAATCTTCCTGGAAAGGGAGGACGTAAAATTTCCGTTGCCGCATATCAAATTGCGCAAAAGGTTGTCGGATTTAACTAAATGCTTTAAGCAGAGAAAGTCAATTTTATCTGTACTGAGGAAGAAGTAAGTATGAAAGACATATTAGAAAAAATAAAAAATCATAAAGTAGCAGCTGGCATTATTGCCGCCGTAGCATGTGTTTGTATCGTATTTTTGGTGCTGATTTGTTGCAATAAAAACTATATTGAATTTAGCGTAGCAGATGGGACTACAGTCGAAGTTGAATATGGTTCTGAAGCAGCATTGCCAGAAATAACAGCCGTTTATAAAGGAACTATTTTTAATAAAAAAGGAACTCCTGTTGAAGTGACACCAGAAGGTACTGCTGACTTTTCACAGCTTGGAAGCTATCAAATAAAATACTCTGCACAGCATAAACAGGTAACTGCAGATGCAACAGTAACGGTGGAAGTAAAGGATACACAAGCACCAGTCATTACCTTGGTATCCAATCCAGATTATTTCACCAGTCCTGTTGCACCATATACGGAGGAAGGTTTTACAGCTATCGATAATTATGATGGTGATATCACTGCACAGGTCGTTTCTGTAGAAGCAAACGGTAAAGTAACCTATACTGTTTCTGATAGTGCTGGAAATGAAGCAGTGATAGAAAGAACAATCGTATACAAAGATGTAGTTGCCCCTGTCATTAAATTAAGTGGCGGCAAGTCCGTATCTGTTATAGTAGGCGGAAGCTATTCAGAACCAGGTTTTTCCGCATCTGATGACTGCGATGGTGATATCACCGGCAATGTAACAGTAGAAGGACAGGTAGATACACAAACATTGGGAAACTATACCATTGTTTACAAGGTTGCAGACTCAAGTGGAAATGTATGTGAAGTAAAAAGAACAGTTCGCGTGAAAAATCCAGTATCCATTCCGACCGGCAACGGTGAAAGGGAAATCTATTTAACCTTTGATGATGGACCTGGACCACACACACAGCGTCTGCTGGATATTTTGGATCAATATGGTGTAAAGGTTACATTCTTTGTAACAGGAGCCAATCCAAAGTATTTCCATTTGATTGGTGAAGCTCACCGCAGAGGTCATACCATTGCCTTACATACCTATAGTCACCAGTACAGTATTTACAGCAGTCTAGATACCTATTATGCTGATTTGAATAAAATTCGTGATGTCGTAATTGCGCAGACTGGTGTAGAACCAACGCTGGTTCGTTTTCCAGGTGGAACCTCGAATACTACTAGCGAAAAATACTGCAGGGGCATTATGACAGAATTGTCAAGGGATTTACTTACCAAAGGATATCAGTATTATGACTGGAATGTTTCAAGTGGTGATGCCGGTGGTACAACCTCAGAGCAAGGGGTTGTCAATAACGTTATTAATGGTATATCAGGTAAAAGTATGGCTGTTGTATTACAGCATGATATCAAAAAGTTTAGTGTAGAGGCTGTAGACAATATTATTGAATGGGGTCTGGCGAATGGGTATACCTTCAAGGCTATGGATGAGAATACACCGCTGGTACAGCATAATCCAAATAATTAGATAACGATTTAGCTTACAATTAGGTTTTTATAAATTATACGAAAAGAGTTCCTATCTATGAAATTGCGCACGCTCTCGCTCTTCATCAGGCGTCGCGTTACTAAGTTCATGACGACTACATCGCCATTCACTAAGTAACGACGCCATCTGAACGGCGCGTATTTCATAGATAGGGACTCTTTTCTTACATATCAGCAAATCTATTATTGTAAGTAAGCTCGTTATTTTGTAAGGGGTAGAGCTACCAAAGTGCGTTATGGAACATCTATTTTCTATATTTATAACGAGCTTACTCAGAATTTTGGGAGTTATGATAACTAAGAAATAGGTCTGGCTCTTGATATGTTCGTAGAG
>JAZULP010000034.1:0-1858 GCA_045603165.1 Agathobacter sp. | reverse complement strand
GGTCTGTTTTCTTCTGGTCAGAGACCCACGCGCGGATCTGCGCATTTTTTAATCACGAAGTGGAAGATATATCTTCGCTTGTATCAAACAGAGGATGGAAGTACCACAATCCGCAGGACGGCAATGTTTGGGGGCTACCAGCATTTTTGACAAAAAAGACGAACCTGGACAGTACCCACTCTTATTGAGAAAGGAAATGAGAAATGGAAGACTGCATCTGCATGAATAAAACACTTCTTACCAAACAGGGCTCCTCCTGTCCTGATCTGGATCAAAAACAAAACGGACGGCCTTGAAAGCTGAAGTGATAAAATAATGGTAGACACGAAAGTGCCTACCATTATTTTTATGTTATTATAGGAAATGGAGGTGGTAATATGCCCAGAAAATACACGATGCGGAGTAAGGAAGAAAAGCTATCTATTGTCAAAAGGAATCTTGCAGGCGAATCTGCAATGTCCCTGGCTCGAGAAATCGGCAGCAGTGATTTTCAAGTTAGAACATGGGTCAAGATATACTTGGCCGAAGGAGAGGCCGGTTTAGAGACAAAGAAGAAACCTGGTAATCCTTTATCGAGATATGAGCGCCGGAAGGAATTGACCTACGAGGAGCAGCTACAGTATCAGATCGAACTGCTGAAACGAGAGCTGGTCAAGAAAGAGGCGGAGGTGCTTCGCCTAAAAAAACTGAACGAACGAAAAGGGGGCGATGCCCAAAGAAAATGATTCAGGAAATGTATTCTGAGATTCAAAAACAAACGGACAAACACTCTGTTAGCGAACTCTGCTGTATCTACGGAGTGTCTCGCAGCGGTTATTATAAATGGCTAAAGAGAGCTGGTCAGATAAACTGCATTGAGAAAACACATCAAATACTGGATAACTATGTCCTGGACATTCATTCCCACCATCCAATGATGGGATACCGTCAGATTAGGGACAAACTGCGCCTTGAATTCGGTTGGATCGTCAGTGATCCTACTGTTTGGAAGTCAATGAAGCGGCTGGGAATCCACGGATATACCAGACGCAGGAAAGCTACGGCCACAGGAACCAACTTAGAACACATCCGCTATTCCAACGTACTGAACAGAAAATTCAAAGCAGAGCAGCCTATGCAGAAGATTGTAACGGATGTTACCTACATCAAACATAACGGCAAATGGTATTATCTTGCAGGCTATTTAGATCTGTTCAACAACGAGATTGTGGAATGGGAACTTAGCGATACCTTTGACAACTTCCTGGTCATGAAGCCAGCAGAACGCCTTCTGAAAAGAAAAATGAGCACCGAACACCAAGTCCTTTTGCACAGCGACCAAGGTGTCCAGTACTCATCCGCAGGTTATTGCAACCTACTTAAAGAATATAATGTAATTCAAAGTATGTCAAGAGCCGGAAACCCTCACGACAACGCAGTTATGGAAAGTTTTTGGGGACGGTTCAAGGACACGCTGAGAAAACACTTCCGTTATTGGGAAAGCGATGACCTGAGAGCTTCTATTGAACAAGCAATCTATTATTTCAACAATGAACGACCGGTCCGCAAACTAAAAGGAAAACCACCAGTCCTGTACAGAACAGAACTGGTGGCATAAGAAATTTTGTGTCTACTAACTATTGACTACTTCATTTTCATTTTCAACACCTCGATTTTATTATATCTTTAACTCTTCGATGTGTCTACTTTTACTATACAAGTTTCCAAAATTAGTTATTAACTTTCTTCTTACCGAAGATAATTGCTACCAAAATACGAATACTTGAAAGCAGAAGTAATGTGATCCAAAGGACAATATTGCTATTATCGCCAGTCTCTGGTGAGTTGTCCGAGACATCCTCATTCTGATCTTCATCGT
>JAZULP010000033.1:0-46660 GCA_045603165.1 Agathobacter sp. | reverse complement strand
TACTGTTTAAAGGGTTTTAATCTCTCGATTAAAACGTTCGCCACGAATCTTTCGATTCGTGCCTTGATACAATTGACTTCGTCAATTGTTATGAATTCTCTTTGAATCTTTCAAGGTTTTTCACTGTTTAGTTATCAATGTACAAAACCGCATTTTGCGGTCAGCTTGATAAATATATCATGTTGCTTTTTAGTTGTCAACAACTTTTTACAACTTTTTTAAAATATTTTCAAGCAGCGGAGAAGGAGGGATTTGAACCCTCGCGCCGCTATTAACGACCTGCACCCTTTCCAGGGGTGTCCCTTCGGCCAGCTTGGGTACTTCTCCGAATAAATTACTTCCTTAGAAAAAGATAAGATTCACACGGTGAATCTTTTATAAGGAATATCCTATTATTTTTTCACCTACACATTTAGGCAAAAAAATAACGGAGAGGGTGGGATTCGAACCCACGTGCCCTTGCGGACAAACGGTTTTCAAGACCGCCTCGTTATGACCACTTCGATACCTCTCCGTACAATATGAAACGCTTCAATTCAGCGCAGAACTTATACTATCATTATTTGTGTTTGATGTCAACCACATTTTTAAATTTTTACACAAAAATTTTTATATGATCTTTTCTTGCATAAACATCTGTGCAATAGTTAAATCTTCTGGCGTTGTAATCTTGATATTGCGATAATCTGCTTCTACCATTTTTACTTCGTGGTCTGTTGCATACTCTAGTACCATTGCATCATCTGTAATGGTTGGAATTGTCCAGCCTTCTTCTTCATCTTGAATGATGCTGGCATAAGCTTCATATATAATAGGAAATGCGAAACACTGTGGTGTTTGCACCTGCCATACATATTTTCGTTCTGGTGTATCTGCTACATATGCATCATCGTCTACTATTTTAATGGTATCCTTTATAGGCATACCCGCAACAGCAGCATTTTCTTTCACAACAGCAATTTTTAATCTTTCTATTATATTCTGGTCCAACATAGGGCGTGCACCATCATGTATAAATATATAGTCTGTCTTTCCTACAGCTTTTAATCCTTCGAATACAGAATGATAACGTTCTTTTCCACCAGGTACGACAGCTTTCACATGTTGAAAATTATATTTTTTCACAATTTCGTTTTGACAGTAATCTACATCATCTTTTCCACACACCAGTATGATAGAAGAAAATCCTGCATCCTCAAACGCTTTTAGACTGTAATAAATCACAGGTTTTCCAACTAAATCCATATACTGTTTCGGTATATCGCTTTTCATGCGGCTACCAACGCCTGCTGATAATACGATTGCTGAAAAATCACTCATAGCAACCTCCGTTTTATTCTTTTGAACTATATAATAAGTAGATACTATTCTCCAAGCTTTAAGTTTGGAACTGCATTCAAGTCTAAGCCTGCACGTTTTCCTGCTAAGTAATCATAGTAACCTGCAGCCCCAATCATGGCAGCATTGTCTGTACAAAGGATTGATGATGGATGATAGAATTTTACACCTTTTTTCGCGCATGCCTCTTCCATTGCATTACGCAGAGTCATGTTAGATGCTACACCACCTGCAATTGCGAACTTACCCATTTTATATTCATCGATGGCATGCATTGCATGCTCAACTAGAACGTCTGTCACAGATTTTTGAAAAGAGGCTGCTACATCTGCCTGATTGATTTCAATATCCTTCATCTTACATCCATTGAGATAATTCAATACAGCTGATTTCAACCCACTAAAGCTAAAGTCATAAACCCCATCTGCAATCTTTGCCCTAGGAAAAGCAATCGCATCCGGGTTGCCTTCATGGGAGATTTTTTCAATTTTTGGGCCACCAGGATAACCAAGTCCGATAGCACGTGCTACCTTGTCAAAGGCTTCGCCAGCAGCATCATCACGAGTCTTACCCAAAATTTCATATTTGCCATAATCAGTAACGCGCACCAAGTGAGTATGTCCACCAGATACTACAAGACATAAAAACGGTGGTTCCAAGTCTTTGTTTTCAATATAGTTTGCACTGATATGCCCTTCAATGTGGTGTACACCAATTAACGGAATATTACGGGCATAGCTGATAGCTTTTGCTTCTGCAACTCCTACCAAAAGAGCCCCTACAAGTCCGGGGCCATAGGTTACTGCAATAGCATCAATATCATCCAGGGTCATCTCCGCTGTTCTTAATGCTTCTTCAATCACCTGATTGATTTTCTCAATATGTTTACGTGAGGCAATTTCAGGCACAACACCGCCATACAAGGTATGGAGGTCAATCTGAGACGAAATTACATTGGAACGTACGTCGCGTCCATTCACTACAACTGCTGCTGCAGTTTCATCACAGGAGCTTTCAATCGCCAATATCTTTATTTCTTTATCTGAATTCTGGTTACTCATCTTCTGATGATTCTCCTTCTATTACCTTAAATATAAGAATTTTCCAAAGTCCATTTTCATCTTGACGAAGTAAAAACTTTTGATTTGTATTCGTAAAATTTCCATTCGTTTTTACAAAATAAGAGGCCTCAACAAAAGCAAGTTCATCTGCTTTGCTCGTCCCTTCCTGCCGGTCCGTTACATAAACAACATCATTTGTATCGCAGACATCGGTTTTTAACAAAACCTTGTCTATCTGTTTGTATGCTTTAATTTCATCTCTTACTGATTGATGATAAGTCTCTCTATCATTTTTAACCAACAAATCTTCATCCATCAGATACATCATCTGGTCTGCCAGCTTCTCAATTTGTTCATCGGTGGCTTCTCCACCATAATAGCCTTCTACAATTCGATTGTAGAGCTTCACAACCTCTCTAGGCTTTTTAGGATAATCATTTTCCAAATCCATTAAGATTACTTTCTCAATATCGGTAAGTTGTTCTTCTTCTGTCACTTGACTTTCTGCGACAAAATAAAATACTACACAAATCAA
This sequence comes from Agathobacter sp., assembly GCA_045603165.1. Lineage (GTDB taxonomy): Bacteria > Bacillota > Clostridia > Lachnospirales > Lachnospiraceae > Roseburia. The sequence goes on along the minus strand of JAZULP010000033.1, from coordinate 43,726 downwards.
ACATATACATGCGAAGGCAATAATAGCGTATTTAGCATTTTTCATATTTTAATCCTCCTTAAATAAGAGTTCTACACTTTTTCCGTCTTTACCTAAATGGGCATTGGAAAAAATTTCACAAACTGCTGGCATATAGTCATCCGCGCGCACTAGTGATGGTGAGAAATGCGTTAACCATAGTTCTGCAACCTCTGCCCTTCGTGCCATCTCTGCTGCCTCGTAAAAGGTCATATGTTTATATTGCTTTGCTTTTGCAAGCTTTGCTTTCTCTGCATACATTCCTTCGCAGATAAAAAGGTCTGAGCCCTGTGCAGCATCTACAATAGCATCCACAGGACGACTATCGGTACAATAAGTAACCTTGATTCCTTTTCGCGCTGGCCCAAGAACCATATCTGGCGTAAAAATGTCCCCTTCATGTTCAACCGTTTCCCCTTTTTGCAAAGGATTCCACAGTTTCATAGGGATGTTGTTCTCTTTTGCACGATCTACAGAAAATTTACCTGCACGTTTAATTTCAAAGGAATAACCATAACATGGGACATTATGTTTCACCTTAAAACCATGAATGTGATATCCATTGATTTCAAAATATTCATCTTGCTCTGTCATTTCAATACACTTGATGGAAAATGGCAATTCTGGAGCAATGGTTCGCATAGCCGATACCACTCTCTCTAAGCCCTTTGGTCCAATTATAATCAAGGGTTCTGTACGGTCTGCGTTTCCCATAGTAAGCAAAAGCCCTGGCAAACCACTGATGTGATCTGCGTGATAATGGGTTATACATAAAACATCAATAGGATGAAAACTTAGTCCTTTTTCTTTAATTGCAATCTGGGTTCCTTCTCCACAATCCACCAAAAGGCTGCTGCCATTATAACGGAGTATCATAGAGGTAAGCCAGCGATGTGGAAGCGGCATCATACCCGCAGTCCCTAAAAGACATACTTCTAACATTTAAATTCCAACTTTCTGATTATTGTAAGTTGACTAATCGACAACTCATGACAAAAGCATCTTCTACTGGATGCTCGTAAAAATTCTTGCGAATTCCGAGTTCTTCAAACCCTAGCTTCTTGTATAAAGAAATCGCAGGCTCATTTGACACTCGAACCTCTAAGAATATATTATCTACCTTTAATCCTATTGCTCGTCTCTTTGCTTCTTTTACTAGGCCTTCTCCATATCCCTTTTTTCGATAAGCTGGAGAAACTGCTACATTCGTAATATTGGCTTCATCAAAGCTAATATACATTCCAATGTAACCTACTATAAGACTTTGATTTTCATGTGTCGTATTACAGAAAATCTCCTCTTCACAGACAAGAAATACTGTATCCTCTCTTCCAATAGAATCTTGGAAGCTTTTTTCACTCCATGGCTGCGAAAAACACTGTTCTTCAACAGCTACAACTGTCTCTATATCTTTCGGAGTCATTCTACGGATTAACATATCTTGAAATCACGTTCCTTTTCTTTTCGCTCTCGTTCTGCCTGAGATACTCTCAGGTAATCTGGCTTGTGTTCTCTGGCATGTTCTACCATACCATTTTCATAGAGAACGGCTCCAAGTGCTGCTACGCTGGCGGCACGCTGGCGGTTACAGGTCGCTGGCGCAAATTCATATGGTACTGTGACATGCTCTGCAATATAATCTGCAAAGACAGGAACGCCATCACCTAAAAAGATAACCGCTTTTTTGGTTTTGTTTATTTTTTGTATAATTTCGCTGATGTCAACCGCACACTGTGAAATAATGGTGCTTAAGCATCCATTTTCAAAAACATATAAACCAGTGTAAGCCTGCTGTCTTCGTGCATCCATCAACGGACAAATCTGTTTGTCGGTACCCCATACGTTAAAGGCAAGGGCATCCACTGTTGGCACGGGAATGATAGGCTTGTCCAACGCCAGTCCCAGCCCTTTTGCGGTAGCGGAACCGATACGAAGTCCCGTAAAGGAACCCGGTCCCATGGATACTGCAATAGCATCCATCGTGTTTAAATCCAATTCTATCATTTTTGCCAGCTCATCCAACATTGGAAGCAGTGTCTGAGAATGGGTCTTCTTATGATTCATGGTGTATTCACCCAAAAGGGTGTTGTCTTCTATAACTGCAACACTTGCCACAAGTCCAGAGCTTTCAATTGCTAATATTTTCATATCCTAGTCAACCTCTTTGATGGTGATTTTACGATAGTCAAAGTCCTTTTCCAGATCTTTTTCTATAATAATTTCTTTGCGCTTGGCAGGAAGGATTTCTTGAATGAGATTTGCCCATTCAATCATACACAAGCCTTCTCCATAAAAATAATCCTCATAGCCAATTTCATCCATTTCTTCGATATCGCCAATACGGTACACGTCGAAATGATAAAAAGGCATACGACCATCTTCGTATTCCTGTACAATGGTAAAGGTTGGGCTACAAATGGATTCTTCTATTTCCAAACCATCTGCAATCCCTTGTGTAAAAACGGTTTTTCCCACGCCCAAGTCGCCAATCAAAGTATATACTTCTCCCGGCTGAGCCTCGCGCCCCATTTTGCGACCCAAATTGCGAGTATCCTCTGGGGAAAAGCTCTCGATTACTGTAATCTGTTCCATATTTTAGTCTAACTCCTGTTAGTAGTTTTATTTCATGGTAATACGATATTTTTCCAATTTCTGATGTGCAAGCTGCGATAAGGCTTCATAGCTCTTTCCGACTTGTTCCATTGGTAAAATGTATGCATTGATACGATTGGTGTAGATTAAAAGCAGCTTGCCAGAGGTTTTCATCTGGAAAATGTTGTCCCACTGAAATTCTACACTTTCTTCACCTACCTCTACCTGAATCGCAGCTTCAGAAAATGTATAGTGAAGTGTTTGGGAAAGCGCGTTATTATTATCCTGTATAATTTTATTGGCTCTCATCCACAAGGAAGCTGGCACATATACCAAAAGCACAATTCCCAATCCAATATAAATCAGAGTAGAACCAATGCTTACATCGCCCCATGTTACTACCGCATAAGCAAATACAAGGATTGGGAGCACAATGGATAAGATGCCCTGCAAACCTTTGTACGCCTGCTTCATATTAAATATGAATATATCTTTTGCTGCTAATTTTATATCAATTTTGACTTCCATTTCTTTTTCTCCATATTGTATTGCTAGAAAATAGCACAAATCCTTCGCTTATTATAACATCTCTCTTAAAAAAAAGAAAGACGCCTTGACGTTTTTCTTTTTAATACCTTTATCAGTGTTTTTTATGCCCTTCTTTTATAATTGGGCTCAATGGTTTATATACCAAAATCGTAAGAATCGAAACCATTGCACCCTTGATGATATTCAATGGAGCTACACAAAGAATTACAAATGTAACAATATCTGTAATTGAAGCATTAATTGCAGTGCCCATTGCAATAATTGACTCAAGTGGAATTCCATACAATTTTGCAAATGCGGGTATTAAATAAACTGCATTAAATATCGTACCAAAAATAGCTATACATATGGTTCCTATCACGCAGGAAACAATTGCAGAGGCTTTGCTCTTTTTCAAATGATAGATAATAGTTGCAGGAAGAATCAAAGTACAACCAACAGCAAAGTTCGCCAGATCTCCCACGAAAGCTGTGCTTGTCGACTTTATAAAAAGTTTAATCATCACCTTTAAAAATTCTGTTACTACCCCCGCTACTGGTCCAAATGCAAATCCGCAAATCAACACTGGAAGCTCACTAAAATCCAATTCATAAAAAGGTGGTGCAATCATTGGAAGTGGAAATTCAAATAACATCAAAATTCCTGCCACAGCCGAAAACATTCCAATCATGGCAATTTTTCTAGTGGTAAGTATTTTCTCTTTTACACCACGTTTCTTTTGGATAAGACGTTCTGCCACATATGCCAAAGCAAATACCCCGATAATTACCAAGGCAAAAATCATTAAAAATCCTACATTTTCTACTACCTGTTTCAATAAATCACTCATTTTTCCTCCTTTTTCTTCAAAGTGGAAAATGCCAGAATTTAAAAAACGCCCTAAGTATAATAATACACTTAGGGCGCGAAAATCCGCTAACTTTTCCTCTCTCATCCAGACTATACTGTCGGTTCTGGAATTTCACCAGATCGGCCTCATGCTATACACAAGGTTCGCAGACTTTACTGCCGGTGGGGAATTTCGCCCCGCCCCGAAGAATTTCATATTTATTTTACATTGCCATTATATGCGACACATTATCCTATGTCAACTATGGATTGAATCTTTTTATCTTATATGCCTCTCATCGTGAGCTGAATTCTCTGTTTTTTCAAATCCACACTCATTACTTTTACTTCTACAATATCACCTACGCTGACAGCTTCCAGAGGGTGCTTGATGTAACGGTCGCAAATTTGTGAAATATGAACAAGACCATCCTGATGAACCCCGATATCTACAAAAGCACCAAAGTCGATTACATTGCGGACGGTTCCTTTTAATACCATGCCTGGTGTTAAGTCCTTCATCTCGAGAACATCGCTGCGAAGGATTGGCTTTGGCATGTCTTCACGTGGGTCACGCGCCGGTTTTTCTAATTCTTTTACGATATCTTGTAATGTAAGCTCTCCGATACCAAGCTCTGCTGCAAGCTTTTTGTAGTCGCTGACCTTCTTTGAAATACCTGCTACTGTTCGCTTTTCTACATCTTCTATGGTATATCCAAGCTTTGCCAAAAGTTCTACAGTTGCATCATAGGATTCTGGATGTACACCTGTTCCATCTAATGGATTTTTACCGCCTATAATACGCATAAAGCCCGCACACTGTTCATAAGCCTTTGGACCAAGCTTTGCCACTTTAAGAAGCTCTGCTCTGGATTTGAATGCACCGTTTTGTTCACGGTAGATAACAATGTTTTTTGCAATAGATTTTGAAATCCCTGAGATATACTCCAGAAGCGATGCAGATGCAGTATTAAGGTCAACTCCGACTTTGTTTACACAGTCTTCTACAACACCGCCAAGGGCCTCACTTAGCTTCTTCTGGTTCATGTCATGCTGATATTGACCTACACCAATGGATTTCGGGTCAATTTTTACAAGCTCAGCAAGTGGATCCTGAAGTCGTCGTGCCATCGATGTAGCACTACGCTGTCCTACGTCAAAATTAGGGAATTCTTCTGTCGCCAATTTACTAGCAGAATATACAGAAGCACCTGCTTCACTTACAATAATGTATTGAACCTTAACAGGTATCTCTTTTAGAAGCGATACGATAACCTGTTCGGATTCACGAGACGCTGTACCGTTACCAAGTGAAATTAATGTGACATTATATTTCGAAATAAGTTTCTTTAATACAGCCTTTGCTTCTTCTACTTTGTTCTGTGGTGCGGTTGGATAGATAACTGTGGTATCTAAAACCTTTCCAGTTGGATCCACTACTGCTAGCTTACAACCAGTACGAAATGCAGGATCCCATCCAAGTACAACCTGCCCAGCAATAGGTGGTGCCATGAGAAGCTGTTCAAGGTTTTTACCAAAAACCTTGATAGCTCCGTCTTCTGCTTTTTCTGTTAAATCATTACGAATTTCACGTTCGATGGAAGGAGCGATAAGACGATCATAGGCATCGACAATAGCTTCTTTGATGATGTCCGCACACTCTCCATCATGAATAATAATCTTTTTCTCAAGATATGCTATGATATCTTCTGTAGGGGCTTCGATTTTGATGGTCAAAACCTTTTCATTTTCACCTCTATTGATTGCAAGCGTTCTGTGTCCTGCTACTTTTGCTAAAGCTTCATCATACTCGTAGTACATTTCATATACAGACTCTGCTTCTTTGTCTTTTGCAACAGAGATAAGACGGCCTTTTTTCATGGTAAGTTCACGAATCTTGGTTCTGTAATCTGCATCGTCAGAAATTATTTCAGCTATGATATCTTTGGCACCTGCGATAGCATCTTCTGGAGTGAGTACTTCTTTTTCTTGATTAATATACTGAGTTGCTTCTTCTACCAATGGTTTTTTTAACATCTGAAGCATAATGATATTTGCTAATGGTTCTAATCCTTTTTCTTTTGCAATGATAGCACGGGTGCGACGTTTTGGTCTATAAGGACGATACAAGTCATCTACTGCTACCTGTGTTTCCGCTGCAAGAATCTGTGCCTTTAGTTCTTCCGTTAATTTACCCTGTTCTTCAATGCTAGAAAGAACGGTCTGTTTTTTATCCTCCAAGTTGCGAAGATAGGTTAAACGATCAAATAGGTTACGAAGAATTTCGTCACTCAACGCTCCTGTGGCTTCCTTACGATAGCGCGCGATAAACGGAATCGTATTCCCTTCGTCAATGAGCTGCACTGCTGCATCTGCCTGTCCTTTTTTGATCCCTAACTCTTCAGCAAGCTTTGCAATAATATCCATATATTACCTCTCGAATTCTTTCATTTGTTTTGTGAAATTTCTATGAATTCTTAAATTTCACTTTCTCTATTATAAACGAAGTGGTATGATATTTTCAAGGAAACTATTTCTTTAAGATATGTTTTATTTAGAAAGTTAGGAAATTACGTATTATGGAGAATTATAATCCAAATGATTTTAATCCATACCAGAACCCAGAAAGGAAGGATAGCTCCAACCATGAAAAGAACTCTTTTCCTTTTGGGCAGCCACCAATTCGCGTCTTGCCAACTGTCAATTTTTTCGAGATGGCAGCATGGGCGTTAGGAGTCGCAAGCATTATGTCCACTCTCACCTTTTATGGGGCATATGTCCTTGGTGCCTTGGCGATTATATTTGCACTGCTTTCTCGTGGTGGAAGGATGACCATGAGCCGGAAGGCAAAAAGGGGAGTCATCTTCGGAATTGCAGGAATGTTACTAACCACTGTTATTTTCATAGCTGCTTTTTCATTTGCTATTGAAGAATACGGTAGTATAGAAGGAATTCTAAGAGAATTCTGTAATATGTATGGTTATGATTTTGAAGAAATGTTTGGCGAAATATTGCCACAATAAACATCATTACTACACCTATTATTGATAGGCAATTGATTTGTGGCATGAATTTGGTTATGAAAGATTAAGGAGTTTTATGAAGCGAGAAATAAAAGAATTAAAGAGAATCGCACGCACCAATCTACAGGGTAATTATATGGAAATTATCCGTGCATTTGTGATCTGCAATATTATTGTGTCTCTGCTTGAACTACCCTTTGCTCTTATGAGAGATAGTGTGATGTTTTCCACATCAAATATTATCTACTATGTGGCTGTAGGGCTTATCGGAATAGCCTCTGCGGTGCTGACGGCGGGACAGTATCGCATGCATTTGAGACTGGCGCGCACAGGCAAGACAAGTGGCTCTGAATTATTTATCCCTGCAAAAATCCACTCTAATAGGTTTATTTTTACAGAGTTGCTTTTATTTGCGCTTTCTATCGTATGCCTACTACCTACGTTTGGCGCTATTGCTCTCATTATTTTCTATGACGGCGTGAACTATTATCTTATAGCTCTAGGACTTAGTATTATAAGCTGTATATTGACCTTATATATTTCACTTACCTTTGATTTGGTGTATTTTGTGATGAATGACAATGAAAATCTGTCCATGATAGATGCTCTAAGATATACAAAAGACATGATATTGACACATAGAAAACGTTATTTTTATATGCAGCTTAGTTTTTTAGGAATGATGCTTTTGGTATTGTTATCCCTTGGCATCGGAATCTTCTGGGTACATCCTTATATGATACAGACCACAACGCTATTTTATCTAGATGTAAAAGGAGAATTGGATGCCATTTTGGAAGAAAGAAAAAAGAACGGTGTAGCGTCTGAACCTACTGTTATTAATATTTATGCATAAATTAAGGGGAGCAATGCTCCCCTTTTTATATTCCTTCCTTCTTATAACACTTTTGTCGTCCACTGAGAACAATCCCAAACCTTGCTTACAATATCGCCATAAAATTCTGGTTCGTGACAGATAAGGAGAATACTTCCTTTGTAGTCCATCAATGCTCTCTTTAATTCATCCTTCGCATCCACATCCAAGTGGTTGGTAGGTTCGTCAAGAAGCAGAATATTGGTATCTCGATTGATAAGCTTACAAAGACGCACCTTTGCCTGTTCACCACCACTGAGCACTCGCACCTGACTTTCAATATGCTTTGTGGTAAGCCCGCATTTAGCTAATGCAGAACGTACTTCATACTGCGTAAAAGAAGGAAACTCATCCCAAATTTCCTGAATACAAGTATTGGAATTTTCTTCTTTGATTTCCTGTTCAAAGTAGCCGATTTCTAAATTATCACCTAATTCTACATCACCACTTACCGGTTTGTTTAATCCTAAAATACTGCGAAGAAGCGTAGTCTTTCCGATACCATTGGCACCTACAAGTGCAATCTTCTCGCCACGTTCCATAGAGATGTTGAGTGGCTTTGATAATGGTTCATCATATCCGATAACCAAATCTTTTGTTTCAAATAAAATCTTGCCAGCGGTACGCCCCACCTTGAAGTTGAATTCTGGCTTTGGTCTTTCTGCCGCAAGCTCTATGACATCCATCTTATCAAGCTTTTTCTGGCGAGACATCGCCATGTTACGTGTCGCAACACGGGCCTTGTTACGGGCTACAAAATCTTTTAATTCGCTGATTTCCTGCTGTTGTTTACGATAGGCTGCTTCTAGCTGAGATTTCTTTACTTCATAAACCTCCTGGAACTTATCGTAATCACCCACATAACGATCCAAGTGCTGGTTTTCCATATGATAAATAATGTTAATTACTTCGTTTAAGAATGGAATATCATGGGAAATTAGGATAAAGGCATTCTCATATTCTTGTAAATATCTCTTTAACCATGTAATATGCTCTTCATCCAAGTAATTGGTAGGCTCGTCCAAAAGAAGAATATCTGGTTTCTCCAAAAGGAGCTTTGCCAGAAGAACCTTCATTCGCTGTCCACCACTAAGATCTGTAACATCATGATCTAAACCTACATCCAAAAGACCAAGTGCACGGGCAACTTCTTCTACCTTTGCATCAATTACATAAAAATCATGGCTGTCTAGCATATCTTGAATGGTCCCAAGCTCTTCCATCATGGCATCCATTTGATTCGGGTCTGCTTCACCAAGATTATCACAAATGTGATTCATTCGCTGTTCCATTTCAAAAAGCCACGCAAAGGCTGATTTTAAAACAGATGCAATTGTCATACCTTTTTCTAAAGAGGCGGTCTGGTCTAAATATCCTACACGAACATTTTTGGCCCATTCTACTTTGCCTTCGTCTGGCATAAGCTTTCCTGTTACGATATTCATGAAGGTAGATTTTCCCTCACCATTAGCTCCAATTAAGCCGATGTGTTCTCCTTTTAAAAGGCGAAAGGATACATCGTCGAAGATGGCTCTATCACCAAAGCCGTGGGTGAGATGTTCTACATTAAGTATACTCATATTGCTTCTCAACTTTCTTAGTTATCTAAATGCTACGAACTCTGAGTAAATATTCGTTTATAATTATAATGAGATACCCATCTTTGTTAAGATATAATCCACTATATTTCCTGCAACTTCCTGCTTTGACATCAATTCAAGTTCCATACATTCATCTTTAGTAATAAATGTCACAATATTGGTATCATGTCCGAAGCCTGCGCCTGCAACTTTTAGATTATTTGCTACAATCATGTCTATATTTTTGCGCTCTAATTTTCTACGAGAGTTTTCTAACATGTTTTCTGTTTCCATAGAAAAACCGCAAATAAACTGGCCTGGCTGTTTGTTTGCGCCAAGATATGCAAGGATATCTTCTGTATGCTCTAGTATGAGGACAGAGTCCCCTTCTTTTTTCTTGATTTTTTCGTCTGCCACGTGGGCTGGACGGTAATCTGCTACCGCTGCCGTTTTGATAATAATTTGCTGTTCTTTATAACATGTTTTTACTGCCTCAGCCATATCAGCTGCAGATTTCACGTTTATCACTTTAACAAATGGCGGTGGTGCAATACAAACAGGTCCAGTTACAAGAGTAACCTCTGCACCACGACGCATGCAGTTTTCCGCAATAGCATACCCCATTTTTCCTGTGGAATGGTTGGTGATAAATCGAACTGGATCAAGGCTTTCTTGCGTAGGTCCCGCTGTTACTAAAACCTTTATCCCCTCCATGTCTTTTTCTAAAGCAATGGTTCGAAGAATATAGGACAACAAAATCTCAGGTTCAGGCATTTTGCCTGCACCTGTATCCCCACATGCAAGATAACCACAGGCTGGATCGATAATTTCATAGCCATATCCCTGTAACTTCTTCAAATTATCCTGAAGAATTGGATTTTCAAACATATTTGTATTCATGGCTGGCGAAATTAGTTTTGGACATTTGCAAGCCATGATTGTGGTTGTAAGCATGTCATCTGCAATACCATTTGCGATTTTTCCAATAACGTTGGCGGAAGCTGGTGCAACCATAAAAATATCAGCTTTTTTTGCCAACGAAACATGTTCTACATTGAACTGGAAATTGCGGTCAAAGGTATCTATCAAACATTTATTGCTGGTTAAAGTCTCAAATGTAATCGGATTGATAAAATTGGTGGCATTCTGTGTCATGATTACATGAACATCTGCATGAAGTTTTACCAATGCACTAGCTAAGTTTGCGATTTTGTAGGCAGCGATACTGCCGGTCACACCAAGAACCACTGTTTTTCCTTTCAGCATGAGTGTTCCTCCCATTTAAATCTTGTGTTGCAATTTATGTTGTATTAGTAATTTGTTATTTTACTGGTTTGATTTTATTAAGTACTACACCAATAGCGGAAACAATGACACCTGAAAGAATCGCTTCTATCACGCCATTAAAACTTATGATTCCGCCTATTATCCCAAGCACTGCGGATGGATCAACATTCTGTGCCTGTGCGTAGGCATCTTTGTATAAAAGATAAATAGACCCCATAACTAAAAATGTATTGGTGAATGCTCCAAGAATACCTGATACTACAAAATTTATGGTTACCCATTTGGAGTATTTCTTCATTTGCTTATAAACGAAATATGGAATAACGCCAACCAGAATACGTGGCACAAAGCAGATAAATGTGCTATATAACACACCTTTGACACCAAACATATTCGCAGCCAGCACTGGTGAAAATACAAATGCGGATAATGTGGCGGGCGTAATGGTATTTTTCAAAAAGCTTGTAAATCCAAATAAAAATCCAAGAAATGCGCCCTGTTTCGGTCCACAAAATAAGGATCCGATAATGACTGGAATCTGAATAATAGTAGCGTTAATAACGCCAAGTGGGATGTATCCCAAAGGTGTGAATGCCATGATAATGATAATCGCGGCAAATAAACCGGTAAGTACCAGTTCGTTCAAAGTTTTTCTGTCTTGCATTGCTAAATCCTCCTTTTTCTAGTAAAAGCCACTATCTGTGGTCTCTTCTGATTTTGCTAAAAGCAAATGCATAAATTAAGAAATCGGCCTTGATAGCGGCCTATAGAGGTCCGCTTCTAGCCGATTTTATACTAACATTTTATAATTCATCTTGCAATGTTTTGTTTTGATTAAATATTAGGCGATATAGATACGATAATTTCTTCCCCACTCATAGTTTGCATTTTTTCGGCATCCAACATCGTATTTTCACTCCAACGAAATACGGATACATTTTCCAGATAAGAACCAGATACCGCACGATTCGGATACATTTCCTGCCAATTCGGATAATAATCTGTCATAAATTCTTCAGCTAGTTGCACTGCGATACTAAATTCTCCTTCCCTTACTTGGGTACCACATACAGAAACCCCAGGAGGACTAGAATGAGCTAGCAAAACACTTCCATCTGCACAGGCGCCAAGACATATCCATACATGGCCATCCATACTAACAACATCCCCTGCCAAAAATTGTTTTGGATTTCGAATCAATCTTCCCCAGCCACGAGCTGCAAAGCTTTCCGCCATATTTGTTGATGTGGTAACATACCCTGTATTTCCAGGCTCTGTTTCAAAGGTATTATAAATAACCCATCCCACATAACCAGAACAGTCCAGACCATTTTCACGCTCATAGCGATGTTTCTCAAAATCATAGCTTTCATTCTGTAAGCTGGCAAATTCGCTCCATTTCGAACTCACTCCAAGCTGTGTAGATGTGCCACCTGCAGCAGTGTCTTCGTCATCCCAGCCACCGCCCCAGATATACATCGTAGAACCCATTGGCTGTATCGCTGTCTGCAGAAGATTCTCTATAGTAGAGTTCTTTTCCAAATCTCTTTCCTGTGAATTTTTGTGACTGGATAAAACCAACATAATCAAAAGTACAAAGAATAAAATGAGTAAAAGTTTTATACGGTCTGAAATAGGATAGTTCTGTCTTAATCTCATAAAAATAGACTCCATAGTAATCTGTTCTATTCTATGAAGTCCAATCATAAATATGCTAGTTTATTTTTGTTTCACACCTCTTTATACCCCCAACATACTAAGCAGAAAGACTGTGCCTGCCGCCCCTAGTGCTACTACAAGCAGACCTTTTTTCAAATATGCCAATAGCACTGCAGCAATACATCCGGCAACTGCTCCCACCTGTGATTCTGTACTAGAAAAAATGGCTGGGAAGGTCATCGCTGCTAATACAGTATATGGTACATAATATAAAAATGATTTCACTCGATTATTTTCAATTTTCTTACGGAAAATCACCATAGGTGCTACACGGATGATATAGGTCATCAATGCCATAATGAAAATTCCGCCAACAATATATAAAGGGCTCATTTCGTCTCCTTCTTTCTAAAACAACATCTATTTCTCTTCTGGAATCGGAAATATCCAAGCTGCTAATGCACTAACTACTACGGTTATGAGGATAACCGACCACCCTCCGGACAAAACAGATAGTATTGGTATATAGGTAAATGCATAACTTGCCACAATTGCCAAAAGGACTGCAAACAATACACTTTTATGTTCTCTTGCAGGTGGTACGATTATCGCAATAAACATACCATATAAAGCGATTCCCATTGCATCAGTTAGACTAGCTGGTAAAAGGGATGTCGCAACTGCACCAATTATCGTTCCTCCTGTCCATCCTAAAATAGGTGTTGCAATCAATCCCAACATATAAGAAAAAGTCAGTTCGCTTCTTCTTTGCATGGAAACTGCAAATACTTCATCTGTCACGCCAAAGGAAGCCATCAAACGTTCCTTAAACCCAAAGTCCTTATCTACCTTTTGGGATACGGAAAGGGACATTAAAAAGTATCGGATATTGATAATGAACGTAGTTAATGCTAACTCAATATATGTGCCTTGTGCAAGCAGTAGATTTGCGCCTGCAAACTGCCCTGCACTAGTTAAATTGGTAAGGGATATGAGTATTGCTGACCAGATAGGCATACCTGCTTTTACTATGGTAAGTCCAAACGCCATCGACACAGATATGTAACCAAGACAGATTGGAAAGCCATCTCGAATCCCTTGTTTGAATTCTTGGTTGTTCATAACAAATGCTTCTTTCATTGTTTTATCTAAAGAGGATGCCGCCTAATTTGCGACATCCTCTTGTAGAAAAATCCTATTTATTTGCTTTTCTATATTCGTGATAGCTGATGTATTCTTCGGATTTTTTGAACTTGTTTCTCTTTATAATCCAAAGCACTAAAAATACTACAAAGATTATCCATAATACAATCGCGATTGTTCTTGTTCCTGATACAACCTTAGGCTCGATAGCTTTGATTGTAGTATTTTCACCAATGCCATTCATAGCCTGTGAGTTTGCAATTGCATATAAGTTGTGGTGACAAGCTTCTCTCATAGCTGCTACTGCTACTGGATCATTTTCAAATGCTGGCAATCCTTTAGCACCTGTAATCATGAATGCAAGCATTGAGTCGTATGTTGTAGTTCCACCCATTACACCATCGATACCGTTTACCATCGAATTCAGTACGTTATCTGTAATCTGGAGACCATTACACTGCCACTCGCCATTCATAATGCCTTTTACAAGGTTGGTGTTGGCGCCTGACCACTGTGTACCCCAACGAGTATACGCCATCATTACACCGTTACCACCTTTGTTAGAAGGAACGAATTTATCAAATTCTCCGTTTTCATCCTTAAGCATAACAACACCCTGTGAGCTTTCTAAGCCACCCTGGAATGCTCTTAAGTAGATTTCACGAGCTGACTGTTCATTGAGCCATACACCAAGACCAATACGATCCTGTTCACAGTCATTTAATGCAAAATGTTTGTATACTACATATACACCTTTTTCTTCAATACCACTTACTTCATATCTACCGATTTCAGCGGAGAGGACAGAGTCTTCTGAGTAATATTCGAAGTTACGTCCACCATATGGAGATCTGTGTGTATTTGCACCAGGTCCATAAAGGAAGGATACCTCTGCATCTAGACAGTCATTACCTACAATATTACCAATCTGGTATGCTAATTTTTTGTTGAATGTAGCTGCAAGTACGTCTTCCGATGTAAGAGCTGTTGTTTCTACACCAAGTCCGCTACCAAACAATGCTACTGTTAATCCCTGAGGACCATTTTCATCACGTGTACCAGGAGCCTGTACAGATTCAATCGGCATTGTCCAATGGAAAGAATCACCGATGAGGCTAACCATATCATCAAATGTAAGCTGGTCTAATAATTTATCCCAAGCTGGGTCATTATAATCTTTAGCGATTAAATCATAAAGCTTTAATCCATTATCAGCACCAAGTGTTGGCATCTTTTCTGTTGCATTTGGATCTGTTTCATACTGCTGATCCTGTAATGCTTCGATTAAGTATTTGTTTAATGTAAGTGAACCATACACTTCAAGTGTCTTGGTTCCATCTTTATTTTCTTTCCAAACTAATTTATAATTATCAATGCTTGGCATTGTACCTTCCCAGTTATTACGTGTTAAGTAAGTAACCTTTTCACCTACTTCTGCGTTCATATTTGGGTCAGATGAATTTAATTTGTTTGTAATTTCTGTACCAGCATCACTTTTTGCGTATAAGGTAGTATTTGGATCCAATTCAGGTGTTGTAGGATCTGCATCCGGATTATTCCATGTGCATACTAAAGATGCATTACCAACTTTGTCCATACGCTGGTCTGTATTGTCTGGAGTATAGCCTTTTGCTGCTAAAATGTTGTTTACAGCATCGTGAGAATCTGTCGCTGCTGTGAAATAGTAATCACCAGCATCCAAAATATATGTGCCCGCACCATAAGCATCATAGCTTGCTACATAATCTCCATCCACCACAATTGTAAGCTCTTCCGATTCATTTTCTTTCAGAATTTCTGTCTTTTCAAATCCTACTAATGATACAGAAGCTTTTTCTACATTGTTGTCAATGTCATACTGTGTGTATGGGCTCTGTACATAAATCTGTACAGTTTCTTTACCAGGTTTGTTACCTCTATTGGTTACCGTAACTTTGAAGGTATATGTCTGTGCTTCCTCATCATATTCATATGACATGTTGCTGTATTCGAATGTTGTATAGCTTAAACCAAATCCAAATGGGAATGCTACATCATCTCCATAGATGAAGTTGCCAACATTTTCTTTACCCATTACATAGTCTTCATAACGTGTTTCATAATATTTGTATCCTACATAGATACCTTCCTGATAAATCATGTACGTATCTGCATGTGCAGGAATCTTTTTTGTATCACCATTATAAATAACAGGTGTGAAGTTCTGCATAGCTGGGCTAGAGTAGTTATCATAACAGTAGGTATCTGGAAGACTACCCGATGGGTTTACTGTATCATTGAGAATTTCTGCTACTGCATCAATACCAGTCTGACCTACGCCACCAATCCAAAGTGTAGCGTCTACACCGTATTCGTTGTATTTTAAGAAATCAACCTGAAGGGCGTTGGAGGTGTTGATTAATACGATAATCTTATCAACCTTGCCTTCATCTTTCATCTTCTTGATGTTGGACATCATAACTTTTTCGTTTTCATTTAATGCAAGATAGTTCTTTCCTTCCCATAAGCCATGATTGAAGTAACTATCTGCACCTTCACCACCGATACGGGATAAAACAACGATAGCAGCATCGCCATAGTTTTCGATAGATTCTAACACACCTTCTGTTTCTTCATAAAGAGACCAAGGTGCTTCAACAATTTCTGCTGCACCATATCCAGAAGCCGTAGCAGAATCCTGTACTACTGCACCAGCATTGCCACGTGTATACTCTCCTGCTGCACCACCTTCTGAATAAAATGACCATAATGTTTCGTTTACTTCAAATCCACCTACTTCTTCTAAAGCCTCTTTTAAATTGTGACTCTTAGAAGCATCTACATTACCAGAACCTGTACCACCATATACAATGTTTACAGATGAGGTAGAGAATAAGCTAACTTTTGCACCCGCTTTAAGTGGTAAAGCATTGTTTTCATTTGTTAAAAGAGTAGCACCTTCTGCCTCTACCTGTTTTACAAGAGCAGCACCTGCTTCATTTCTCTCTTCTTCTGATTCAAAGTCGCCTTTAAAATAGATAGCGTCCTTGTCTTCATTTACTAATTCCCAAAAAGTTCCTCCTGTGAATAAAGCAATTGTGTTGTCAAACATAGCACAGAAAACTGTTACTATAGTTAAAATAATTGCAAATGGTAAACTAATCCATGTAAACCATTTCCAAGGTCTGGTAGCTTTGCTACGTGCCTTTTTGTAGGCCTTTTTACGAGCCTTCAGTTCTTTTTTGTTTCCTTCCATATTTCCCCCTTCTTCTACGAAAGATGATTTTTTACACTTTCGTACAACACTAATTTGAGTGATAGACTAAGTGTATCACTTTTTTAATATAAAAACAATCATAATACTATTCGCTTCTCAAATACTATTCGCTTCTCAATGCTACAACAGGATCTTTTTTCGCCGCACTCTTAGCTGGGATAAATCCTGAGAAGAGATTTAGTACAACACTAATAATAATCAAAATTATGGCTGCATTTGATGGCAAGAATGCATTTAATGTTTCAATGCCTGTCAATGCATGGATAATGGCATTAATTGGAATACATAACAGGTACGTAACTACAACACCAAGTGTACCTGATGCGAGACCAATAATAATTGTCTCTGCATTGAACATAACAGATACATTATGTTTTGAAGCACCCATTGCACGGAGGATGCCAATCTCCTTCGTTCTTTCTTGTACGGAAATTAAGGTTATAACAGCAATCATGATAGAAGATACAATCAGTGAAATTGCTACAAATGCAATCAGAATATATGTGATTGCATTGATGATAGATGTGACAGAAGACATCATAAGTCCTACATAGTCCGTATACTTAATCTGTTTAATTTCATCAACTGTTTCGTTATATTCTGCAATGGCATCTTCAATGATATCTTTGTTTTCAAAGGTGGATGCATAGAAGTTGATACTTGCAGGGTCATTTAAATCAATGTATCCTAATTCAATCAAGTTATCTTCGTAGGTTGAATCTGAAAATTCCAGTATTTCATCATAATATACAATATATTCCTCTATCGTATATGTCTCCATGGCTGCATCCAATGCTGCTACCTTCTGTGCATCTGGCATATGGGTCATCTGCTGTTGTACCTGAGCCGCAAACTGCATTTTCACCTGTTCTTCCATCATCTGACGGAAGGTATCCGTAAGGTCTTCATCTGTCATGTCTGCCAGATATTCAGCGATTTCCTCTTCACTCATTCCCATTTGCTCTGTCAGGGCCTGTATCATAGCCGCTTCGATATCAGCTCTCTCTACACCTACCATTGCCTGATCAACAGCGGTATTCAACTGTTCCTCTGAAGGAATCGACATAATCGCCACATAAGTAGCTGCTTTATCTTCGTCAGATAAATTTGCTACATAATCACGAAAAGCTGTCTGTTTTTCTTCTCCTGTCAGGTTACCTGTATTTTCTTCAAACGGAAGATTGGTAAAAATATCGACAGATGGATTTTCTAGCTGCGCTTTTACTGAATCAGAGTCTTTTGACTGTTTGATTACATACTCTGTTAATTCACTTGTGTAAGCAATAGAGCCAGAAAGCATTGTGGTTTCCACATCTTCGCTTGGACGAATAATACCAGATACTTTTAAGTTGATACCATTATCATACAAATATTTTAATCCTGCTTCTGTTTCTCTTAAATCTGTATATAAGCCTCTATTTTCATCATAGGTGTAGCAATCAGAATTTAAAATAGTTCTAAATTCCATAGCACAGATTTCTTCATAGGTCCATGATTTTTCTTTATGTTCTAAGTCGGTTTTGTTGATAGCTGCATCCATAATGGCATCAATGCTTTCTCGTGATTCCAAGCCTAATGCATACAGGGTCATGTCATCTAATTCGTTGTTTTCGTCTACTACCAATACGATTTCGTCATAGCTGTTTGGCCACGAGCCATAGATAACATCATACTGACTTTCTACCAAATCACTAACCAGTTTTCCATCTTCACCTGGAAGCATTTCCTGCCAAAGTGTCATGGACGCACCGCCCATAGATGCCATTGGTGAGGAAGAGATATCCATACCCATCATGCCGCCATTTGCCATATCAGATAATGCAGACATATCTGTTCCTATAATTTGACTCATCATATCTGTCAGCAAAGCCTCTGTGTCGGACAGAATAATATCTCCGTCTACATTCTTGGTAAATACCTGTAAATCTAAATCATAAGTATACTGAATCCCGTTAATCGCTTCATTCAAGCTACCTTCTCCTTCGGAGTTCTTATACTCATTTTCAATGTATGTTTTAAAGGCGGCCAGATCGTTTTCCGTTGTTTCTAGATTGTTCATAGCATCTACCATATCATAAACAACTGGCTGCATATAAACCGCATCATTTTCATGATCCGCTTCCTCATTTGCCATTCCCATAAAGGTAGCCATCAAAGTACTTGCATCTATATTCGTAGACTGAATAGTAAGCGGATAGGAAGACAGCGTGCTCTCCTGAACCATATTAATATAAGCAGTCAATCCCTGTGATACAGAGAGGATTAAGGCAATACCGATAATACCAATACTTCCAGCAAAAGAAGTTAGTGCTGTTCTTCCCTTTTTTGCGATTAAGTTCTTTAGTGAAAGAGAAAAAGAGGTCAACAGCGACATGGATGGTTTCTTGGTCTTTCCAGAAGGATTTGCTTTTTCGGAAACACCTTCTGTCTGTAAATCCTTTTCGCTCAATGGCATAGAATCTGCTTTTATTTCACCATCTAGCATACGAATGATACGTGTAGAATATCGTTCCGCCAGCTCTGGATTATGGGTAACCATAATAATCAATTTGTCCTTGGAAATTTCTTTTAAGATATCCATAACCTGAATACTGGTTTCACTATCAAGTGCCCCCGTGGGTTCATCTGCTAATATGATATCTGGATTATTTACTAATGCTCTCGCAATAGCAACACGCTGCATCTGTCCACCAGACATCTGGCTTGGTCTTTTATGCAACTGGTTACCAAGTCCCACCTGCTCCAAGGCTTGTTTTGCACGTTCTTTCCTTTCAGCGCGAGAAACACCAGTAAGTGATAATGCCAATTCTACATTCTGCAGTACTGACTGGTGCGGAATCAGATTGTAGCTTTGAAATACGAAACCAATAGAATGATTTCTATACGTATCCCAATCTCTGTCTTTGAAATATTTCGTTGATTTTCCGTTGATAATCAAATCACCAGAAGTATATTTATCAAGACCTCCAATAATGTTGAGTAACGTGGTTTTACCACAACCAGATGGACCTAAAATAGACACAAATTCATTTTTACGAAATTGCAAATCAATTCCTTTTAAAGCATGAACAATTCCATCGCCAGCTGGATAATCTTTTGTAATATTTTTCAGCTCAAGCATATATTCTCCTCCTACTCTAACTTGCTTTTAACTACTTTGTTTTATAAATAAGAAATCATAAATAGACTTGCTGCAACAGTCGCAAACAAAATGCAGCCTATTAATGCCAATATCATATATCTTTTCGGAATCCGACGATTCGTAATTAATCCTATCTGTTTTGAAAGAGCATAGAGAGATACGAATGGTACTCTCATATTCTGATTTGGTTGCAAATAAGAAAAGCCTTGTTTGACAAAATAAAAGGCGGTCCATGCAGGCGTAGCATTTACCAGGACCTTTTCTAAACCATAGGCTTCCTTAGCATACACGCGCATCTTTTCCAACAGCTGCCTGCCAATCCCCTTGTTAAAAAGGTGCGGCAGTACATAAAGCATCGTAATCATTCCATCAGACTCTAGGCCTGATACGCCTACCATCTGCCCCTGCTCAAAAGCACCCCATATGACCAGCTTTTCTTCCTGACAGAGATTTTTTAAATTTTCCACCTGTAGATAATTTTCTACAAAAGGAATCGTTTGTGTAAATTCCATACGATTACGTAAACACTTATCAAACACCAAACGAGATAATCCTGCTACATTTTCTAATTCTTCGTCTCGTATAATTCTAATTTCCATGTTTTTCCTCACTTTAGATGCCTTCTTCCAGCAGGCGGTCCTTTAAGCCGCTATATCGCTTCAGCTGGGAATTATTTTGAATCATAGTATAAAACACTTCGTCGTCACCTACAATAGTAACACATTTTTTTGCTCTTGTAACTGCTGTATATAAAAGATTTCGGTTCATCAGCATACGTGGGCCCTGAAACATTGGAATCACCACCGCAGGATATTCTGAGCCTTGGGACTTATGGATGGTAATAGCATATGCAAGCTCCAGTTCCTCTAAAAGTCTAAATGGATAGTCCACTAGCTTTCCTTCGTCAAAGGAAATCGTCATGGTCTCTGCAAAGAAATTGATTTCTTCGATTATTCCTGTATCACCATTAAATACACCTTGCCCTTTATCTATACACAAACCATATTTCGTACGTATTTCCCAATCCAGCTGATAGTTATTCTTGATCTGCATCACCTTGTCGCCTTCTCGAAAAATGATTCCACCATATTCTTTTTCTCGCTTTCTGGGCTCCTCTGGATTGAGATACATCTGCAAAATGGTATTCAATCGCTCCACCCCCAGCAAACCTTTGCGCATCGGTGTAAGCACCTGAATATCATATTCGGTAGCGTCTACATATTTTGGTAGCTTTTGTTTAATCAGTTGTAAGGTTACCTGAATAATTTTATCTGCTTCATATCGCTTCAGGAAAAAGAAGTCCATGCTTTTGTTATCTAAGACAACTTCCTCTCCATTGTTTATTTTATGAGCATTTACAATAATATCACTACTACTCGCTTGGCGGAAGATTTTGTTGAGCTTTACCGTATGAAACTGTCCGGAATCGATGATATCCTTTAGCACAGAGCCTGGTCCCACACTTGGCAGCTGATTTACATCACCAACCAGAATCAAACGGGTTCCCGCTAATACCGCCTTTAGCAAAGCATGCATGAGTGTGATATCAACCATGGACATTTCATCGATGATAATGACATCGGTTTCCAATGGATTCTTCTCGTTCCTTTCAAATCCACCTGCTCCTTCGACTCCACCATTTACCTCCAGCATACGATGAATGGTGCGAGCTTCAAAGCCAGTAGTTTCGCTCATTCGTTTTGCTGCTCGTCCTGTTGGCGCACCCAGAAATATATCCATACCTTCCATTTCAAAATAGCGGATAATGGTATTAATTGTAGTAGTTTTACCTGTGCCTGGTCCACCTGTAATAATCAAAAGTCCATTGCGCACAGCCTCTTTCACAGCACAAAACTGCTGCTCATCCAATTCCATCTGTGTCTGCTTTTCAATCTTCCTAATACGCTTTACAATTTCTTCTTCTTCTATATCATAACTTACATCCAACTGCTTGAGCATAGCTGCAGTATTGTTTTCCATATAAAAAAAGCTTGCTGCATATAGCTGTGTCATATCATCCTTTTGACGCATGATGAGCTTTCTATCAATCGCCAGATTCATATAATGCTTTTCAATATGTTCATCATCAATTTCTAGAAGCTGGCTGGTGCGTCTGGTTAATTCCTCCATCGGCAAATAGGTATGTCCTTCTCCAGATGCCTGCAAAAGCACATATAAAATTCCACTTCGGATACGAAAATCAGAGTCAGTGCGAATTCCAACCCTTGCGGCAATATCATCGGCAGTTTTAAAACCCACTCCGTCGATATCCTCTGCCATCTGATATGGATTTTCTGATAATACACTATAAACCCGCTGTCCATAGGTATTATAAATTTTCACTGCCAGATTGGTATGTATACCGTACTGTTGTAGAAAAATCATTGCCTGTCGCAAATCCTTTTTTTCATTTACTTGGTCTGCTATTTCCATCGCCTTGCGCTCACTGATGCCTTTTACCTCTGCAAGACGCTCTGGCTCTTCTTCAATAATGCGAAAAGTATCTTTTTTAAAACGTCGAACAATTCGAGCTGCTAAAGCCACACCAATTCCCTTAATGGCTCCAGACCCCAGATAACGTTCTATCGCCATTTCATCCTCTGGTGCCCTTTCTTCAAAATACTCTACCTTAAATTGTCTTCCGTAGGAAGGATGCTCAATATACTCTCCCTTTGCTTCGATATTTTCTCCCTCTACAATATCAGAAAAAATTCCTACACAAGTGAGTTCATCTTCTTCGCAAATGAGCACCAGTACCGTATACCCATTTTCAGTATTTCGATATATAATGTGATCTACATAGCCTTTGATCGTTTCCAAATATATACTCCTTATTTAAAAAAGACCACTACACACTGGTATAGTGGTCTTGCCTTTTCATTTTATACCGCTTCTACATTAACTACTGTTGAACTATCTGCCTCAGTAGTTGCATCTTCTGTAGTTTCTTCTACAGTCGGTATATTGTAATTTCGTTTCATCTGCTCAAATAACTGCTGCGTCATGCTGCCACCTACCTCTTCTAGCAACATGTCAGCTACATCTTGAATTGCGTAATCCATAAATGTATCTGTATACTGTGATGCAACTGACGATTCTTCATCCTCGTCTGTGAAGGTTTCCTTCATCTGTTTAATCATCTGTTCAATGAAATAGGACTCGAAGTCTTTTAACACCTCCAACAATTCCTCTTCTGTAGACTCGGAAGAAAGCCCATTTACAGAATTCGTCAATCCTTCTGCCTTAGCAGTTGCTGCACTAGTTTTGCCTGTTTGATTCAGCATTGAAGTAATTCCGCTAACATCCATACTCATAATCCGTACCTCCTAGGCTTAACGTTTCAGATTATTGGCTGTATCCAACATAGAATCAGCGGTCTGAATTGCCTTAGAGTTCATTTCATAAGCACGCTGTGCAATTATCATATTTACCATTTCATCTGCTACCTGCACATTCGAGCCTTCCAGATAAAACTGGCAAACCTTACTTGCAATTGTACCATTTTGACCTTCCAAAACAGCTTCCCCAGAAGCATCTGTTTGCTGCAATCTGCTGTACGACAATTTTTCCAAACCGGATGGGTTGTTGAACTGATAAAGACCAAATGCCTGATTCATATCAACGTATTCACCTTCCGGAGTTCTATATCCAATTCTGCCATCCTGCTGGAATACCATACGCTCTGAGGTAACCCCCTCTGGAACATAAATAGCATTACCATCTCTATCTAATACAGGACATCCTTCTACATCTGTCAAAAGTGTATTACCAGCCGCATCAATTGCCCATGTAAAATTACCATTTCTGGTATAATAGGTTTCACCATCCGCGCCACGAATCTGGAAAAATCCGTCTCCTTCCAACGCAAAGTCTGTTGCACTTTCACTGGCATTTAATGCACCCTGTGTATACATAGAAGTAGTAGACGCTACTCTTGTACCCAAACCTACCTGTGCACCAACTGGCTTCTCTTCTCCATTGGCGGTTGTCGTTCTAGTCTGAATGGTTTGATATAAGAGAGATTTGAATTCTGCTCTTACTGTTTTATATCCGTTTGTATTAACATTAGATAAATTGTTTGCAATTGTATCAACATTTGTCTGCCCAGCTTTCATTCCTGTAGCTGCAGTGTATAATGCTCTCATCATAAAGCATATTCCCCCTTAGAACTATTTCACTCGTGCCATGTATGCACGATGTACAAAACGTCTATCGACATTATTGTACCTTACCAAGATTTACCGTAGTTGCAAGCGTTGAATCTACGGACTGAATTACCTTCTGTCCTGCTTCATAAGCTCTCTGGATGGCAATCATATTTACCATTTCGTCCACAACATTTACATTGGAACTTTCCAGCATACCTTGTCGAACATTTGCTTCCGATGCCATAATCACGCCACCCTCTACAAGGTTGTACATATTTTCACCGTATTTTTCGAGATAATCATAATTCTCTACATCAACAACGCCGATTGTGCCTACCAGCGCATCATTTTGATATATATAACCAGATTCATCTACTGCAACAGCTGCAATCGGGTCCAATTGCACATAGTTAGCTGGATTTGCATCCATGTTGAGTGCCCCTGTGGCATTCAAAACATAGTCACCATCCTTGGTTCTAAGATATCCTTCATTATCAACTACAAAGTTACCATCACGAGTAAGCTTTACGGAAGTGTTTCCGTCCTTATCTGTGAATGACACCGCAAAGAAACCTTCTCCTTCAAGTGCGAAATCCGTTTCATTATCGGTTACTTCGAAACTTCCGGTTGAATAATCCGTATACACCTGACCCAAATGGGTTACTAAAGAAATTTCACCGAGTGTTTGAGGGAGACCATAATGTGAGGTGTCTTTGATTTTAATTGCCAGTTCATCGGCAAAAGTTCGAGATGTGGTACCTTCTTTTTTGTATGCAGTAGTATCTGCATTGGCAAGGTTATTGGTTAAAATATCCAATCTCTTCATTTCGTTTACCATCCCAGTATGGGCGGTATACAAACCCTTAATCATATTATAGCCCCTTTCTTAATATTTAATAGGAGTTCGCTTGCGAACTCTTTGCATGCGAGCGGTGTTGAAAAGAAACTAATTTCCACTCCGCGAGCGATGCAACTTATTCGTCACGTCTTCCAGCTAAAAATTCGACATATTTACCTGTACCTACAGCAACACATGTCATTGGGTTTTCTGCTGTCATGGTATTAATGCCTGTACGCTCTTCAATAAGCTCCTCCAAACCACGAAGAAGGGCACCACCACCCGTGAGAACAATACCTCTATCTGCAACGTCAGCCGCAAGCTCTGGTGGAGTTTTTTCCAATACAGAGTGTACAGCCTCCACAATTTGAAGAGTGGGTTCTCGAAGTGCTTCTTCTGTTTCTTCTGAACTTACTGTAATCGTTCTTGGAAGACCTGTAACCAAGTTACGTCCCCTAACATCCATTGACTCTGGCTGAGCCATTGGATAACATGTGCCAATTTTAATCTTGATATCTTCCGCAGTTCTTTCACCAATAAGAAGATTATGTTTTTTACGCATATAACGAACTAATGCTTCATCAAAATCGTCGCCTGCAATCTTGATAGATGTGCTTACTACAGAACCACCAAGTGAAATAACAGCGATATCCGTTGTACCACCACCAATATCTACAATCATGTTTCCACATGGTCTTGCAATATCAATACCTGCACCAATCGCTGCTGCGATTGGTTCTTCGATAATCTCCACTTCACGAGCCCCTGCCTGATAAGTAGCATCTTCTACCGCCTTCTTTTCTACTTCTGTAACACCACTTGGTACACATACACTAATGCGTGGTTTACGGAAGCTTCTCTTACCGAGAGCCTTTTGGATGAAGTATTTGATCATTTTTTCTGTCACAGTGTAATCAGAGATAACCCCCTGACGCAGCGGACGAACTGCAACAATATTGCCCGGTGTTCTACCAAGCATAAGTCTAGCTTCTTCACCAATTGCTTTAATTTTGTTTGTATCTCTATCAAATGCCACAACGGATGGCTCTTTCAAAACAACGCCTTTTCCCCTGATATATACTAAAATACTGGCAGTACCTAGATCGATACCGATATCGCTTCCCATCATAATTGTATGTCTCCTTTCAAAATAGTCATATATAGACACGATTCTGTAAATGGGCACAAAATCTCCATTAAACATATTTTTCCATGTTTTCTTTATTATATACAATTTGTGTCATTTTTCAAATACTTTTTTCAATATATGGCTTTAAGAATTTACCTGTATAAGAAGCCTCAACCTCACAAATTTCTTCAGGGGTGCCTTGGGCGATTACCGTTCCACCGCCATCACCGCCTTCTGGCCCCATATCTATAATGTAGTCCGCAGTCTTGATGACATCAAGATTGTGTTCAATAACCACTACTGTATTGCCATCTTCTGCGAGTCTATGAAGAATCTCAACCAATTTATGAACGTCTGCAAAATGAAGTCCTGTAGTAGGTTCATCTAAAATATAAATCGTCTTTCCTGTACTTTTACGACTAAGCTCTGTAGCTAATTTGATACGCTGTGCTTCACCACCGGATAATTCTGTGGATGGCTGACCGAGTTTTACATATCCCAGCCCTACATCATACAAGGTTTGAATTTTGCGCAGCACCGTTGGAACATTCTTAAAGAATTCTACCGCATCCTCTACTGTCATATCTAAGATGTCATAGATGCTCTTTCCTTTATATTTAACTTCGAGAGTTTCTCTATTATACCTTTTTCCACCACAAACTTCACATGGTACATATACATCAGGGAGGAAATGCATCTCAATCTTTAAAATACCATCGCCACTACATGCTTCGCATCGTCCACCTTTTACATTAAAGCTGAAACGACCTTTTTTGTAGCCTCTTGCTTTTGCATCTGAGGTAGCCGCAAACAAATCTCGGATAATGTCAAACACTCCTGTATAGGTCGCAGGGTTGGAACGTGGTGTTCTACCGATTGGAGACTGATCAATATCAATCACCTTATCCAACTGCTCTAGACCAAGGATATCGTCATGCTTACCTGGAATACATCTTGCACGGTTGAGAGTTCTAGCCAAGTGTTTGTAAAGGATTTCGTTGGTCAGTGAACTCTTACCGGAACCCGATACTCCTGTGATACAGGTCACAACTCCTAATGGAATATCAACATCAATATCCTTTAAGTTGTTTTCTTTGGCACCCTTGATTGTAATAAAACCAGTTGGTTTCTTACGCTCTGTTGGTACTGGAATCTTGATACGACCACTGAGGTACGCACCCGTCAGCGACTTCTTACATTTCATAATGTCCTCTGCTGTACCAGTGGCAATGATTTCTCCACCATGCACACCAGCCTTTGGTCCGATATCTACGATATAATCTGCTGCACGCATAGTATCTTCATCATGTTCAACCACAACAAGAGTATTCCCTAAATCCTTTAAGTTCTTAAGAGCACCTAAAAGCTTGTCGTTATCCCTCTGGTGAAGCCCGATACTAGGTTCATCCAAAATATAAGCAACACCTACTAAACCTGAACCAATCTGTGTTGCCAGACGAATACGCTGTGCTTCACCACCGGATAAGCTTCCTGTCGCACGCGTTAAGGTTAAGTACTCAAGTCCTACTTCTTTCAAAAAGCCAACACGTGCTTTGATTTCCTTCAATATCTGCTCACCAATGAGTTGTTGCTGTTTTGTCAACTCCATCTTTTCTAAGAAATCAACTAGATTTTTTACTGACATATCTGTGATTTCATAGATATTTTTATCAGCAACCGTAACTGCTAAAGAGGACTTTTTCAGACGCTGTCCACCACAACATTCACAAGGAGAAATACGCATAAACTGCTCATATTCTGCCTTCATGGTTTCAGAAAAGGTTTCACGGTACCTGCGCTGTACATTTTTTATCAAGCCTTCCCAATCTAAGTTGTATACGCCTTCCCCACGTTGTCCTTTATAATGCACTTTTAGGATACGACCATCACCACCATTGATAAACATATCTTTTATATCATTTGGCAAATCCTTGTATGGTGTGCTTAGATCAAATCCATAGCCTTCGGATAACGCTTTCAAAGTGGCATAAGTATAGCTGGATGGGTCTGTAGATGACTGCCAGCCTAATACCTGAATTGCACCTTCGGAAATTGCCAGACTCTTATCTGGAATCATCAAATCCTCATCAAATTCCATCTTGTATCCCAATCCAAAACAGGTAGGACATGCACCAAAGGGATTGTTGAAGGAAAAGCTTCTAGGCTCTACTTCATCAATACTTACGTTACAATCTGGGCAGGCAAAATTCTGTGAGAAGGTCATAGGTTCCCCATCAATGACATCTACGATGGCGTTACCTTCGGTTAAGTCAAATACATTTTCCAAGGAATCGGTAAGACGCTTTTCAATGCCTGCTTTCACTACAAGACGGTCTACTACAATGTCAATATTGTGTTTAATATTTTTATCTAACGGAATCTCTTCAGAAAGCTCGTACTGCGCACCATCTACAATAACACGAACATAGCCACTTTTCTTGGCTTTTTCAAACAATTTTTCGTGCTGTCCCTTACGGCCTCTTACCACCGGAGCAAGAATCTGGATACGTGTTTTCTCTGGTAGCTGCATCACGGCATCTACCATCTGATCGATACTCTGCTTCGTAATCGCTCGTCCACATTCTGGACAATGTGGAATCCCTATACGGGCATACAACAGACGGAAATAGTCATAGATTTCTGTTACTGTTCCCACTGTAGAACGAGGGTTTCTATTGGTGGATTTCTGATCGATAGATATCGCTGGTGGCAACCCTTCAATACTTTCTACATTTGGCTTTTCCATCTGTCCTAGGAACTGTCTCGCATAGGAAGACAAGGACTCCATATAACGTCTCTGTCCTTCCGCGTAAATGGTGTCAAAGGCAAGGGAGGATTTTCCTGAGCCGGACAATCCTGTCAGTACGACAAACTCGTCTCTAGGAATATCAATATCAATACCTTTTAAGTTGTGTTCGTGGGCGCCACGAATTTTAATGTATTTTCTCTGTTTCTTGTTAGCCATATCACTAGCTCTCCTTTATATAGCAGTTTAGCTCGCGCCATTCGCAAAGGGCCTAAGACGTTTTCTCACTGTTTACACAGCTAACTTTGCTCATAATCTGCCTAAACCTCTCTAAGCATATTTTTCAGTGTTATCATCTTATCTCGATACTCTGCCGCAGCTTCAAAGTTAAGCTCTGCTGCAGCCTTCTGCATCTTCTTCTGAATATCAGCAATGGTCTTTTCAAGTTCTGCCTTGCTCATAGATTCAGGTTCTTTTGCATACTTCATTTCGTCCGCAGCCACCTTCTTGGAAATCGCAATCAGTTCGCGAACCGACTTACGAATGGTCTGTGGTGTAATACCATGTTCCTCATTATAGGCCTGCTGCACAGCACGACGACGCTCCGTCTCTTCAATTGCCACACGCATGGAGTCTGTAATTTTATCTGCATACATGATAACATGTCCATCACTGTTTCGCGCAGCTCGTCCAATCGTCTGAATCAAGGAAGTTTCCGAACGAAGGAAACCTTCCTTGTCTGCATCTAAGATCGCCACTAGTGTAATCTCTGGGATGTCCAATCCTTCTCGAAGCAGATTGATACCTACCAATACATCAAACACATCCAAACGTAAATCACGAATAATTTCCTGACGCTCTAAAGTATCAATATCGGAATGTAAGTATTTCACTCGAATTCCGACTTCACTCATGTAACGAGTCAAATCCTCCGCCATACGTTTCGTCAAAGTAGTAATCAGCACTTTATTATGATTTGCTACTTCTTTGTTTACTTCTCCAATCAAATCATCAATCTGACCTTCTACTGGACGAACCAAAATCTCTGGGTCTAAAAGCCCTGTTGGTCGAATAATCTGCTCGGTTCTTAGAATCTCATGGTTCGCTTCGTATTCTCCTGGTGTAGCCGACACGAAAAGCATCTGGTCGATTTTGCCCTCGAACTCTTCAAAATTAAGAGGTCTGTTATCCAATGCCGATGGCAAACGAAAGCCATATTCTACCAATGTCGTCTTACGAGAACGGTCCCCTGCATACATACCTCGAATCTGTGGAACAGAAATATGAGACTCATCCACAATAATCAAAAAGTCATCTGGGAAATAGTCTATCAAGGTTTCTGGCATAGCGCCTTCTGGTCTGCCAGCGAGGTGTCTGGAATAGTTCTCAATACCGCTACAGAAACCAGTTTCTTTAAGCATTTCCACATCAAAATTGGTACGCTCTGCAATACGCTGCGCCTCAATTAATTTATCTTCGCCCTTGAAATATTTCACACGTTCCGCCAACTCTTCTTCAATCTTGTCACAGGCCGCATGAATCTTATCCATTGGTACAACATAATGAGACGCTGGGAAAACCGCACAGTGATTCAGCTGTGCACGAATTTCTCCTGTAAGCACATCTATTTCTGTGATACGGTCAATTTCATCACCGAAAAACTCCACACGGATAGCCCTGTCCGAATTGTTCGCAGGAAAGATCTCTACCACATCTCCATGCACACGGAAGGTACCACGCTTGAAATCCATCTCATTACGAGTGTACTGCATATCTATGAGCTGACGAATCACTTCATCTCGATCAATTTCCATACCAGGGCGCAATGACACCATCATATTCATATAGTCATCTGGACTACCTATACCATAAATACAGGAAACGGATGCTACAATAATAACATCCTTTCGCTCTGCCATAGCAGCAGTTGCAGAAAGGCGCAGCTTATCAATCTCATCATTAATCGATGAGTCCTTTGCAATATAAGTATCCGAGGATGGCACATACGCTTCCGGCTGATAATAGTCATAGTAGGACACAAAGTATTCCACTGCGTTCTCAGGGAAGAACTCCTTCATCTCACCGTAGAGCTGAGCCGCCAGCGTTTTATTGTGCGAAATGATTAAAGTCGGTTTATTCAAAGCTGCGATAACATTTGCCATGGTGAATGTCTTACCAGAGCCTGTAACGCCAAGCAAAGTCTGGAATTGGTTACCTTCCTCAAAGCCTTTTACGAGGGCTTCAATGGCCTGTGGCTGATCGCCGGTTGGAGCATATTCAGAATGTAAAACAAATTTATCCATGATTGTCTCCTTGTTTTCTGCTTGTGCATATTTTACCCATAATCGTTGTATGTTATTAACAGTATATCACAAACAAATTTTAATGTACAGAACATTTGTTCTTTGCATAAAAAAAGAACCACTCTTTACAGAATGGTTCTACCTATTCTAGAGCATTTCAAAGCATTTCAAATACCCTTTCTACCTCTTCTTTGGTTGCTAAAAGCTCCGAAAATGCACTAGCGCTGCCTGCTGCAACTGCCATTTGAAACGCATGTGTATAATCCTGCTTTTCTATCCAGCCAGCTAAAAAACCTGCCACCATGGAATCGCCTGCTCCTACCGCATTTATCAAGGTTCCTTTTGGTGCTGGAAGGGAGTATACATTTTGATTTTCATCCAAAAGGACTGCACCTTCACCAGCCATGGAAACAAGCACATTTCTAGCTCCCATTTCCTGCAATTTCTTTGCATATGGAACAACAGATTCTCTAGTTGTTAGTTCTACTCCAAAAAGCTCCCCTAACTCATGATTGTTTGGTTTGATTAAAAATGGATGAAATTCCAGTACATTTAACAATAAATCTTTTGTCGCATCTACAACGAAGTTAATCCCTTTTGCCTTAAGCTCTGACATGATATCCCGATAAATGGAAGCGCTCAAGCAACTTGGAATACTTCCAGCTAATACTAATGTATCTCCTGCTTTTAATTGACACAACTGGGTTTTCAATTTCGAAACGGCTTCTTCATCGATAAAAGGCCCCATCCCATTGATTTCCGTTCCATCATAATCCTTCATTTTTACATTAATGCGGGAACAGCCATTGTCCAAAGAGATAAAATTACAAGCAATACCACTTTCTTTTGCCATACGTTCGATTTCTCTGCCTGTAAAACCTGCCACAAATCCAAGTGCAATATTTGCTATCCCAAGATTGGTAAGCACAATAGAAACATTTATTCCTTTTCCACCGGCAAGCATCTGTTCGCGCGTAGTGCGATTGGTTTTACCTATTTTGAAATCATTTATAGAAACAATGTAATCTAAAGATGGATTAAAAGTAACTGTGTATACCATATCCTTAGCCTTTCTACCTTTTATTCATTATTCAAAATCCATTACATCAATCCACTTCATAAGGAACTCTTTTTCCAGTTCATTATCCTTTGTAAGCTGAGAAGCCGCCACAATTGGGATCCATTTCTGTACATACTGTCTGGCAGTATCGCTCTTCTTACAGTAAAGTCTTAAATATAAGTCCGCTTTGTCCTGATCCTTTAATGCGAACAGTAAATATGTCATTGCCGCATCAGCACTGGCATTTCCCTGTGTTGCATGTGCCCAGTCTATTACTTTAAAAGAGCCATCTTCTGCTACGATAACGTTACTTGGGTTGTAATCGCCATGACATAACTTTTTATGCTTTGGCATTCCTTCTAAACGAGCAAGAAGCTCGTATCTTGTAGTAGCATCAATAATCTTTAGGCTATTAATCTGTCTCTGTAATTTGCCTTTTAGTCTGCGTAAGTGACTAGACTGTTTACCATGTATTTCAATCTGTAATTCTACAAACTGTTCCATGTATTCTTCTAATTTTTCAGGATTTTGTTCCATCAATGCTTCCAATGTTACACCCTTATTGTATTCTGTAACGAGTGCCCATCTTCCATCTATTTGTGTTACTTCTTTTACTCCTGGAACTGCAAGACCAGTTTCCTCTACTCGTGCTGTATTTAGCGCTTCGTTAAAAATATCATATTTTGCATATGTCTTTTCAAAAAGCTTTATAATACTATCTTCATACCTATATACTTCTTTGTGTGCACGTTTGATTAATAATTCTGCGTTTTCTAATTTATACATCGATGTATCCCCCTTCTATTTACCATAATAAGCTGTTAAGTACATTTCTTTCATTTCTTTCATAAGTGGATATCTTGGATTTGCACCTGTACACTGGTCGTCAAATGCCTGTTCCACCATTTCATCCAATGTATCAAGGAAGTACTGTTCATCTACGCCATAATCTTTGATGGTTTTCTTGATACCAACCTGCTCTTTTAAATCTTCTATCTTTTCAATGAATTTTTCAAGAGTTTCTTTGTCATCTTTTCCAAAAATTCCTAAAAAGTTTGCACATTCTACGTAACGTTCCATTGCATGTGGATACTGATACTGAGAGAATGTTCCCATCTTGGTAGGTACATCTGTTGCGTTAAATCTCATAACTTCTGTGATAAGTAATGCATTTGCTACACCATGTGGTAAGTGGTGGAATGCACCTAATTTATGTGCCATTGAGTGACAAACACCTAAGAATGCATTTGCAAACGCCATACCTGCAAGTGTAGATGCGTCAGCCATTTTTTCTCTTGCAATTGGGTCATTTGCACCATTTTCGTAAGCAGATGGTAAGTATGCAAAAATATTTTTCATTGCTTTTAAGGCAAGACCATCTGTATAATCTGTTGCCATAATCGAAGCATATGCTTCTAATGCATGTGTCAATGCATCGATACCGGATGCACTTGTAAGGCCTTTTGGCTGGGTCATCATATTGTCTGCATCGATAATTGCCATATTTGGAAGCAATTCATAATCAGCAAGCGGATATTTTACACCAGTCTTTTCATCAGTGATTACCGCAAATGGTGTTACTTCGGAACCTGTACCTGATGATGTAGGGATAGCTACAAAGTAAGCTTTTTCTCCCATCTTAGGGAAGGTGTATACACGCTTGCGAATATCCATAAAACGCATTGCCATATCAAGGAAGTCTGCTTCTGGATGTTCGTACATTACCCACATAATCTTAGCTGCGTCCATTGCAGAGCCACCACCAAGTGCAATGATTACGTCAGGTTCAAAGCTTCTCATGCTTTCAGCTCCTGCTTTTGCACATTCTAGTGTTGGGTCTGGTGCAACTTCATAGAAACAGGTGTGCTGAATATGCATTTCGTCTAATTTTGTTTCGATGGATTTTACATATCCATTTTTGTATAAGAAGCTATCTGTTACGATAAATGCCTTTTTCTTTCCGAGTTCATTTCCAAGCTCGTCTAATGCAACTGGCATACAGCCTTTTTTGAAATATACCTTTTCTGGTGTTCTGAACCAAAGCATGTTTTCTCTCCTTTCTGCTACGGTCTTGATGTTTACTAGGTGTTTTACACCAACGTTTTCAGATACTGAGTTACCTCCCCATGAACCACAACCGAGTGTTAGGGATGGTGCTAATTTAAAGTTATATATATCACCGATTCCTCCGTGTGCAGAAGGTGTGTTTACAAGAATTCTACAAGTTTTCATAGCCGCTGCATGCTTTGCAAGCTTTTCTGTTTGTGATGGATGAGCATAGATAGATGCTGTATGTCCATATCCACCATCAGCAACCAACTGAGCCGCTTTTTCCAATGCTTCATCAAAAGTTGTTGCTTTGTACATTGCAAGTACTGGTGACAATTTTTCATGTGCAAATTCTTCAGAAATGTCCACAGATTCTACTTCACCAATCAAAATCTTTGTTTCTTCTGGGACATCCACACCTGCAAGCTGTGCGATTTTATAAGCTGACTGTCCAACGATTTTTGCATTTAAAGAACCGTGAATAATAATCGTTTTTCTTACTTTATCTAATTCATCGTTCTTTAAGAAGTAGCAGCCACGAAGTGCAAATTCTTCTTTTACAGCTTCATATACGCTTTCCATAACGGTTACAGACTGTTCTGATGCACAAATCATACCATTATCAAAGGTCTTTGAATGAATGATAGAGTTGACTGCCATCTTGATATCTGCAGAATCGTCGATGATAACTGGTGTATTTCCTGCGCCTACTCCAAGTGCAGGCTTTCCAGATGAATAAGCTGCTTTTACCATACCAGGGCCGCCTGTTGCAAGAATGATATCTGCTTCCTTCATTACCTCATTGGTAAGCTCTAAGGATGGTTCATCAATCCAACCGATAATACCTTCTGGTGCTCCAGCCTTTACAGCGGCTTCTAATACAACTTTAGCGGCTTCAATTGTGGAACCCTTTGCACGTGGATGAGGGCTAATGATAATTGCATTTCTTGTTTTTAAAGCAAGAAGTGTTTTAAAGATAGTTGTGGATGTTGGATTTGTAGTTGGAATAACTGCCGCAATCAAACCGATTGGTTCTGCAATTTTTTTGATTCCAAATGCTTTATCTTCTTCAATCACGCCACAGGTTTTTGTATCCTTATATGCATTATAAATGTATTCTGCAGCGTAATGATTTTTGATTACTTTATCTTCTACGATTCCCATGCCTGTTTCTTCAACAGCCGCTTTCGCTAGTGGGATTCGCTGTGCATTTGCTGCCATAGATGCTTCAAAAAAGATTTTGTCTACCTGTTCCTGTGTATAAGTAGCAAATACCTTTTGCGCTTCTTTCATTGCTTGCATTTTTTCTAACAATGCTTCTACTGAATTAATTACTTTTGACATTTCTCTACCTCCAAAAGATTGTTAATTTTTTAACCATCTCGAAGATACATCCTTGTTAAAGTTTTGTCAATATCTTTCTGAAAAATTTTTTATTATCTCTATTTTACATAAAATGTCATCACTTTTTGTCTATTTTGTATACATTTTTACTTTTAATTAGTCAAAAAAAGATAGATGAAAAATTTTTCATCTACCTTTTTACATATATCTTGTTAATTATTTAACATATTTTGTTGATTTTATTTAATATTTCTGTTTGTTTTGGTATTTTTTGATGAAGTATCCTGACAGCTTTCACCATTACGTCTCTTAGCACAAGCCTCTGCATCTGGGCAGCCTATACATTTTACGCCACGCTTTTTCTCTTTACGCATGTAGGTCAGCGCTGCACCAAGTATTAGGACTAGAACTACAATAATGATAATATCTGTCATACTGATACTCCTTTCTATAAACGCATGCATTTATGTATGTAAATGATTAATTCTTACTTTGTCCAAACGCATACTTACCCGCAAATGCTTTGTTGTTTTTCTGAATAATGAAAACCAGTACCAATATCATGGCAACTACTGCAATAAGACCCGGAACGAAGCCTGCGCCAAGTGCGCCGGTTGTAATAAGTGTACCAATCTGGTATACGAGGAAGGATACTGTATATCCTGTACCAAACTGAAGTGCTACACCACCCCAGAACCATTTTGCATCACCCATTTCAGAGTTCATAGCACCGAGTGCTGCGAAACACGGTGGTGTAAAGAGGTTGAACATCAAGTACGCTAAAGCAGCTACTTTTGTTAATCCCATAGCTAATGCTACTTCATTTGAACCACCTACAAGTGCAAGTTCTTCCGTATCAATAAAGTTTGTAAGTGCATAACATACAGCAATTGTACCTACTACGTTTTCTTTTGCGATAAATCCTGTTACAGCAGCAGCCGCTAACTGCCATGCTGCAATACCACAGATTGGTACTAATAATACAGCGATTGGTGAGCCAATAGAAGCAAGGATAGATGTGCTTTCCATACCTTCTTCTACAAGCTGGAACTGCCAGTTAAATGACTGCATAATCTGTACTACGGTGTTGCATACAAGGATGATAGTACCAGCTTTTATGATATATGCTTTGCCACGAGACATCATGGAAATAAATGCTCTCTTTACACTTGGAAGCTTATATTCTGGAAGCTCCATGATAAAGAAGGATTTTCTAAATTTGTGTCCGGTTACTTTGTTTACCAGTAATGCTCCTAAGAAGATAAGGAGAATGCCTACGAAATACATAAGCGTTCCTACCCATGAAGCATCTGCAAAAAATGCACCAGCAAATAATGCGATAACTGGTAATTTCGCACCGCATGGCATAAATGGTGTAAGCATCGCTGTTGCACGGCGTTCTCTTTCATTGCGAATAGTGCGACAAGCCATAACACCAGGAATTGCACAACCTGTACCGATTACCATAGGGATAACGGATTTCCCGGAAAGACCAACTCGTTTGAAGATTGGATCAAGTACTACCGTTGCACGAGCCATATAACCGCAATCTTCTAATAATGCAATAAGGAAATACATAACCATTACAAGTGGAAGGAAACCAACTACAGCACCTACGCCGCCGATGATACCATCAACGAGGAGGGCATAAAGGAAATCATTAGAGCCTTCTAACATTCCGCCTACCCAGCTCTGGAACATTTCAATTAATGTTACAAGTCCTGGAATTGCAAATCCACTTTCAAATTCATAGCCTTCTGCAATCCATGGCCCAAGTGTGGACTGTGAAATGTCAAATACTAGGAACATAACTACTGCAAAAATGATAAGACCTATGATTGGATTTGTTATTACTGTGTCTATTTGATCCTGGACATTTTTTTCTTTTGTTAAGACTTTACGAGTTTCAACATCTGCTACGAGTTTGTTTACAAATTCATAACGTTTTCTATCTGCAGCTTCTACCTCTGCTTTGTTGGTTAAATCAATATCTCCCTGTTCAAATGGGGCCTTCTGCATTTGATATCTTACTTCAATCGCAGCTGATATTACTGCTTTTAATCCATTGTCATTGGAAGATGTGGAAATTGTATTTATGACTGGACAGCCTAACTGAGCTGATAAAGCTTCCACATCGATTTCCGTTTCTTTCTTTGCGTTGATATCACTCTTATTCAATGCTACAACTACTGGGATACCAAGTTCCATAAGCTGTGTTGTAAAGAATAAGCTACGGCTTAAGTTTGTAGCATCTACAATGTTGATGATAACATCTGGATTTTCATTTTTCACATAGCCGCTTGTTACACTTTCTTCTGATGTGAATGGAGACATGGAGTATGCACCTGGAAGGTCAACTGCAATAAGTTCTTCTGCTTCATAGAAGTTCTTTTTGATTGGGCTTTCTTTTTTGTCGACTGTAACACCAGCCCAGTTACCAACACGTTCATTTCTACCTGTGAGCGCATTGTACATGGTAGTTTTACCACTGTTTGGATTACCTGCAAAAGCAATTCTCATTTCTAAGTTCCTCCATATAATTGTGAACCCTTAGGGTCATATGTATCTAATATCAGGTAGTCAAGACTAACCTTTGGCTAAAATTTATGTGGCGGCATCCCGCCACATAATTTATTATATTAGTCAGTACACGATAATAGCTTCAGCTAATTGATTGTCGATATTGTATCTGCCATCCTTAATAGAAACTACACAGCTCTTCTTCAAACGAGATACAACAGTAATAGGTTCCCCGCTATAACATCCAAGTGTAAAAAGGAAAGAATTCAGTTCTTCATCATCCGTCTGAATATCTTTTACAATATATTCCATTCCTTCTACCGCTTCTAACAACGTCATAGCATCCTCCTGTATGTGTTCAACGATTAGTCTAAACTAACTACAGTAAGTATATTACTCCTCTAACCAATTTATGTCAAGCCCATCTTTGCACATTTTTCCATAATTTTACAAAGGTATTTTGTGCAACATGTCTATTTTTTACCGCAGCACTGTTTGTATTTCTTCCCACTTCCACATGGACATGGGTCATTTGGATACACTTTGGCATCTGCGCGTTTCTTTGGCGCAGCTTTGGCACTATCATCCTTATTGGTTCCAGTTACTTTTGCAACCTCTTCACGTTCTACCTTCTGTTCTACTCTTACGTGGAAAAGAAGCTTAATCGTATCTTCTTGAATAGCAGCT
Source organism: Agathobacter sp. (assembly GCA_045603165.1). Lineage (GTDB taxonomy): Bacteria > Bacillota > Clostridia > Lachnospirales > Lachnospiraceae > Roseburia. The sequence goes on along the minus strand of JAZULP010000033.1, from coordinate 4,951 downwards.
GTCATATCATCAAACATATCAAAGCCTGCCATTTTGTATTCTACCAATGGATCACGCTGTCCGTATGCTTGTAGACCGATACCCTGACGTAGCTGGTCCATATCATCAATGTGATCCATCCATTTGCGGTCAATAACCTTTAGAAGAATCACACGCTCTAATTCACGGAACTGTTCTGGTTCAGGGAATTCTGCTTCTTTTGCTTCATAGAGAATAACCGCTTGTTCCTTTAAATACTGCTTTAATTCTTTGTTGTTCTTAATTGCTTCAATATCTTCGTTACAAACCTTCTTCATAGGAATGATAGGAAGCATAAGCTCATTTAATTCATGAAGATTCCAATCTTCTCTTTCAATCTCATCGGAGATACAGATATCTACCGCTTTTTCTACCTGGTCCTGAATCATCTTAAAGATTACATCACGCATGTTTTCACCATTTAATACACGAAGTCGTTCTGCGTAGATGATTTCTCTCTGGTCGTTGTTTACCTGGTCGTATTCTAACAGGTTTTTACGAATACCAAAGTTGTTGCTTTCGATTTTCTGCTGTGCTTTCTCAATGGCAGAGGTAAGCATGTTGTGCTGAATTTGTTCGTTCTCCGGCACGCCCAATGCAGTAAATACATCCATCAATCTGTCAGAACCGAAAAGTCTCATTAAATCATCCTGCAAAGAAATGAAAAATTGCGACTCACCCGGGTCTCCCTGACGTCCAGAACGTCCACGGAGCTGATTATCAATACGTCTGGATTCATGACGCTCGGTACCAATAATTTTTAAACCTCCAGCAGCCTTTGCTTCATCATCCAGCTTGATGTCGGTACCTCGACCTGCCATGTTGGTTGCGATAGTTACAGCCCCAGCGATACCTGCTTGCGCTACAATTTCTGCTTCCATTTCATGGAATTTTGCATTCAATACAGTATGTGGAATACCTTCACGCTTCAAAAGCTTACTAACAAGCTCTGAGGTTTCGATGGTGATGGTACCTACCAATACAGGCTGCTTCTTTGCATGAGCAGCTTTTACTTCCTGCACAACAGCGTAGAATTTTTCCTTCTGTGTTTTATATACAGCATCTTCGTGATCCACACGGGCCACGGGACGGTTCGTTGGTATTTCAATGACATCCATGCCATAAATATCACGGAATTCTTTTTCTTCTGTAAGGGCGGTACCTGTCATACCAGCCTTCTTGTTGAACTTGTTAAAGAAGTTCTGGAAGGTAATCGTTGCTAAGGTCTTGCTTTCGCGTTTTACCTTTACATGCTCCTTGGCTTCAATCGCCTGATGAAGACCATCGGAATAACGACGACCTGGCATAATACGTCCAGTAAATTCGTCTACAATCATTACCTGGTCATCTTTTACTACATAATCCTGGTCCTTGAACATAAGGTTATGTGCACGAAGTGCAAGGATGATATTATGCTGAATTTCCAGATTTTCTGGATCTGCAAGATTTTCAATATGGAAGAATTGTTCTACCTTTTCTACGCCACGTTCGGTCAGGTTAACAACTTTGTCCTTTTCATTAACAACAAAGTCTCCTGTTTCCTCCTGCTCGATACCCATGATGGCATCCATTTTGCTATATTCAGGAACATCTTCACCTCGCTGTAACTGTCTAGCTAAAACATCGCAGGCTTCATACAATTTGGTAGATTTCCCACTCTGTCCAGAAATAATCAGTGGAGTTCTGGCTTCGTCAATGAGAACAGAGTCCACTTCATCCACGATAGCATAGTTTAATCCACGAAGAACAAGTTGCTCCTTATAAATTACCATGTTGTCTCTCAGATAATCGAAACCTAATTCATTGTTGGTTACATAAGTAATATCACATTTATAAGCTTCACGACGTTCATCGTTATTCATGCTATTTAATACAACGCCAACCTTAAGTCCCAAGAACTCGTGAACCTGCCCCATCCATTCCGCATCACGCTTTGCAAGGTAATCGTTTACAGTAACGATATGTACACCGTTTCCCTCCAATGCGTTTAGGTATGCTGGTAGTGTAGACACAAGCGTTTTACCTTCACCTGTTTTCATTTCAGCAATACGTCCCTGATGAAGTACAATACCACCGATAATCTGCACACGATAATGCTCCATACCAAGCACACGACGGGCTGCTTCACGAACAGTTGCATATGCTTCTGGCATAATATCTTCTAAGCTCTCGCCATTTGCAAGTCTGTTCTTGAATTCTTTGGTTTTCCCCTGTAATTCCTCATCGGAAAGAGCCATCATCTGATCACGAAGAGCTTCTACTTTATCCACGATTGGATAGATGCGCTTTAATTCTCTTTCACTGTGGGTTCCGAAAATTTTGTCAAAAATACCCATATTTTACTCCTTTTTATCTATTAAAATGCCTCTGCATTTCTTGCTACTTTCTGTCTCAATAGACAAATCCTCACGATATTGTAACATTTTGCTCAAATTTTCTCAACAAAAACAGGTAAATGATTTGTAAACTTTTTATTAATATAAATAGTAGAAATTTATTTTCATTTTATTATCATGCGAAAAAGATTTCGCTCATAGACTTTTTAAGAAACATTTTAAGGAGTAATATTATGAGTAGCATTGCTGGTTTTTTTCAACCAAACACCATTTATTCAAAAGAAAATGAATTTTGCATCAAAACCATTCATGATATGTCACAGGCACTATTACATCGTGGTCCTGATGAACAGACCTATTTTTATTTTCCACACGGTGCTTTCAACCACAACTTTCTTCTAGCTGGATATATCCCTGGCGCTTTTCCTCGTGAAATTCAACCAGTCACAAGAAAATACAAGGATAATACCTATACCCTGCTTTTCGATGGTTTTATTAGTAATATTGAAAGGATTGCAGAGGATTTGGAAGCACGTGGCACTTCCACCATAGGAATGTCCGTAGAAGAAATTATATTAATTTTCTTCTGTATAGCGGGCACCGATTTTGTCAAAAAACTTCGTGGCGCTTTTGCCATTGCTATTTATGATGAAAATCACAAATGTCTATACTTATTCCGCGATCCACTAGGATTACGTCCACTTTTCTATAGCGACAAAGGGCATACTCTTGTTTTTGCTTCAGAAATCAAGGGAATTCTTCAGTATCCAGGAATTTCTCCATCCATAAATGCGGAAGGACTAACTGAGCTACTTGCCTTAGGTCCTGCTCGTAGACCTGGCAGTGCTATCTTTGCAGGAGTATCAGAAGTAAAGCCTGGACACTTTATTACCTTTGGGAAAAATATCTTTTTAGATGAAATGTATCATCAGTTTGAAATAAAAGAGCATACGGACAGCTATGAAGATACCATCGACCACATTACGGAGCTTTTAAACCAATCCATTGATTCTTTGAAAACCTCTGTGATTCCTAGCAGTTGTTTATTATCTGGCGGTTTGGATTCTTCTATCGTAACTGCAAAGCTGGCGGAGGATGCAATCTCCCCACTTTCCACCTATTCGTTAGAGTTTGATAATAGTCAACAACATTTCAAATCCAATGCCTTTCAGCCTGCTTTAGATGCACCTTATGTTCAAGAGATGGTTGGTCATCTAGGAACAAAGCATACAATTTATACCTGTAATAATGCTACCCAATTGAAATATTTAAAAAAATCCGTAGAGGCACATGACTTACCGACTATGGCAGACGTAGATTCGTCTTACATGTATTTCTGCGAAAAGGTCAGTGAAAAGCACAAAATTGTATTTACTGGCGAATGTGCAGATGAAATCTTTTGTGGATATCCTTGGTATCACAGCACAGAAGAAGATCCAAAGACCTTCCCATGGTCGCTGGATTTATCTCCTCGATTCGCCTTATTAAATAATGATTTAATTTCTAGTTTGCCGATAAAAGAGTGCGTGCGTTCCAGTTATCTACATACCTGTACTGAGATTGGCCTAGATGGTGAACAGACCTCTGCGGATATGCTGCATCGCAAGACCTTTTATCTGACTATCCGCTATTTTATGCAGACTCTGGTAAATCGTGGAGATCGTGCTGCTGCCATCAACCATATGGATGCCCGCGTACCATTTGCACACCAGGATTTGACGGAATACTTATTTAATGTTCCATATGAAATGAAGACAAAGAATGGCGAGCGTAAGCATCTACTTCGTGAGTATGCAAAGGGTCTGTTGCCAGATGATATTCGCCTTCGCAAAAAGAGTCCATATCCAAAGACCTACGACCCAGGCTATGAAACCTTAATCAATCACGAACTATTATCTGCATTAAGCAAGCCTGATTGCCCACTGTTGGCATTGGTGGATAAAGACAAGATTACGAACTTCTGTCTTCAAGTAAAAGACCTAGGCAGACCTTGGTATGGGCAGCTTATGGCAGGACCACAGCTCGTTGCACATTATCTACAAATCCTATATTGGCTCGAAATATATAATGTAGATATAACGATTTAGCTCACAATTTTGGATGTCTAAACTCTACGAAATAGGGCTGGCTCTTGATATATTCATAGGCAAAAATACTTCATCAACTTTCTAGTTCCTCTAAGTGGGTGCTCAGTAAATTTAGGATAACATGCGGCTCGCCTAAACTCGCTACGCTCAAACAGTATACGAGCCGCATGATAATTTACTTCGTCCACCCACTAAGAGGAACATACAAAAGTCTCTGAACGTATTTTACGCTCTACGAACATATCAAGAGCTAGACCTATTTCTTAGTTATCATAACTCCCAAAATTCTGAGTAAGCTCGTTATAAATATAGAAAATAGATGTTCCATAACGCACTTTGGTAGCTCTACCCCTTACAAAATAACGAGCTTACTTACAATAATAGATTTGCCGATATGTAAGAAAAGAGTCCCTATCTATGAAATACGCGCCGTTCAGATGGCGACGTTACTTAGTGAATGGCGATGTAATCGTCATGAGCTTAGTAACGCAACGCCTGATGAAGAGCGAG
>JAZULP010000032.1:0-72391 GCA_045603165.1 Agathobacter sp. | reverse complement strand
ATACATTATTACATCCACAGTTCGATGCTAAGGCTCTTAAAGCTGCTACACCAATGGGCAAAGGTCTTGGTGCTTCACCAGGTGCTGCTTGTGGTAAAGTTGTATTTACAGCTGATGATGCAGTAGCATGGGCTGAAAGAGGAGAAAAAGTCGTATTAGTACGTCTTGAAACTTCTCCAGAAGATATCACAGGTATGAAAGCTGCTCAGGGTATCTTAACAGTTCGTGGTGGTATGACATCTCACGCTGCTGTAGTAGCACGTGGTATGGGTACATGTTGTGTTTCTGGTTGTGGCGACATCAACATGGACGAAGAAAATAAGAAATTTACATTAGCTGGCCAGACATTTGTAGAAGGTTCTGAAATCTCTATCGATGGTACAACAGGTAATATCTACGGCGGAATTATCCCAACAGTAGATGCTGTTATCGCTGGCGAATTTGGCCGCATCATGGCTTGGGCTGACAAATATCGTACACTGAAAGTTCGAACAAATGCTGATACACCAGCTGACGCTCGTAAAGCTCGTGAACTTGGTGCAGAAGGTATCGGTCTTTGCCGTACAGAGCATATGTTCTTCGAAGAAGACAGAATCGCAGCATTCCGTGAAATGATTTGTGCTGACACAGTAGAAGAAAGAGAAGCAGCTCTTGATAAGATTCTTCCATATCAGCAGGGAGACTTCGAAGGATTATTCGAAGCACTGGAAGGTAACCCAGTTACAATTCGTTTCTTGGATCCACCTTTACATGAATTCGTTCCAACAGAAGAAGCTGGTATCCAGAAACTTGCTGATGCTCAGGGTAAATCAGTAGAAGATATCAAAGCTATTATCACATCATTACACGAATTCAACCCAATGATGGGACATCGTGGTCTTCGTCTTGCAGTTACATATCCTGAAATTGCTAAGATGCAGACAAAAGCTGTTATCCGTGCAGCTATCAACGTACAGAAAGCACATGCTGACTGGAAGGTAGTTCCAGAAATCATGATTCCACTTTCATGTGACGCTAAAGAATTAAAATATGTAAGAGATATCGTAATCGCTACAGCTAACGCTGAAATCGAAGCTGCTGGTGTAGAACTTAACTACGAAGTAGGTACTATGATGGAAATCCCACGTGCTTGCTTAACAGCTGATGAAATTGCTGCTCAAGCAGACTTCTTCTGCTTCGGTACCAACGACTTAACACAGATGACATATGGTTTCTCACGTGACGATGCTGGTAAATTCTTAGATGCTTACTATGATACAAAGATCTTCGAAAATGATCCATTTGCAAAACTTGACCAGACAGGTGTTGGTAAGTTAATGGAAATGGCTATCAAACTTGGTAAACCAGTAAATAGCAAACTTCACGTAGGTATCTGTGGTGAACACGGTGGAGATCCTACATCTGTAGAATTCTGCCACAAGATTGGTCTTGATTATGTATCATGCTCACCATTCCGTGTGCCAATCGCTAGACTTGCTGCTGCACAGGCTGCTATCAATAATAAGTAGAGCGATCGCTTGACTAACAGTTAAGCAAACTTATGTTAAATATCAAATCTCCTGTTCAAACCGCAATGGTTAGGGCAGGAGATTTTTTTGTGGGCGAAAACGCCACAAATCCATGTGGGGCATGGAGTTATGGAGAAAAAGCGATTGGTTTTTTGAAATAATGATTGATAGAAGAGGAAGACTATGAAAAACTTCAGTTATTTCAAATTGACCTACGCTAACATGATTTTTATAATATAGTTAAACCTGCAGGAAATATTGTTAAGGAGATAATAATATGCAAGATATAGGGAACTATTATGTGATAAATCATGTGGTTATGTTCACAGGACTTACAGACCGAACGATTCGCAATTATATTTCATCTGGAATATTGCAAGGAGAAAAAATCAATGGCTTGTGGCACTTCACACCTGAACAAGTAGAAGAATTTGTCAGACACCCTGCGGTGCGACCAAGTATTCTAGCGAAAAATAATGGGATAGTGTATGATTTCCTATTAGATGACAAAAAGAAAAGTCCAGAAATATGCTTGATTTTGGATACACCGAATGTAGAAAAGAAAGAAGTTGCAGAATACTTTTGTGATAGTATTTGTAATGGTGAGTTTTCTAAGATACAGTTTTCATTTGATGGTGTTATGGAAAATGCACGAGTGATTTTAAAAGGCGATGCGGATGATGTATTAAAACTTGTGAATGAATTCCAAACTAAATATTTAAAATAAAATTTTGAAGGAACTGGTAGTAGTATACCAGCTCATTTTTTGTAACTCTACGGTTCGTTTGGTGTTTTTTCCTTAGAAATAAATTATAATGATAGTAGAAAAGGGAGGCAGTGAACGATGGAACAAGAAAAAATTGGTAAATTTATATTACAACTCCGTAAAGAAAAAGGTATGACACAAAAGGAGCTAGCAGAGAAACTAGGTATTACAGACAGAGCTATTTCAAAATGGGAAAATGGCAGGGGAATGCCAGAGTTGTCTTTGATGAAAGCATTGTGTGATGAACTAGGTGTTTCAGTAAATGAGTTATTGAGTGGGGAAAAGATAGAGAGTGAAGATTATCAGGAAAAGTTTGAAGAAAACATTATCAACACGATTGAGTATGCAAATAAGAAAACTATACACAAAAATATAATTGTGCTAAGTATTATTGGAATAGTAATTTTTGTGATAGTAGCACTCGGAGCATTGTTCGGAATCGATATGATGAGAATGCATAATAACCAGCCAGTATTGTTTAGTACATGGGGTTATTGTTATACAACACCTATCAATATTGATGATATGGCAATAGATAGAGCCGTGAAGAACTATATTGTACAGATGGGTGATGAAGCACCAGTGCATTATGAAGGAGAAAAAACATTTGCATGTATCAGAACATTTCTTTTGGAAGAGAAAAAAGCTGAAAAGTTGTACTATGTGTATGCATGGGTAGTAGAAGGAAGATATTACCATGAAAATGAGGAAGTAAAGCAAGATACTAGTTCTTCAATACCATATGTATTTGTAGTTGAGAAAATAGATGACACATATGTAGTGACTGATTCAAGAATTCCAAGAGATGGAAGCTATTATGCAAAGGATATGAAGAACATGTTTCCATTAAGTGTTCGAAATGATATGGAAGAAATGCAAGCGGATGGTTCAATAGAAAAGATGCTTCTAGATGTAGAAGAAAAAGCTAATTTGTATTTTCATAAGTAGGAGATGCTTACGATGGATATTGGACGATAGGACAGTGGGGATTAGTAGCACAAGTAACTTTTTTATGATGGAATAAATGAGAATATGAAATAGTGTTTTTAGAAAAGGATAATGTCTATAATTAAAATTTTATTGCATTAATTTGTTTTTCTGCATATAATAATGATGTAAACAAGTTTACATTGGGCTGGTCGCAAGACCCAGGTCCAACCTATTTTGGCGGGGAGACTCCTCGTCGTTGAAAGGTGATGCACAGCCTTATAAATGAGCGAGTTAACAGACGTCAGAGACTACTAAAGTCTCTGACAAATTTTTCTTTAAAAGTCTTGCTTAATATGAATAATTCTGTTATGATTTGAATAGAAATAAACTGTAATGTCATTACAGTTTTGGTCTGGGCGAAAGCTCTTTGGACCACCGTAGGCGGGAGAATTTCCCGCCAATTTTTTTACTTAAAATGCTTAAAATAGGGGGATTTTATGAGCGAATTAAGTATATTTATTGATGAATCAGGAGATTTTGGCGAGGTTAAAGAAAGGCCAGCTTATTACTTAGTTACAATGGTTTTTCATAATCAGGCAATAGATATCACCAAAGAAATTGTAAAACTGGAAGAGAGTATGAGAATGTCCAGATTTGATTTGGAATATATCCATAGTTTAATCAATTTGATAAAGTAATCGTATACTATGATAATGGACAAGCGGAGTTAAGTGCAATTCTAAATGCCGTTTTCTCAATATTATTTAGTGATGTAGAATTTAGAAAGGCGGAGCCACAAAAATATAGATTATTGCAGGTGGCAGATTTTGTATGTTCTTTGGAATTATTAAAGATTAAAAAAGATGAAAAACGGTTGAGTAAATCAGAGGAGAAGTTCTTTTATAAACCACAAGAATTGAAGAAACCATTTCTAAAGAGTTTGGAAGAGAAAAGATTGAAACAGTAGTTGATTTTTCAGTAACATAGAGTTATACTCCAACACACTTAAGTGCAAAGACTAGTCTGAAACAAAAGATGTGTAGGAGAACTAAAATATGGACGATTACAAAAATTAGTTACACTGAAAACGGAAAAGTAAGATTAGATTCAAGGCGCGTAGTTCTAACTTTGCTAGACGAATTGTTGAAAGCCCGGATTATCAACGTGCCATCATACAACCGAGCAAAGCAGGAAATATTACAGGACATGAAATCCAATCCGAAACCTCCATAGCTCACCTGTGTACCACTGCGATACAGGCTGCAATTAATAACAAGTAAGATATATTCTTAGAATTCTTTGTCTCCCTCGCTTTTGGGCGAGGGAGATATTTTAAAATTCTATAGGTGCTTTGAGGATTTTGTGCAATTTTGAAGCAATTTCTAAGTGTTTTCTAACCATGTAGATGTTTTTGATATCTATGGTAAGACGAATTATTCAGGCGCCTAGTTCTATTTCTTCCCATAATGAACTTTTGGGGTTCTATGGTAAGAAAACGAAAAATGGATGCCGAGAATTTAGGCAATGTGGAACACATTTTATATATGTTGTGCGATTTCTAACAACAATGATATTCATGTATCTTCTAAAAAGACATGGTTGTCAGAACGATTTGAGGATGGTTGATTGGACAAAATATGTTTATGCGTGCGATTATCAAAGCGGATGATGGGCGTGATATTCCTATTATGACAATGGGACCAATCTGCATTACACCAGAGTTGAAAAGACTGGGATTTGGAAAGAAATTGTTGGATTATTCTTTGGAGAAGGCGACAGAACTTGGATGTGCATGTGCCTTCTTCCAGAGTGGGGTATGTTGACTCAACCACTACGTTGTTTTCCATTTTTTCAATGGTAGAAGCTAATAAGCTGCAGCAAATGATTGATTTTTTTGCCGGATGGAATATAATAAGAGTTAACAGAACCCAACACGCCTCTCAACGATGCGGACTACGTTGGGTCTTTTATTTTTAAAGTAAATAGAGCTTTTATAAATGGAGAGAAAATATGTTTGATGTACTAACCCGTGCAGGATGTTTTATTAGCATTATTGTTTTAGGATATGTCCTTCGGAAAATTGATTTTTTCAAGGAAGGCGATTTTACTGTGTTATCAAAAATCACATTAAAGATTACTTTGCCAGCAGCTTTTATATCCAATTTTTCTGGAAAAGAGCTGGTGCCATCTATGTTGTTTATTTCGTTGATGGCGCTTGGTGCGGGAATTCTGTATATGATTTTGGGCTATGTCATAAATATCGGAAAAAGCAAGGATGAAAAGGCCTTCGGGGTCTTGAATTTGCCGGGATATAATATTGGCAATTTCACAATTCCGTTTGTTCAAAGCTTTCTTGGACCAGTAGGAGTTATTACCACCAGTCTATTTGATGCAGGCAATGCTTTTATCTGTCTGGGCGGTGCCTTTGGTGTGGCTTCCAGTATTAAAGGAAATGGTGGTTTTTCGCTGAAACGAATTTTTTTGGCTTTATCCAAATCTGTGGCATTTCTAACCTGTGTTACCATGATGATTTTGGGGATGCTGGGGATTACCCTTCCGTCTCCAGTGGTTCAGTTGGCTGAGATTGTTGGTGGTGCCAATGCATTTGTAGCGATGCTGATGCTAGGGGTTGGATTCAAATTATCCGGTGAAAAGAGTCAAATTGGTACTATTGTAAAAATTCTTGGAGTGCGTTACGCCGTAGCATTTGTGTTGGCATTTGCTTTTTATCACCTGCCTATGGATTTGGAGGCTCGCACAGCACTGATGATACTGGCATTTAGTCCAATCGGTTCTGCAGTTCCGGCTTTTACGGAGGAAATGGGTGGTGATTCGGGGCTTTCGAGTGCTCTGAACTCGATTTCTATTATTTGTAGTATTATATTTATGCTGGCTATTCTTTTGATAATGTTGTAACGTTGGAGAGGTGTTTTAAGTATATTCTTGCTCAAAATTGGAAATAAATAGAATATAAATCGTGAAGGAGAGCAAGAATAATGAAAAGCTTAGAAATTGTAAGTGTACGTGGTCGAGAAATATTAGATTCTCGTGGTAATCCGACTGTGGAGGCAGAGGTCATTCTAGCGAATGGGGCTGTTGGAAGAGGGGCGGCACCAAGTGGGGCATCCACAGGCGAATTTGAGGCCTTAGAGCTTCGTGATGATGATACCTCCCGATATCTTGGCAAAGGTGTAAAAAAGGCAGTAGAAAATATCAATACCATAATCGCCAGCACAATCACTGGAATGGATGCATCGGATATTTATCTTGTAGATAGAGCTATGATAAAAGCAGATGCTACTTCTGACAAATCAAAATTAGGAGCCAATGCGATTCTGGCAGTATCCATTGCTACAGCACGTGCGGCGGCAAATGGCTTGCATATACCATTGTATCGGTTTTTAGGCGGCGTTTCTGGCAATTGTATGCCTGTACCAATGATGAATATTTTAAATGGTGGAGCTCATGCGGCAAATACCATTGATGTGCAGGAGTTTATGATAATGCCAGTGGGGGCTTCTTGCTTTCAGGAGGCACTAAGGTGGTGTGCGGAGGTGTTTCATACTCTGGCAAAATTGTTAAAGGAAAAGGGCTTATCTACAGCGGTTGGTGATGAAGGTGGATTTGCACCCAATTTGCAGAATGAGGAGGAAGCAATTCAATATATTTTGGAAGCAATTCAGCGAGCTGGCTATGAGCCAGGAAAAGATTTTATGCTGGCTATTGATGCAGCTACCAGTGAATGGAAGGGAACAAAGCAAGGAGAGTATATATTGCCAAAGACAGGAAAAAAATATACCTCCGACAGCTTGATTGAACATTGGAAGGCTCTCGTTGATAAATATCCAATTATTTCAATAGAAGATGCTTTGGATGAAGAAGACTGGGGCGGTTGGAAGAAATTAACAAGAGATTTGGGAGATAAGATTCAACTGGTGGGTGATGATTTATTTGTTACCAATACACAGCGTTTGTCAAAAGGAATCAAAGCTGGTTGTGGAAATAGTATTCTGATTAAATTGAATCAGATTGGTTCTATCTCTGAAACCATGGAAGCTATTAAAATGGCTCATGCAGCAGGATATACAGCTATTTCCTCACATCGTTCCGGTGAAACCGAGGACACGACAATTGCAGATTTAGCGGTAGCGCTAAATACCTGTCAAATTAAAACAGGAGCACCTAGTCGTTCGGAGCGTGTAGCAAAATACAATCAACTTCTTCGTATTGAGGAAGAATTGGGCGAGGGAAGTGTATATCCAAAAATGGATGCATTTCATGTGGGAGCAGATTATTAAATTTTTGCCTAATATATGTATATAATCCTTGACTTTTGCTGATACTATGAAAAAAGAATGAGGTGCAGAGTATGAAATATTATGTAAATGAAAATTGCATTGGTTGTGGACTATGTGTAAGCACATGTCCAGATTATTTTTCTATGACAGATGCAGGTGTTGCAAAGGCTATGGATGCAGAAGTTCCAATAGAACATGCCGGTGAAGCAGCAAATGCAGCTTATGGATGTCCTGTAGATGCAATTGAAGAGGTTTAAAAATAACGAGTTAGCTAAAGTGAATGTCCACTGGACCTTGCTTTTGGCTAACTCGTTTTTCTTGACAGAATAATGTAAAGTGCTATAATTAACATAAGTTAGTTAAAACTAACTTACAAAAAGACATATTTCATTTTTTGAATAATTGCATATTCTAGGAAAGGAATGTTATGTATATGGGAAATATGATGTTTGCATTTGCGTTGACTTTAATTGCAGGACTTAGCACAGGAATCGGTAGTTTGATTGCTTTTTTTGCAAAGAAAACGAATAAGAAATTTTTATCTGTCAGTTTGGGCTTTTCGGCAGGCGTTATGATATATGTTTCCATGATAGAGATTTTCACTAAGGCGCAGGAGACTCTGGTAACAGAGCTTGGCGAGAAACAGGGTGCTGTCTTTACAGTAATTGCATTTTTTGGAGGCATATTCTTGATTGGTCTCATTGACCGGCTGATTCCATCAGCAGAAAATCCACATGAGCCCAAAAGTGTGGTAGCAGACTGTGAGGGCTGTGGAGATAGTGAGATTTGTGTGAAGGAGCAGAAGAGAAAGCAGCAGAAGAGAAAGCAGCAGAAGGATCAACTGTTGCGTCTGGGTGTGTTTACTGCACTAGCGATTGGGATACATAATTTTCCAGAGGGTATGGCGACCTTTGTGTCTGCATTTCAAGACCCTAGTGTAGCGATTCCGATTGTAGCAGCCATTGCAATTCACAATATACCCGAAGGAATTGCTGTATCCGTGCCGATATATCAAGCGACAGGATCTAGAAAGAGAGCTTTTTTGTACTCATTTTTATCTGGTTTGGCCGAGCCAATAGGTGCGCTTATGGGATGGCTTATTTTGATTCCAATTATGAGTGATATTGTGTATGGTGTCATTTTTGCTGCTGTAGCGGGCATAATGGTATTTATTTCTGTAGATGAACTGCTTCCTGCTGCCCGTGAGTATGGCGAGCATCACCTTTCCATTTACGGACTTGTAGTTGGAATGATGGTGATGGCCGCCAGTTTGTTGTTATTTATGTAGTAGGATTTGCGTTAAAATCCGAGTTCTTCGCCAACTAAAATTACCTTAATACGTTGTGGTATACGGCTGGCTCTTGTGATAACAATCTGGTCGCAAATGGTATCTGCCAGACAGTTGCTGCATACACCATTTATTGCGCATGGATTGTTTATTCCGAGACGAATACAGTTTTGTGAAGAAGCTACGTTGCGGGTACGGCTGATGCCTTCCTCTACGTCCTTACAAATTTTGTTCATGCCAGCCACGATGATGACATTCTCTGGACCGTAAATAAGAGCGGCTACACGGTTGCCATTTCCATCGATATTTACCAATTCTCCATTAGCAGTAATGGAATTAGAGCTCATGAAATAGTAGTCGCATGAGAGGGCATCATGCATGATTTTCTTAACTTCATCTGGATTTTTTCCTGTTGCACGATCATAAAGTGTGATGTCCTTGCGATTGCGAAGTGCCTCTAAAATTCCAGTTTCTTCCAAAGTTGCAGAACCGCCAAAGGAAGCAGACGCATGTTCTGGGACAAGAGAAAGAGCTAGTTCTTTTGCAGCTTCTACTGTTTCACAGTAATAGCCTTCGATGTGTCGTTTTTGAAAGCCCTTTAATACGGTGTTAGATAGGTTTTTGTAGTATTCTTTCTTTATATTCATGGTTTTACCTCCAAAATTTCTAATAATACAAGTATAATTATTCTTTATCTGAAATGCAAGTAGAGAGAAACGGGGTAGATGAAAACCGCATACAATTTTTGACATATCGCGTCTTTATTGGTAAAATAAATAGATTGATGAAAAGAGGTATTACTATGAAAAATATAAAGAAATTACTATCTTATTATAAGCCATATATGGGAATGTTCTGGGCGGATATGTTCTTTGCAGCAATGTCGGCTGGCATCGCGCTTTCCATTCCTCTTATCGTTCGATACGTAACCAATACACTCATTTATCTTTCAAAAGAAGAGCTTATGTCCCAAATCCTAGTGGTAGCTTTGGTGCTTTTGGTGCTTATCGCTATGGATTTTTTCTGTCGTTTTTTTATCGGAAACTATGGGCATGTTATGGGTGCCAAGATTGAATACAATATGCGTGCAGAGATATTTAATCATCTGCAGAAGCTGTCATTCTCTTTTTATGATGACCAGAAGGTAGGACAGCTTATGAGCCGTGTAACCACGGACTTATTTGAGATTACAGAGCTGTTGCATCATGGCCCGGAAAATATCATTCTTTCTGTGCTAAAAATTGCTGGAGCATTGACTATTTTGACAGGTATCAATCCTGTGCTTACCTTAGCGGCATTTATCGTACTTCCATTTATGTTTACTTATGCCTATTTACTGAATCGGAAAATGCGCGCGGCGTTTCGCAGAAATCGTCAGAAAATCGCAGAAATCAACGGACAGATAGAGGACAATCTTTCTGGTATTCGTGTAGTAAAATCCTTTGCCAACGAGGCTGTTGAAAATGAAAAGTTCAAGGTCGGAAACGATGCTTTTTTAGAATCCAAGAAAAATAATTATCGTTACATGGGAAGCTTTCAAGCTGGCGTAGCCTGTTTTACTACATTGGTACAAGTATCTGTAATTGTAGTGGGCAGTATGTTGATTGCTAGTGGACAGTTGAATGTAACCGACCTTTTGACCTTCCTCTTGTATATTGGTGTGTTTACTGACCCAATTCGTACCCTGATTGATTTTACTGAGCAGTTTCAAAACGGATACAGTGGTTTTGAGCGTTTCATGGAAATTATGAATATTCATCCTGATATCGCAGATGCACCTGGTGCAGAAGAATTGAAAAATGTAAGAGGAGATATTACTTTTGAAGATGTAACTTTTAGCTACAACGATCATTCTGACACTGTATTAAATGGTATCAATCTGGAAGTTCCAGCGGGGGCTTATATGGCACTGGTTGGTTCCTCTGGAGCAGGTAAGACGACACTGTGCTCGCTGATTCCTAGATTCTATGATGTCAATTCCGGAACCATTCGTATTGATGGAAAAGACATCCGCGAAGTGACTTTGAAGAGTCTCCGTAGCCAGATAGGTATTGTGCAGCAGGATGTGTATCTATTTGCCGGAACAATTTTTGAAAACATTGCCTATGGTAAGCCAGGGGCAACGATGGAAGATGTTGTAGATGCAGCAAAAAATGCCAATGCTCACGATTTTATTATGTCCTTTCCTGATGGTTACAACACGGATATTGGACAGCGTGGTATCAAGCTTTCCGGAGGACAAAAACAGCGTCTTTCTATTGCCAGAGTGTTTTTGAAAAATCCTCCAATCCTCATTTTTGATGAAGCGACCTCTGCTCTTGACAATGAAAGTGAGAAGGTTGTGCAGGATTCTTTGGAAGCTCTTGCAAAAAACAGAACTACATTTGTGATTGCACATAGGCTTACGACCATTCAGAATGCAGAGAAGATTCTGGTACTTACGGAAGATGGTATTGCGGAGTCAGGAACACATGAAGAACTTTTGACAAAACAGGGGATTTATGAGAAACTTTATCATATGCATATGTAATTATAAAGGAGATTTAAAACATGACTAAAATTGATATTATTTCTGGTTTCCTTGGAGCAGGAAAAACAACTTTTATCAAAAAAATGTTGGAAGAAGCTTTCGTAGGTGAACAGATTGTGCTTATTGAAAATGAATTCGGTGAAATCGGTATTGATGGCGGATTCTTAAAGGATTCCGGTATTGAAATTACAGAAATGAACTCAGGTTGTATCTGCTGTTCATTGGTGGGTGATTTTGCAACAAACCTTAACGAGGTTATCACAAAATATCACCCGGACCGTATCTTAATCGAGCCATCTGGCGTTGGAAAATTATCAGACGTTATGAAGTCCGTGATTGATATCGAAAAGGAACAGGATGTGAAGTTGAATGCACTTGTTACGGTTGTGAATGCCCTCAAAGCAAGTAAGCAGATGAAATCATTTGGTGAGTTTTTCAATAATCAGATAGAACATGCAACAACAATCGTTCTCAGTCGTAGCCAGAATGCGACAGCAGAACAGTTAGAAGCCTGCGTAAAGCAGATGCAGGAATTGAATCCAAAAGCTGCTATTATTACAACGGCCTGGGATGCGATTGATGGGAAACAGATTCTTCATGTTATGGAAGGACAGGAGAGCCTTGAGATGAAGGTGCTTGCAGAACATCATGCACATCACCATCACCATGAACATGATGAAGATTGCAATTGCGGATGTCATGAGCACCATCATGAGCACCATCACCATGAACATGATGAAGATTGCAACTGCGGATGTCATGAGCATCACCATGCACATCACCACCATCATGCAGATGATGTGTTTACAAGTTGGGGCAAAGAAACACCTCATAAATTTGAACGCACTAAGATCGAAGAAATCTTAAAGATTTTCTGTGACACAGAAGATTATGGAACGATTCTTCGTGCAAAGGGCATGGTAGAAAGCACAGATGGAACATGGATTTACTTTGATATGGTTCCAGGAGAATATGAGCTCCGTGAGGGTCAGCCAGACTACACAGGTAGACTTTGCGTAATCGGAACAGATATTGAAGAATACAAATTAATGGAATTATTTGGTATTGCATAAATTTGTTATAAAGGAATGTAGTTGACAAACTCTTTACATTCGATATATGGAGGAATAAAAATGGCAATTCAGGAAATTCCAGTATATCTCTTTACTGGATTTATGGACAGCGGCAAGACATCTCTTGTTCAGGAGACATTGTTTGAAAATAACTTTGCAGAAGGTGGCAATGGTATTGTCATTATGTGTGAGGATGGAGATGTAGAATATAATTTGGACAAGCTGAAGGATGTAAACTTCTCCTTGGTAACAATCGAAAAAGAAGAAGATTTCACAGATGCAAAATTACAAGAAATCAATGAGCAGTATATACCAGAACAGGTATTCATCGAATACAATGGTACTTGGGAGGTCTCCAAAATGCTGGAAGCAAATCTTCCAAAAGGCTGGGTAATGGTACAGTCACTGGCAACAGTTGATTCAACTACCTTTGAAAGCTATTGGAACAATATGCGTGCCATGATGCAGGAACAGGTATTTGAAGCAGATGTGGTTATTTTCAACCGGACCGATGACAATACAGATAGGGGTAAGCTTCGACGTCTTATCAAAACGGTAAACCGCAAAGCGCAGATTGTTTACGAGAGAACCGATGGCAGCATCGATGAAAGACCAGAGGAATTACCATTTGATATTGACAAAGATATCATTGAGCTTTCGGATTCTGATTATGGTATTTGGTATATGGATGCAGTCGATAATTATAAAAAGTATCACGGTAAGAAGATTAAATTCCTTGCCCTCGTATACAATCCAGATAATCTGAAAAGTGGTGTCATGGTACCAGGACGTTTTGCAATGACCTGTTGTGTGGACGATATTACCTTTATTGGTTTCAAATGTAAATACCCAAAGGAAAAGGAGATTCCGCACAAATCATGGATTACCATTACAGCAGAGATTCGCGTAGAGT
This sequence comes from Agathobacter sp., assembly GCA_045603165.1. GTDB lineage: Bacteria > Bacillota > Clostridia > Lachnospirales > Lachnospiraceae > Roseburia. The sequence continues at coordinate 59,085 of JAZULP010000032.1, read as the reverse complement.
TTGCGATGGAATACAAGGGAAAAGGTCCAGTTCTTTATCCGATTTCTATTGAGCCAGCAGAAAAACCAGAGGATGAGCTAATTTACTTCACATAGAAAAGAGGAAATAAAATGACAGCAGAAGGTAGGGCGAATGCCTTTCATATAAAATTGGCAGGTAAAGTGATTCGAATTGAGCCAATGTATGAATATTTACAGAAGTATTGTGGGGAGTATGTGACAGATGATCCGGAGGAATTTACTGTTAGAACAGAAGCTTCTGATATCAGTTATGAGCGAGAGCAGTCGGAAGTAGCAGCTGAGAAAGAAGGATACTCGGTAAGTGCATTTTCGGATGCATATTTGGAAACCTTGGCAGTATATCGGAAAATAGCAGAAAAGCTATTGAATTTTGATATTATACTAATGCATGGTTCGGTGATTGCAGTGGATGGAGTGGCATATATGTTTACTGCTCAAAGTGGTACGGGCAAATCCACTCATACTAGACTCTGGAGAGAACACTTTGGAGACCGCGCAATGATGATTAATGATGATAAGCCATTGTTGGAGATGCAAGAAAATGGTGTGACAGTGTATGGAACTCCTTGGTGTGGCAAGCATAATCTTAACACCAATACCGCGGTTCCACTCAAGGCAATATGTGTTTTGACGAGGAATATAGATAATCATATCGAAAAGTTGAACCCTCGGGATATATATAGTATACTGTTTCAGCAGATATATCGTCCGGCAAATCCGGAATTGCTGCTTAAAACAATGAAACTAATAGATTCCCTTTTGGAAAATGTGGAATTTTATCGACTTGGCTGTAATATGAATCCAGAAGCAGCAATTGTATCATATGAGGGAATGAATGGAGGTACAGTATGAAATTAAAGGAAGAATTTATTACACATGAGAGCGGTGGTGAGCACTTTACAGTAACCGCTGGAAACTCTACATTTAATGGTATGATTAGAAGCAATCAGACTGCTGGCTTTATTGTAGAATGTTTGAAGAAGGATGTTACGAAAGCGGATATCATTGACAAAATGCTGGAAAGATATGATGCGCCTCGTGAACAGATTGCAGAAGATGTAGATAAGATAATCGATACATTACATAAGATAGGTGCCATTGATGATTAAAACAACGTATGAGGAAATGTTGGATACAAAGGGCTCTTTTACTTATACCAATGTGGGAGTTAGTATGCTTCCGATGATTAAACAAGGGAGAGATTTGTTTACCATTTCTAAGAAGCAGGGAAGATGTGAGAAATATGACGTGGTTTTATACAAAAGACCACCTGCATCCTATGTTCTGCATCGTGTAGTAGAGGTCCGTGAAAAGGATTATGTAATCCTTGGGGATAACTGTTACAATAAGGAGTATGGAATTAAAGATGAGGATATTATAGGTGTACTCACTTCTTTTGTAAGAAAAGGCAAGGAATATTCTGTGGATCATAGAGGCTATCACATCTATGCAGTGCTATGGTACAAGTTATATCCTCTACGTAGACTTATGATGAAGCTAAAAATGAAGTTACGAGCAATTATAAAAGGAAAATAATATGACAGAAAATAAGGCATTTCAGTGGCTGAGAAAGGCTGTGGGCAGGCAGAAATATCATATATTAATGTTGGTGTTCCTTCAGACTATAGTTAGTGGAGGGTCTGTTTGTTATGCCCTTATCATGAAAGATGTGATTGATGCCGCCGTGGCGAAGAACCGCCACGGATTTTTTGTAGGACTGGCTCTATTTGCAATGGTGATTGTAGTGCTCTTGGTATTGCGCGTTGCATTAAGATATTTGGGAGAAGCTACAAGAAGTGGTCTGGAGAATACACTGAAAAAGAATTTATTTCATTCCTTATTGCTAAAGGATTATGCCCAGGTTACTGCAATCCATTCGGAAGAATGGATGAATCGAATTACTTCAGATACAGCCGTTTGTGCCAATGGCATGACAGATATATTGCCAGGTGCAATAGGAATGGCTGTAAAAATGGGTGGTGCGTTGGTTATGATATTTTTACTTCAGCCACTGCTTGCGTGCATAATGATTCCTTGCGGAATTCTTTTTCTCTTAGTTACTATTATATTTCGTAAATATCTGAAGCTTTATCATAAACGAATGCAAGAAAAAGATGGATTGCTTAGAGTTTACTTTCAGGAAAGAATCAGCAGTATGCTCATCCTTCGAACCTTTGGTGCCGAGGAAACGGCAATGCAGGGGGCGGATGTAGGACTTGAAGAACATAAAAAAGCTAGGATAAAAAAAGGAATTATATCTAATCTGTGTAATACAGGATTTTCTGCTGCGATGAATGGCATGTATTTGGTAGGAGTGGGCTATTGTGGATATGGAATTCTGGTTGGTAGTATCAGCTACGGAACACTAACCGCTATTACACAGCTCATTGGACAGCTGCAAACACCTCTCGCTGGTATAAGCGGCTATGTGCCTAGATATTATTCCATGCTTGCTAGTGCAGAAAGATTGATGGAAGTGGAAGCATACCAAGAAGCAGATATTTACGCTGTGAAATCAATTGAAGAGACCAAGCAATTATATCACGCACAGATGAAAAAAATTGACTTTGAACAGGTCTCTTTTTCTTACCAGTCTGAGCCTAACAATAGTCTGATATTGGAAAATATTGATTTATCTATAAATAAAGGAGATTATATCGCATTTACTGGTTTGTCAGGATGTGGCAAATCAACACTTTTAAAGCTGCTTATGGGTGTTTATAATCCAGATGCTGGAACTATTCACATACGAACGACTGATGACCAGATATTACCGATAAAAGAATGGAGAAAACTATTTGCCTATGTCCCACAAGGAAATTATTTGATGGGGGGAACGATAAGAGAGGTTATTACCTTTGATAATCAAACAACATCAAATGGCTCTATGACAATTGAAAAGGCTTTGGAGCTGGCATGTGCCGATTTTGTATGGGAGCTACCAGAAGGCGTAGAAACCCTGCTTGGTGAAAAGGGTGCTGGATTATCAGAAGGACAGATGCAAAGAATAGCCATTGCGCGAGCCTTGTATGCAGATGCGCCTATTCTGATTCTTGATGAAGCAACAAGTGCACTTGATGAACAAACGGAAAAGAAATTCCTAGAAAAAATGAAGCAGTTGACAGATAAAACAGTGTTGATTGTTACGCACAGAAGCGCCGCACTTGACATTTGCAATAGACAATTCTGTTTTTCAAATGGTGAAATAGTATTTGATATGTAGGAGAAATCATTTTATGAGCAAAACACTTTACGATATGTTATATATATCTACCTGTGGTATTCATCAGACTTTGCCGAAGCAGAAGAGATTAGAGAGTCTCGATTTGGAAGAATTATATAAGGTAAGCTGTTTTCACTCTTTAGAAGCCCTTGTAGGTATGACCTTGAAAAATGCTGGAGTAAGCCTTGCAAAGGGATGGGAGGATGATATATCCAAGGCAATTCGCAAGAATATTTTGTTTGATGCGGAAAGAACCAAAATACTAGCCTTTATGGAGAATAAGGGTATTTGGTATATGCCCTTAAAAGGAGTGATTTTAAAGGAATTCTATCCTGCCATTGGAATGCGCCAGATGTCCGATAATGATATTCTGTTTGACCGTGAGTATGCAGATGTTATGAAGTCTTACATGGAAGATAATGGATATGAAGCAAAGACGGTCAAGGTAGGGAATGTGGATGAGTACATCAAACCACCAGTGTATAATTTTGAACTACACAGAGCCTTATATGGTTCTGGACATGGAGAATGGTCTGTTTACTACGCGGATGTGAAAGAGCGTCTGATTCAGAATGAAGGCTCTGAGTATGGCTATCATTTTACAGATGAAGACTTTTATGTATATATACTTAGTCATGAATATAAGCATTATAGTGGTGGAGGAACAGGACTGCGCTCACTCCTAGATGTCTACATTTATTTGAATGAAAAAGAAGATAATCTTGATTTTTCTTATATTCAAAAGGAATGTGAGGCACTTGGAATATCGGAATTTGAAGAGCAGGGAAGAAAGCTTGCCAAAAAGGTGTTTTCCAAGGATATACTGGAGACTCAAGAGAACGATATCTGCCAGCTTTTATCAGAGAAAGAAAATGAGATGCTGGAGTATTTTTTGACCTCAGGAGTCTATGGAACTACCGAGCGCGATATAAAGAATAAGATAGGAAAATTTAAAAAAAAGACTGGAAGCAGTTCAAGATTTCGTTATATGTGGAACAGAATCTTTTTTGATATAGAGGTCTATAAAGACTATTATCCATTTTTCTATAAACACAAATGGTTGGTGCCAGTTGCATGGATTTACCGTATCATCTGTATGATTTTTAGCAAAAAGCGAAGAAATACTGTGTTGAAGGAAGTACAGGTTGTTGCTAAGAAAACGAAAGAATAGTGCTTATATAACAGTATTATTGCGCAAGTGGAGAATGTATAAAATTTAGTTATAGCTTCTATTCCAAACTACAATATAAAGTTATATTGACAAGACAAGCCTTCTTGTAATAAACTATCACTAACATGAAAAACCGTTGAGAAAGAGTAGTAAGCATTTACTTGAAATCACAGAGAGCCGCAGATGGTGGGATTGCGGTATGGATATTTTTGCTGAATGGACTTTTGAGGGTGCGCTTGAACATTAGTAGGGAGCACCGGGAACCGAACCCGTTATCAAGTCGGCGTGTATGATAGTACATGAGTAGAGTGGGCGTTTACGTCAATTTGAGTGGCACCGCGGTTAATAGAAATATTTACCGTCTCAAACCTAGAGTACTCTAGGTCTGGGACGGCTTTTTTTATTTGCTAGGATATTCTCAACGAAAACAAAGCAAAGAGGAGGACATTTTCATGAAAAAATCAATTCAAACACTAATTACAGCAGCTTTATTAACAGTAGCAACATTTCTTACTGCATGTGGCGGCACAGCTACAGGTGGCGATGCAGATGTTACCTACAAGATAGCCATCGTAAAATACGTTGACGATGCTTCGCTTAATCAGATTGAAGATGCCATCGTGGCACAGTTAGAAGCAAAAGAAGCAGAATTAGGTGTAAATTTTGAGATTGAAAAATATAATGGTCAGGCAGATAGTGCAGTACTTAATCAGATTGCTGCAGATGTGGTGGCAGATGAAGTAGATGCAGTTGTTCCTATCGCGACTCCAGCGGCAGTATTATTACAGGCTGCAACTGAAGATACAGAGATTCCAGTTATTTTTTCAGCAGTTTCTAATCCGGTAGAAGACGGATTAGTAGCAGATGCTAACAAGCCAGGGGCTAATGTAACAGGTGTGTCTGATGGAATCGATACAGAAGCAATTTTCAATCTTATGCTTTTACAGAATCCAGAACTCAAAAAAGTTGGTTTGCTTTATGACAATGGACAGTCATCATCTTTAGTTTCTATTGCAGATGCAGAGGCTTATTGTAAAGAGCACAACCTTGAAGTGGTAAAGAAAACAGGTACCAACGTAAGTGAGGTACAGACAGCAGCAGATGCGCTTGTAGCAGATGGGGTAGATGTTATTTTTACACCACAGGATAATACAGTTATGACAGCAGAATTAGCGATTTATGAAAAATTTGTAGATGCTGGTATTCCGCATTACACAGGTGCTGATTCTTTTGCACTTAATGGTGCACTTTTAGGATATGGTGTCAACTATGAAAACCTTGGAATACTCACTGCAAATATGCTTATCGACATTGTAATCAATGCTGCAGATCCAGCAACTACACCAATTCGTAAATTGGACGAAGGTATCCTTACTGTAAATACCGACACTGCGAAAGCATTAGATATTGATTATTCTATTTTTGAGGATTATTGTGATAAATTAAAAGAAATCCAGACAGGTCAAGAATTCTAATAATACTACAGCCTTTGCCAATGGCGAGGGCTGAACTGTTATTTATATAAAAGGAGACATATATTATGGGTTCTATTATTACCGTTTCAATAGTACAGAGTGCCTTGGAGTTGGGTTTTATATACTCTCTAGTAGCATTGGCGCTGTTTATATCTTTTTCCATATTGGATATTGCAGACTTGTCTACAGATGGTTGCTTTACTCTTGGTTGTGCCGTATGTGCCATGTTTACGATAGCAGGTCATCCAATTTTCGGATTATTTGCGGCCATGCTGGCAGGTGTATGCTCTGGCTTTGTGACAGCATTTCTTCAGACAAAAATGGGAGTGCCTTCTATTCTGGCGGGGATTATTGTGAATACTGGACTTTACACAGTAAATATTGTAGTTATGGGCTTTGCTTCAAACGTTAATCTATTTGGTGTGGAAAGCATTTTTACATGGGGAAAAGAGGTAATTCATAGTACATGGTATAAGCTAATCCTCGTAGCTGTCATTGTTGTAGTAGTTGCCATACTAATCGGACTCTTTCTAAATACACGTTTAGGACTTTCTATTCGTGCTACAGGAGATAATCCAGACATGGTCCGCGCTTCCAGTATCAATACCAAGCTGATGATTACCATCGGTCTTTGTGTTGCAAATGCTTTGACTGGACTTTCTGGAGGTTTACTGGCTCAGTACAATAAATCCTGTGACATTAACTTAGGTACTGGTATGGTAACCATTGCTCTTGCGAGTCTGATTATTGGTGAAACCATTATGGGAAAGGGTAGCATCAAAAAACGTATTGTGGGTGTTGTTTTAGGTAGTTGTCTGTATCGTTTTATCGTGGCTATAGCCCTTCGTCTGGATGTGCCAGCAGAGAGCTTAAAGCTAGTATCAGCGATTATCGTAGCAGTGGCAATTGCCTTTCCATATTTAAAGCAGCAGTGGCAATTTGCCAAGAGCAAGAAGAGTTCTATGGCAGAGAATCAGGCTTATATCAAAGAATTATTAGAGCAGGAAAAGGAGGTTAAGTAATGTCAGAAAATATGCTTGTATTAAAAAACCTTACTAAGACCTTCAATCCTGGTACAGTAAATGAAAAATGTGCATTAAATCAGGTGAATCTCACCTTGAAAAAGGGCGACTTTGCTACAATTATTGGCAGCAATGGTGCGGGAAAGTCTACACTTTTTAATGCAATCACAGGGTCTTTTTTCATTGACCGTGGACTTGTCATGCTGGATGGAGAAGATATCACATACCTGAAGGAGTATCAGAGAAGCCGTGTAATTGGACACCTGTTCCAAGATCCGCTTCGTGGTACTGCGCCCCACATGACGATAGAAGAAAATGTGGCGTTAGCTTACCTTCGTTCTTCCAAGTCCAAGAACGCTTACTTTAGTCGAATCAACAACAAGGATAAAGAGAAATTCCGCGAGCAGCTTTCGCTACTTGGCATGGGCTTGGAGGATAGGATGAAGCAGCCGGTAGGTCTTTTGTCTGGTGGACAGCGCCAGTCTCTAACGCTTCTTATGGCAACCTTTGTGACACCAAAGATTTTACTCTTGGATGAACACACAGCAGCTCTTGATCCAGCTACAGCAGAGAAAGTATTACAGCTTACGAAGGATATCGTGGCTGAGCGTGGCATTACATGTCTTATGATTACACACAATATGAAGCAGGCACTTGAGCTTGGGAATCGTACTCTTATGATGGACAGTGGCAACATCGTTTTAGATATAGAAGGGGATGAAAGATTAGGTTTATCTGTGGAAGATTTATTGCTAAAATTCCAGAAAAAAGCAAAAAAAGTATTAGATAATGATAGAATTTTATTATCCTAAGGAATTTTATGATATTTTTGGAAATAAAATCTTGAAATTATTTGATATCTTAAGTTATAATAGAACAGTGTATATTTTTTACGGAGAGGGTAAAGTATGATTGAATATGTGAGGACTGAGAATTTAAAGCCAGGGGATTTGACGGCTAAGCCTTTATATGACGAACATAGTCGTATTTTATTAAAGGCGGACAAAGAGTTAACAGAAACTGCTATACGTGTCATTAGTCAGAATGGTTATAAGGGGGTATATATCAATAACGTTGATGAGGAGCGTAGAGAGAGTATTCCGATTCCAGAACCATTGATTGAAGATTTAACACAGCTACAACTGATGAATCTTGTGCGAAATATTTATCAAAACAAAGCTATCCAACAGGATTTCTTTGATAATCAGTTTATGACGGATAAGAAGCATTTGCATGATATGTTAGAGGACATTATAGATATATTAGTAAAAGCAGAAGCTGAAGGACAATTGCTTTTTGAATTAGAAGATTCCAGAAATATGTCTACTTGGCTTTATTATCATTCTATTAATGTGTGTTTTCTTGCTATTGGAATGGCGATAAAATTAGGCATGAATAAGCTAGAAATCATGGATATAGCTCTAGGTGCCATTTACCACGATATTGGTAAGGCTTGGTTTGCTGATAGTCTAATTAATAAAAAAGGACTAACAGAAAGCGAAAAAAATATGATACGTCAGCATTCTGAAAAGATGTTTCGTTTTTTACAGAAGCATAATTATTCAGTTTCTACGCTTTACGCGGTATGGCAGCATCATGAAAAGATAAATGGAAGTGGTTATCCATCTGGTTTACAGGGTGAAAAAATTGTGCGTTCAGCACGTATCGTTGCCTGTGCCAATGTATACGATAATTTAGTAAATATGAATCCATATGAGGGTGCTTCTATGTATCAGGCAGAAGCCATTGAGTATATGTCTGTGAATGCAGAATTAGATATGGAATGCTTGAGAGCTTTGCTTCAGGTGGTGGCACCATATCCAATTGGAATCAGGGTTCGCTTATCCAATGGTGCACAAGGCGTTGTGGTGAAAAATATATCTGATTACCCATTGCGTCCAGTACTCATCATTGGAAAGGAATTAATATTCTTACATAAGGATCCGAACTATCGAAATATTACGATTGCAGAAGTAATTAAGTAACTATAAAACCTCGAAATTGAATTATATTTCGAGGTTTTTAAAAATTATAAATCATGCACTACAAAAGGAGGAATGTAGAATGTATCCAATTGTTCGAAAAGAAGTACTGGCTGACCAGATCGTACTTATGGAAGTAAAAGCGCCTATGGTTGCAAAAAAGTGTTTGCCAGGACAGTTTATTATTGCTAAAACAGATGAAATCGGAGAACGTATTCCACTTACTATCTGTGATTATGATAGAGATGCAGAGACTGTTACTATTGTAGTTCAGACCATCGGTGCTGGAACCATGCGTATGATGGATTTAAGTGAGGGAGACGAACTGATGGATTTCGTTGGACCTTTAGGATGTGCATCAGAGCTCTGTGAAGAAAAGCATTTGGCAGAAACCAAACAGAAAAAGATTCTTTTTGTAGCAGGTGGTCTTGGTATCGCTCCAGTATATCCACAGGTAAAATGGCTTCATGAACATGGCGTAGATGTAGATGTTATCATGGGATGCCGTACAAAGGACCTTTTATTCTACATCGATGAAATGAAAGCTGTTGCTAAAAATGTATACGTTGCCACAGATGACGGGAGCTATGGTTTCCACGGAAATGGTTGTGCACAGCTCGAAGCTCTTTATGCGGAAGGCAAAACATATGACCAGTGTGTAGCTATTGGACCAATGATTATGATGAAATTTGTTAGCTTGCTTACCAAGAAGCTTGAAATCCCAACTATTGTTTCGATGAACCCTATTATGGTAGATGGAACTGGTATGTGTGGTGCTTGTCGTCTTATGGTTGGCGGAGAAGTAAAATTCGCATGCGTTGATGGACCAGAATTTGACGGACATTTGGTAGACTTTGATCAGGCTATGGCTAGACAGACTCAGTATAAGACTGCAGAAGGTCGTGCGAAGCTTGCTTACGAAGAAGGAGATACACATCATGGCGGATGTGGACATTGCGGAGGTGACGAATAATGGACGTATTAAAGAGAGTGCCTGTTCGTGAACAGGAAGCAGAAGTTCGAGCAAAAAACTTTGAAGAGGTATGTTACGGATACGACGCAGAAGAAGCAGTAGCAGAAGCATCTCGTTGCTTAAATTGTAAAAATGCAATGTGTGTAAAAGGATGTCCGGTTTCTATCGATATCCCAGCATTCATTGAACATGTAAAAAATAATGAATTTGAAGAAGCATATCAGACTATCTCCGAATCATCTGCACTTCCAGCAGTTTGTGGTCGTGTTTGCCCACAGGAAAGCCAGTGTGAAGGAAAATGTATCAGAGGCTTCAAGGGTGACCCAGTTTCTATCGGTAAGTTGGAACGTTTCGTAGCTGACTGGGCGAGAGAAAACGGTATCAAACCGAAAAAGGCTGAAAGCACAAATGGACATAAAGTAGCTGTAATAGGTTCCGGTCCTGCAGGTCTTACCTGTGCTGGTGACTTGGCAAAACTTGGCTACGAAGTAACTATTTTTGAAGCATTACATGCGGCAGGTGGCGTACTTGTCTATGGTATTCCAGAGTTCCGTCTTCCGAAGGACAAGGTAGTAGCTGCGGAAGTGGAAAATGTAAAAGCACTTGGTGTTAAGATTGAAACCAACGTAGTTATCGGTAAATCAATTACTATCGACGAATTAATCGAAGACGAAGGCTTCGAAGCTGTATTTATCGGTTCTGGTGCAGGTCTTCCAAAATTCATGGGTATCCCAGGAGAACAGGCAAACGGCGTATTCTCTGCAAACGAATACCTTACAAGAAACAACCTTATGAAAGCTTTCCAGGAAGGCTATGAAACACCTATCAGCCGTGGAAAGAAAGTAGTAGTTGTTGGTGGTGGTAACGTAGCTATGGACGCTGCTCGTACAGCACTTCGTCTTGGCGCAGAAACACATATCGTTTACCGTCGTAGTGAAGCAGAGCTTCCTGCACGAGTAGAAGAAGTACATCATGCAAAAGAAGAAGGTGTTATTTTCGACCTTCTCCAGAATCCAATGGAAATCCTAGTAGATGAAAATGGATGGGTAAAGGGAATAAAGATTATCAAAATGGAACTTGGCGAACCAGACGCATCTGGCCGTCGTCGTCCAGTAGAAGTACCTGGATCTGAATACGAAATTGAATGCGATACCGTAATCATGTCACTCGGTACATCACCAAACCCACTGATTTCTTCTACCACAGAAGGCTTGGATATCAATAAATGGCAGTGTATCGTAGCAGAAGAAGAAACTGGTGCTACATCAAAAGAAGGCGTTTATGCTGGCGGTGATGCAGTTACAGGTGCTGCAACAGTTATCTTAGCGATGGGTGCTGGTAAAGCTGCTGCTGCGGGAATTCATGAGTATTTATCTAACAAGTAAGGACTTGCAGTCTTGTGAAATTATAAAAAATAGTATATAATTATTTCAATTATGTAGATATGCAAGAAAAGCGGGTGAAATACGTGCGTAAGAGAATTAAGCAACTAGCCAGAGGCAAATTCGAATACGCGAAACCAGAGCTCATTATTTCGGAAGAGGAAATCGCATTTTCTGTCACAGAAGGAGAGAACTATGAGGGTGAGTTTTCTATAGAGAACTCTAGCTATACCAAGCTTCGCGGCTTGGTATACTCTACCAATCCAAGAATGGAAGTGCTTACCCCTCACTTTGAAGGTGAGAAGGTTCGGGTTCGTTATCAATTTCATAGCTATGGTTTAAATGAAGGACTGACCGAAAGGGGAGATTTTGTCATCGTATGTGAACAAAATGAAATCAGTCTTTCTTTTTGTGCGTCCATTTCTAAAAAATACACAGAGACCTCCATCGGACCAGTGAAGAGTCTTTATGACTTTTCATGTCTCGCAAAGGCAAACTGGAGTGAAGCTTTCCAGTTGTTTTATCACAAGAGCTTTTCCAATATTATCAAAGCCAATGAACTAAAGGAAAGCATGATTTATCGCGGGATTATTGATGCGAAGCCTTCCAATCAGAATATGGAAGAATTCTTAATCGGAATTCGTAAAAAAGAGAAAATCTCATTTACTGTAGATAAGCAGAAAATTCAGCTTTCGGGCATTACCGAAAAGACCATGCAAACCATAGAAATCAAAAAGGAACATTGGGGTTATCTGGAAATTTCCGCTTCTTCGGATGCAGAATTTATCCAAATAGAAAAAAAGAAAGTTCGTTCCGAGGATTTTATCGGAAGTATATATAATTTACAGGTTTACATTGATCCGGAATATTTTCATGGTGGCAACAATTTTGGCAAAATTGAGCTTGCTTCGGTTTATGAATCTATCATGATTGAAGTAGAAGTGAATGCTTCTGAGGAAAATGAAAATACCAAACCATCAGACAGTATTCAGAGAAAAGAATGTCTAGCTGGGGTTATGGAGCTGTATCAGGCATATCGTTTGAAGCGAATCGTTACTGGTGTATGGGCAAAAGAAACCATTGCACTGTTAAATCGTCTCCATGGAATCGAACCAGAGGAGCCCATGTATCAGCTTATGAAAGCCCAGTGTCTCATTATCAATCGTCAGAAGCAAGAAGCAGAGTGGTTACTGGACGATTTCAAACGGGAATGGAATGACAAAAAGCACCCAGTATGGGGATATTATTTGTATATACTGACTTTGATTGAGCGGGAGCCAAATTATGTAGAACGGCTCACCAAGGAAATCGAAGGTATTTTCCATGAGAATCCAGACTCTGTCATGCTGTTCTGGGTACTTACCTTTTTGCAGGAGGAATATGTTGATAACAATGCATTAAAGCTTAAAGCTATTGAATACTGGGTTATGAAGGGTTGTTCTTCTCCATATTTGTATGTGGAGGCTTTTTACCTGATTTGGCAGGAGCCATATCTCTTGACAAGGCTGGGACGCTTTGAATTGCGTGTTTTACGTTGGGCAGTGCGTCATCGTGCTCTTAGCAAGGATATTGCTATACAGATTTTCCAAATTATGGAGACAGAAAAAGCCTTTAGTACGATATTATATGACTTGATGTGTGCGGCTTATGAAGTAAATCCAAAACCAGAATATGTAGGGATTATCTGTAGCTATTTGATTAAAGGACAGCAGTTTGATTACCAATACCACAAATGGTTTGAAATGGGTATTGAACTTGAGCTTCGTATCACAAGCCTTTATGAGGCATATTTGTTGTCTATGGATGAGCGTAAAATTGTGCCTGTTCCAAAGGTTATACAGATGTATTTTCAGTATGAAAGTGGTCTGCCATACAAGAAAATGGCAGTGTTATACAACAATATTATTGCATCGAAGACCACAAATCCAGAGGTGTATCAGCACTATCGTCGTTCAATGGGCAGGTTTGCGATAGAGCAGATTCTAAAAGGACATATGGATGACAATCTGGCGGTGGTTTATGATGATGTGCTGGATTTAGCTGCGATAAATGAGGAGCTTGCAAAGGCTCTTTCTCATATCATTTTCACGCACAAGGTGGCGGTATATGATGAAAAAATAGTACGGGCTATCGTTTATCAGCGTCAGATGAAGAAACCACAAATTGTTCCAATTGTGGATAATGTGGCATATTTTCAGCTTTATTCACAGGAATATGTAATTGTGTTTGAGGATGATAAGGGGCAGCGTTATTCTGAAAGTATTCCATATCAGATTCAGAATCTTATGGATGCACAGAAATACCTGACGAAGTGTCTCGAGCTGGCGCCATATCAGCTGCCATATTTGATTTCTTATTTTGACACAAAGCAAAACTATCTAACTTTTGCAACAGAGGATAAAGAACATTTCAAACCACTCATGTTCTCAGAAGTGATTAGTGGTAGATACAAGGCACGTATGTTGCCGGAAATTCTTCGCTTTTACCAGATGAATACCTATGATGGCATGATAGAAGAATATTTGACAAAGGCCGATTATTCCAAGCTGGAGGAAACTACTAGAAGGTTTGCGATGAAGCTTTTGGTGGACAACCATCTCTTTGATTTTGCATATGAAAAGGTTGTAGAGTATGGTATGGATCAGATTGATTCTGCATCTAAGCTGGCTTTGGTAAGCTATCTAATTGACCGGTTGGAGAATGAAGAGGATGAATATGTCACGACGATGGCAATTGAGACATTTCGTGCAAAAAAATACAACCAAAAGCTTTTAAATTACTTATGTCAGCATTATAATGGTCCAACGAAAACTATGCTGGATATCTGGAAAGTAGCGGATACATATGATATCAATCGATTTGATATTTCTGAACGTATTCTGGTACAGATGATGTATGCAGACAATATGGTATTGGAGGCGATGCCTGTATTTGCCTATTTCTATGAAGCTGGTGGCAAGGATTTTATCACTCTGGCATATATTTCGACTTGTGCTCATCGCTATTTTGTGGACAATGAGCATATACAGAATGATATTTTTGAATTAATCGAAGCCAGATACATCTATAATTTGGAGTTAAATGATGCATGTAAGCTGACACTTCTGAAGCATTATACAGAAATTTCCAATATTAGTGAACGTCAGCTGACAATCGAGGATGAATTGCTAGCAGAATACACCAGACGAAATATGTATTTTGCATTTTACAAGAAGCTCCATCCGGACCTAGTGCTGAAATATCATCTGTATGACAAGGTATTCTTGGAGTATCGTGCAAATCCTCACAGCCATGTGGTGCTTCATTACAGTCGTGACGAGGATGGAGATGACTTTATAAAAGAAGATATGTTAGATGTATATGGAGGTATTTTCGTGAAAGACTTTGTGATGTTCTTTGGAGAAACTATCCAGTATTACATAAGTGAAGAACATCAAAATGAAGTAGAGGTTACGGAGAGCAATCGCGTTGTAAACAACGATGTATACAATAAAAATGATGACAGCAGATACAATCTGTTGAACCAAATGCTGATTTCAAACACGTTGCAGGAGGATGACGAGTTGTATCGTGCCATGAAGCAGTATGCAGAATATGAAGAGGTTACGCAGAGGGTATTCAAGCTGTTATAGACACAGAGGGTAGCATGGAAACAAAGAGAGAATCTGTTTATCTAGGTATCGATTTAAATGACAGATACGCTATGATAAGCTACTACCAACTGAATATGAAGGAGCCGGAAACGGTAAGTACCATTGCAGGCAGTGAAATCTATCAGATTCCAACACTTTTAGCTAAGCGCCGGAATTTGGGACAGTGGTTCTATGGGGAGGATGCCAGAAAAATGGCAAAAACTTCGGAGGTCATATGCGTGGATTCTCTCCTCAAACGCGCAGTGAATGGTGAAAACATCCGTATCGAAGAGGACTGCTATGAGGCATGGGAGTTGTTGGCGCTGTATTTAAAGAAACTCATGGATCTACCATTGAAGCTGGGGAATGTGACAGGCTATGACAAGGTAATTCTTTCTGTAGAACGTCTTTCCCGAGAAAATATGGAGGTGTTCTGGAAAATAGCACCAAAGCTGGGACTTTTGCCAGAACAGTTTATGGTAGTCGACCATAAGGAGAGCTTTTATTATTTTACACTTAGTCAACCATCGGAATTGTGGATTCATGATGTATATTTGTTTGAGTGTGAAGGAAACAGCCTGCATTACTATGGACTAAAACGCAATACCAAAACCAAGCCACAAGTCATTTCTATTAAAGAAAGTATTCGTTATCCCGTGGATGAGGAAAAGGATGATGAATTTTTAGTGATATTGCAAAAAGCATTTGAAAGTCAAATTGTTTCCTCTGCATTTTTAGTGGGAGACGGATTTGAAGGAGACTGGTTAAAGCATTCACTTACCTATCTTTGTCGCCAACGACGTGTATTTATGGGCAACAACCTTTACTGCAAGGGCGCCTGCTATGCGGGATTTATCCGTGACCATGCAGAAGGTTGGAATTATATTTACATGGGTGAAAATGAAATGAAGTTTAACCTGAGTCTTAAGGTACGTAGCCGTGGCAATCTTGCATTTTATACCCTAATCAGTGCGGGTAAAAACTGGTTTGAAACAAAAGGGGAATGTGAAGTGATTCTTGCTGGAGATGGTGAGATTGATTTTTGGAAACAGTTGCCAAACAGTAGAGAAGCAGTGATTGAAACTCTGGAACTAACAGATTTACCAGAAAGACCAGACCGAACAACACGACTTCGTATCACTGCTACACCAGTCTCTGATGAGAAAATCGAAGTGCGGATTCGTGATTTGGGTTTTGGAGAAATCTTCCGAAGTACAGATAAGATTTGGAAATATACTATGACTATGTAAATAAATGTGGAGGCTATATGGGCGAAATTTTAATATGTAATGAACCGATAGCAGCCTTGCCATATTATATTGAGGGAATTTCATGGAATGTGTATTCTCTGGAGGAATTGTGTTATTACATCGAAAACAACACCTATCTTCTGGAAAAGGATTTCATGAATGAGGAGCTTTGTAACTGGATTGGCAAGGAAGTAAAAAACTTAAAATTGGCTGAGCGTCTCCGCGATATTATGCGTATGGATGGTCGATTGTCGGAATTTGTACTGACAATTTTAGTGGAATGTGGATATTCCTCCAAGGATGCTATAAAGGAAATTATGCATATTATCCGGGAAATGGAGGAGAAATCCGATTTTGAATGTAGCAAGGTGCGTGCAGATCGTTTGATGGAAAAAGAAAAATACTTAAGCAGTATTTATGAATACAAAACCCTTTTGGATTCCAATGAGGCTGGAGAGCAGAGCAAGGAGCTTTTGGGGAGTATTTGGCACAATTTAGGTACCGCCTATGCCAGATTGTTTCTATTTAAGGAAGCTATTCATTGTTATGAAAAGGCATTTTGCATGAATAACAATGTGGAATCTTTAAAGGAATGTCTTATGGCGTATAAATGTCATCAGGATGAAGTGGGATTTTTAAATGCCGTAGAGCAGTATCGTCCGACGGAAGCATTGATACATGAAATTTACAACGAGCTTCGTCAGGCGAAGGACAGTGAAGAACTTGAGCTGTTTGATAGGAAATTAGAGTCGCTATCCATTATGATTGGGAATGGACAAAAGAGTGAGCACCATAAATCACTTTCCAGGATACTTTTCCAATGGAAGGAAGAATATAGAAAAATTTGTAGGATTTAAGTATGTCTTTATTTGAACGGTTGTTTGGAAGAAAAAAAAGAATAGAAAGAGAACAGCTTGAAGCGAAAGATATTACTCCTGTAGAAATCAGGGATGAGAAAACTTCAGAGGATTATGTCTATAGCCTGTGTGAGCAGATGATTGATGTTTCCAGAGAAATGGAGGATATCCGTCAGGAATATAAAAGAGTAAGCGAGTATTTATGCGATATTCAGATTGTAGAAGAACTGGCTGGAGAGCAGAAGTCTATGCTTGTGGATGTGGCGACTAATGTGTCCAAGCTTGTCGGTGCCAGAAATGATTATCTGAATGTGGAGCAGAAAATTTCGGATGAAACCTTTCAGCAGATGCAGGAGCTGGAGGAAGAGATTCCTGGCATTGTGCGTCGACTGATGGACAATGAAAAATATCTTGATACAATTAAGCGTGACTTGAATCGTCTTGCCGCAGAAAAAGTTGAATGGAGTATTATGAGGCAGGAAAGACAAAAGGAGCAGGAACAGCTGCAGCGTATGGCAAAGCTTTCTATGCTTGGTCTTGGACTAGCAGCATTTTTTGTGGTTGTTTTGTCTTTTATCATAGAATGGGGTTCACTACCGATTATCATTGTAGCATTTATGGCTACACTGACGGCATCTTATATTGTGATTCGTATGCAAGAATGTGCAAAGGATATCAAGAAATGTGATGTCAATCAAAACTATGCGATTGCCTTGGAAAATCGTGTCAAAATCAAGTATGTTAATGTAAAAAACGCGGTAGACTATACCTGTAATCGTTTTCATGTCAACAATTCTAGAGAACTGACCTATAACTATGAGCAGTATAATGAGATAAGCAAGGAACGAGAGAAATTCAAGAAGATAAATGAAGATTTGGAATATTTTAACGATCGCTTACTTCAAATTATGAGAGGGTTAAATCTCTACGATTCTAGCATATGGGTGAATTATGCCAATGCAATTGTTGACCCAAAAGCCATGGTAGAGTTAAAGCACAATTATTTTTCGCGTCGCAGAGCTTTGCGTGAGCAGATAGATTATAATCTGAGAGCTATTCAGCATATGCGGGATGAGGCAGACATATATTGTGACTTCATGGGAAAAAAATCCGAAAAGATTCGCGAGATTATGCAACGCGTGGATGAACTGAATAAAGGAGTATTATAAAAGAGAATGCTAATATGTGGCATTCTCTTTTGTTTTGCATATCTTATATTGTATTAAGATAATAGGAGAAATATGTATGGGAAATTATACAAACAGTAGCAGATATTCTGGTAGCTCCAGAGATGTGCGAATGTCTAGAAATCAGATGAATTCCAGAAACTATTGCGTTTCAGATGTCGTTAGGGACTGTAACTGTCAAGAAAATTCTGAACCATGTGATGATGTTGTACGTACAAGAGATATGTGTGCTGGCATGGCTTTAGCAATGGCCTATGTACCTTGGCAGAATTTTGAATGTACCTATGAACCGATGCAGGGACTTCATGCGGGAACAATATTTCCAGAATTAGAGAAACCGTTCTATGGTAGAAGGGGGATGCGATGATGAATAGAAAGCAAATGTTGGAATGGGTACAGGCGCTTTGCTTTGTAGTGGTAGATATGCAGCTATATCTAGACACTCATCCATGTGATGAAGAAGCATTGGCATACTACAAGGATGCAGTTAAAAAATACAAAGAGGCGAAAAGAGAATATGAAGATGTCTATGGTCCATTGACTGCAACTTCTGCAACAGATACAGATCATTGGGCTTGGGCAGAAACACCATTACCATGGGAAGGAGTAAGATAGTATGTGGATATATGAAAGAAAATTACAATACCCGATTAACATTACAAGACCAAATCCAGCCATGGCAAAATTTATAGCCAGCCAGTATGGTGGTCCGGATGGTGAAATTGGAGCTTCCTTGAGATATTTATCACAGAGATATTCTATGGATAATAAAAAGGTTGCTGGACTTTTGACTGACATAGGCACAGAGGAACTGGCGCATATGGAGATGGTTGCTACGATTATTCGTCAGCTGACGAAGGGGTGTAGTGCTGAAGAACTAAAAGAATCTGGTCTTGGTGCGTATTATATTGACCACACAGGTGGTATTTGGCCTCAGGCTGCCGGTGGTGTTCCATTCAATGCTAACCAGTTCCAGAGTAAGGGTGACCCACTTACTGATTTGCATGAGGACTTAGCAGCAGAACAGAAGGCTCGTACTACGTATGACAACATTCTGCGACTTGTAAAAGACCAGGAGGTGGCAGACCCTATCAAATTCCTTCGTCAAAGAGAAATTGTTCACTATCAGAGATTTGGCGAAGGCTTAAGAATGTATCAGGATCAGTTAGATAGCAAGAATTTCTATGCATATAACCCATCCTTTGACAAGTAGAAAATGTAGATTGCTTAATTTTGCAATCTAGTATATAATGTGGGTTGCGACTGAATTAGTAGGTTGCAACCTACTTTTTATATTTATAGAAGTTGTGCATAGCACAATCATATACAAGAGGAGAGATAAAATGAGCAAAGTTAGAACAAGATTTGCACCAAGTCCAACCGGTAGAATGCACGTAGGTAACTTGCGTTCTGCATTATATGAATTTTTAATTGCAAAACACGCAGGTGGAGAATTTATGCTCCGTATTGAAGATACAGACCAGGAACGTTATGTAGAAGGCGCTGTAGAAATCATCTACAGAACTATGGAAAAAACAGGCCTTGTACATGATGAAGGTCCAGACAAGGATGGTGGTTTCGGTCCATATGTACAGAGTGAACGTATGGCAACGGGTATCTACATGAAATATGCAAAAGAATTGGTAGATAAAGGCGAAGCTTACTACTGTTTCTGTGACAAAGAACGTCTTGCTTCTTTGAAATCCGAAGTAGTAGAAGGCAAAGAAATTACGGTTTATGACAAACACTGCACATCTCTTTCCAAAGAAGAAGTAGAAGCAAATCTTGCAGAAGGCAAGCCATTTGTTATTCGTCAGAACATTCCAAATGAAGGAACTACGACCTTCCATGACGAACTTTATGGCGATATTACAGTAGAAAATGCAGAGCTTGATGATATGATTCTCATCAAATCAGATGGATATCCAACCTACAACTTTGCAAATGTAGTAGATGACCACACTATGAACATCACACACGTAGTTCGTGGTAACGAATACCTTTCATCTTCACCAAAGTATCAGAGACTTTATGATGCATTTGGCTGGGAATCACCAACCTACATTCATTTGCCACTGATTACCGATGAAAACCACAAAAAGCTTTCTAAGAGAAGTGGACATTCTTCTTTCGAAGATTTGATTGAACAGGGATTTTTGACAGAAGCTATTGTAAACTATATAGCTTTACTTGGCTGGAGTCCAGAGGATAACCGTGAAATTTTCACCTTAGACGAACTTATCCGTGATTTTGATTATACCAGAATCAGCAAATCACCAGCTGTTTTCGACTACGTAAAATTAAAATGGATGAACGGTGAATATATCAAAGCAATGGATTTTGATGCTTTCTATGAAATGGCTGAGCCATATATCAAGGAAGTAATCAGCAAAAATTTAGATTTAAAGAAAATTGCTGCTATGGTAAAAACGCGTATTGAAGTGTTCCCAGATATCAAAGAACATATCGACTTTCTTGAAACCTTACCAGAATACGATATCGCAATGTATGCCCATAAGAAGATGAAAACCAATGAAGAAACATCTCTTGAAGTATTGAATGATATTCTTCCAATTTTAGAAGCACAGGAAGATTATTCAAATGACGCACTTTACGCTACACTTTGCAAATATGTAGAAGAAAAAGGTGTGAAAAACGGCTATGTAATGTGGCCTATTCGTACTGCAGTTTCTGGTAAACAGATGACACCAGGTGGAGCAACCGAGCTTATGGAACTTCTTGGAAAAGAAGAATCAATTGCACGTATCCGTAAGGGAATTGAATTATTATCCAAATAAGATTATTTAGAACTATATGAACAGAAAAGGCATGCATAATGCGTGAAATTATGCATGCTTTTCCATTTCTTTTGTCTTGAGGTATTTCATGAAATTCAACGAATCTCAAACATCGGCTATTTTGCACAGGGATGGTCCGATGCTTGTCTTAGCTGGTCCAGGCAGTGGCAAGACTGCGACCCTAGTAGAACGAACAAAAAACTTAATATTTAAGTATGGTGTAAGTCCATCTAATATTCTGGTGATTACCTTCACTAAGGCAGCTGCGAATGAAATGAAGCTACGTTTTCAAAGCAAGATGCAGGACGTATCTAAAGTTACATTCGGGACTTTTCATGCAATTTTTTTCATGGTACTAAAGCTAGCGTACAACTATAATAGCAGCAATATTATAACTGATGAAATTAAATATCAAGCTATGCGAGAATTAATAAACAGATATGGTTTGGAATATCGTGATGAAAATGAACTTATGAGTGGCATTTTTGGGGAAATAAGCATGATAAAGAATTCCCGTATTCCATTGGAGCATTTTTATTCCTCCCAGTGTGGGGAAGATGTGTTCCGCAAGATTTATGAGGATTACCAAGCATTTCTAAATAAGCATCGATTGATTGATTTTGATGATATGCTTACGTTGACCTACGAGCTTTTCAAGGAGAGAACAGATATTCTAAGTGCATGGCAGAAAAAGTATCAGTATATTCTTGTAGATGAGTTTCAGGATATCAACCAGATTCAGTATGACATTCTGCGAATGATGGCAGCTCCAGAGAATAATTTGTTTATGGTAGGAGATGATGACCAATCTATTTATCGCTTTCGCGGTTCAAAGCCGGAGATAATGCTGCATGTACCTAAGGATTATCCAGCTATGAAGCAGATACAGTTGGATGTAAATTATCGTTCTCACCCAATGATTGTGGAGGCCTCACAAAAGTTGATTTCACATAATAAAGAGAGATTTTCGAAGAAGGTGATTGCATATGTACCTGTGAATCCTCAAACGAAAGCAAGTGATATGCATGTCGCAGAAAATAATGATACAAAAGAAAGAGTCAGATTCTTGCAGTTTCATACTCAGCGTGATGAAATATTATTTATTATCAAGGAAATAGAGACTTATATACAGAATGGACATGCCTTGTCTGACATCGCTATTTTATTTCGCACCAATACTCAGCCCCGATTTCTTATGGAACAGCTTATGGCTTATAATATAGAGTTCAAAACCAGAGACCAAATTCCTAATCTTTATGAACATTGGATTGCAAAGGATATTCGGACCTATATCAGCATTGCTCGTGGCAGTCGTTCACGGAGAGATTTTCTCATGATTATGAACAAGCCAAAGCGTTATATAGGAAGAGATTCCCTTTGTGAAAGTCAGGTCGCATTTGATGAATGGGAAAAAATGTATGACGAGCAGCCATGGATAGCAGAGCGAATAGAAAAGCTGCATTATGATATTAAAATGCTTGAGCATATGTCACCTTATGCGGCGATTAACTATATCCGTCACGGAATTGGTTATGATGAATACGTAGAAGAATATGCGGATTATCGAAATATCAACAAAGAAGATTTGTATGAACTTTTAGAAGAACTACAGGCAAGTGCCAAGGGCTTCAAAAACTATGAGGCGTGGGAGTTGCATATGCAAGAATATGCAGAAGAATTACGGGAAAAAGCACGACAAAAAAGTGAAAATCTCAATGCTATTACGCTAGCAACCATGCACAGTGCCAAAGGGCTCGAGTTTAAATCGGTCTTTATCTTGGATGCTAACGAAGGGATTACCCCCTACAAAAAAGCTTTACTGGACAAAGACATCGAAGAAGAACGTCGTCTGTTCTATGTCGCCATGACCCGCGCCATTTCCGACCTAACTATCTGCTCGGTAAAATCATTTAATAATAAGGAGATAGAGGTTTCTAGATTTGTTATTGAAGCCGGGCTTACCCCTTACTCATCCAAAGACTCGTAGAATGCTTCGTCTAAAAGTTCATCATAGCGGTCTGCAGCTGCTTCATACTCATCCTCATCTGCGATGTATTCTACAGAAGGGAGTCCTTCTTCATCCTCGGCATAGCGGTAAAGATAAACAGCACCTTCAGAGTTGTCCTGATCATTTTCGTCAAGTGGCATAAGCGCGATATAGTCCTGATTGCCTACTTCAAAAATAGTAAGGATACGGCATACGATTTCGCCTTCCTCTGTATCCAATGTTACACGAATATCGTCGATTTCGTCTTCGGTAACTGGTGTAATTAGTTCTTTTTCTGACATAATGATTCTCCTTGCTTTTTAAGTGTCTAAACGTAGTTATATATTATAAAAGAAACATAGGCTTGTCAATGTAAGAGAGGAAAAACATTGTATACAAATAGGCAAAAAAAAGGTATAATAACTCTGTAAATATACTAATGAGACGAAGAATACGGAGGCAGCATGAGTTTAGTAGTTAGAGAAGGAAATTACCTTACATTAGGTGCGACGGTTATAAAAAATCAGGTCACTTTTACATTTGAAGGAGAGAAGGAAGACGACTGCCGCATAGTTCTGATTCATAAGAACACCAAAGAGAAACAGTTCATTTCTGTTCCAGAAGAGTTCTGTTTGGGTTCATTGCGTTCTATTACTGTATCGGGATTTCATCCACAGGAATACAATTATATATATGAGATAAACGGACAGGAGAAGTTGGATCCTTATGCCAGAGTGATTGTAGGCAGAGAGAGTTGGAATGATGAAGGTAGAAAAGCAGAAAAGTACAAGCTGTCTGCTGGTTTTCAGATAGGAAGCTTTCTGTGGGGTGAGGATAAAAATCCAGAGGTGTCAAAGTCAAAGATGATTATGTACAAGCTTCATGTAAGAGGCTTTACTATGGGACTTAAGACTGCAGGCAAAACAAAGGGGACCTTTCAGGCAGTCCGAAATAAGCTTTCCTATCTCAAGGATTTGGGCATTACAACAGTAGAGCTTATGCCAGTATATGAGTTTGAAGAAATGCCGATTCCAAAGGAAGTAAAGGTTCCTGATTATGTAAAGTGGATACCTGAAAACCAAGATAGAATTCAGCCGGTGCTCCTTGACAATGAAGTGAAAAATATCAATTATTGGGGCTATGGAGAGGGAAATTACTATGCAGTAAAAGCCTCCTATGCATCGGAACCATCCAAGGCATCTAGCGAATTTAAAAAGCTGGTAAAAACTCTACATGAAAATGGTATGGAATGTGTCCTGGAAATGTTTTTTCCTGAGGAAACCAATCATAATTTAATAATGGATGTGCTCCGTTTTTGGGTAAAGGAATATCATGTAGATGGCTTTCATATCATCGGTGGCAATCTGCCAATTATCAGTATTGAGCAGGATCCAATGCTTAGTAGGACCAAGATTTTTGCTGACCATTTCAGTGATCATTCTGAGATAACACATAAATATAAAAATTTATATATTTATAGAGATGAATATCAGTATGCTGCACGTCAGTTACTCAACCATTACGATAGTGATATTCGTGAATTTGCAAATCAGCAGAAAAAACAGGGTGAGCAGGTAGGGTTTGTAAATTATATTACAAACAACAATGGCTTTACACTGGCAGATTTATTTATGTACAGCGACAAGCATAATGAAGCAAATGGTGAAAATAATTGTGATGGCAACGATTACAATTTAAGCAATAGCTATGGTGTAGAAGGACCTTCCCGCAAGCGCCATTTGATAGATATTCGACGTAATCGTATGCGTATGGCGTTCACCATGCTAATGTTTGCTCAAGGCGTGCCATTGATTTTGGCAGGAGATGAGTTTGGAAATACGCAGGCAGGCAACAACAATGCATATTGTCAGGATAATGAAATTGGTTGGGTAAACTGGAGCCAATTCACCAAATATAAAGAGGATATAGATTTTTTAAAGGGATTGATTGCTTTTCGTAAAGAGCATGAACTTCTTACCAAAGAGGCTCCATTTAAGTTTAATGATTATCGCTCCACAGGTGCACCAGATTTATCTTATCACGGAGAAAATGCTTGGATTGCCCAGCTTGACCCAGGTAGAAAGAGCCTTGGCATGTTATACTGTGGCGCATATGCTAAGAATGGACAGAGTACACAGGATATTTATATTGGATACAACTTCTATACAGAGGATGTGAAGCTGGCACTGCCAAGTGTGTCAAATAAGAAATGGTATCTAAAAGAAGAAATGCTTAAGAATCAGCAGTTTGTAGATGTACCTGCGCATAGTATCTGTGTTCTGTTAGGCAAAGAAGAAAAGACAGAGAATGTCACAATAGGACGTAAAAATAAAGATAATAATTAAGGATTTTTGTATGAAAGTATTGCAGCATTTTTGCACCATTACAGCCCACAAGTTTCTGGTTATGAAAGGATGCTTTCGTCTTGGTCTATATACCCAAGGGCTTCTTCATGATTTGTCCAAGTATGGGCCAACAGAGTTCTGGGTAGGGTGTAAGTATTATAAGGGATATATGAGTCCCAATAATTTTGAACGAAAAGAAAAGGGATATTCTTCAGCCTGGCTCCATCATAAGGGAAAGAACAAGCATCATTTAGAATATTGGATAGATTATGGTGGCAGTGATGAAACGGGTGAGGGGAAACAAATGATAGGTATGAAAATGCCTATTAAGTATGTGGTAGAGATGTTTGTAGACAGAGTCTGTGCTTCTAAGATTTATCAAAAGGAAAAGTATACGGACGAAAGTGCCCTGATTTATTACAACAACAGCAAGGACTACTATATATTAAATCCACATACCCGTGCTTTGTTGGAATATTTACTGGAAATGCTCTGGAAAAAAGGAGAAAAAGAAACCTTCACTTACATCAAACAACAAGTGTTGAAGGGAAAGGTTTCTTACGAACAATCTGAATTAGAAATTATGAAAAATGCACTTTAAATCTTCCGGAAGCGGAGATGCGAAGTGCATTTCCTTTTGTGTAATTGGATGAATGAAATGCAAACTGGCAGAATGAAGTGCCTGTCTATTACAGAAGCGATAGTCAGGATTGTAGAGAAAATCTCCGATAATCGGATGCTTTATGTGCTTCATATGTACACGAATTTGATGTGTACGACCGGTTTCTAATTGTAATTCCACCAGAGATAAGTCTTTTTGTGCATCATAGGCAATTCGCTTGTAGTGGGTAACTGCGTCTTCTCCGTTGTCAAAATCCACACAGCGTTCAATGGTAGAATCCTTAAGTCTTGCGATTGGAGCGTCAATGGTACCCGTTTCTGGAACCATTCCTGTGCAAATCGCACGATAGGTACGTTTAATTTCATGCATGGATACTTGTCGACTAAGGATACCGCCGCTTAACAAATGCTTGGCAACTATCGTAAGTCCACTCGTATCTCTGTCTAGGCGGTTGATACAACGAAAGGTAAATGCTTGCTCTTTTTCATGGAAATAGTACACAAGTCCATTGGCAAGAGTACCCTCATGATGATTCATTGAAGGATGAATGGGCATATTGGCAGGCTTGTCTAAGATTAATAAATCCTCGTCCTCGTATACAATGCAAAGCTCCACCGGGAGTGGTTGGATAGAGGTTTCGGCGGTGTTTTCCACCAGATGTAGGGAAAGCACATCTTTTGCCATGAGTCTTTCATTTACATAGGCCCATGTACCATTCCGCAGAATTCCCTCTTGGGTCTTCTTTAGTTGGACAATAGCCTGATGCGGATAGCCCTTGGCTTTCAGAAAATGTTCAATGGTTTTATTATGAAATTCGCGTGTGATAATATACTCTAATTTTCGTTCCATAGATATCATTATAGCATTGTAACGATGGAGAGCCAAGCAGGAAAATTCATTACATTTCCATAGCTTGGCCTTCAAGCGTAACAATTTTCTTGGCTGGGAAAAGCACGGAAAACATGACCCTTTCATAGAATGTAAAAAGTCAGCAAAAATAGGTGCAATGTGGAAGCTTTTTTATCACCATTGTCCCAGGAGGAAGAAAAGGAATGCATTGAGCGCTTAAAGGCGGGTGACCAGAGCGCCAAGGAAGAACTAATTTTGCACAATATGCGCCTGGTTGCTCATGTGGCGAAAAAATATCAAAGTAGTGAAGAAGAGGTAGAAGATTTAATTTCCATAGGTACAATCGGGCTACTAAAGGCGGTAGCAACCTTCGATTTTAACTATGGAAATCGTTTTGCAACCTACGCAATTCGATGTATTGAAAATGAGTTGCTTATGCATTTTCGAAAAACAAAGAAAACCAAGCTGGAGGTGTCCTTGTTCGAGCCAATAGGTACCGATAAGGAAGGGAAACAAATACATTTGTTGGAGGTGCTTTTTGTAGATGATGTGGATGTGACGAAGCAAATGGAAATTCGTCGAGATGTAGAGGTTTTGAAAAATCATCTCCAAGAGGTACTGACAAAGCGAGAGGCCTTAATTATCAAAAAACGATACGGTCTTTTCGGAGAAAAAGAACTGACACAGCGTGAAATCGCAAAATCCCTTGGTATTTCCAGATCCTATGTATCACGTATTGAGAAGAAAGCATTGGAAAAATTAAAAACATTATTATTATCCTAAAAAGGCTTTGAAAAGAGATGAAATTATGATAATATAATTTCATCTTTTTTTCTTGCATTGTTCTATGCGTATTCCCATATAATTGGAACAGGAGTAGACATGTATAGTACAATTAAAACCGCCGTTGTAGAAGGTATCCATACTCGTCCAATTCAGGTAGAGGTAGATATTAGCAATGGCATGCCAAGCTTTGAGATGATAGGACAACTGGCACCAGAGGTCCGTGAAGGGAAGGAGCGTGTGCGCACCGCACTTCATAGCATTGGTGTTATGTTGCCAGCAAAACGAATTACCATTAATTTGTCTCCAGCTAATCTGCGTAAACAGGGAAGTGGCTTTGACCTACCGATTGCAATTGCTATATTACAGTCCCTCGGTATGGTAACAGAGGAAGCATGTAAAGGGAAAATATTTGTAGGAGAATTAAGTTTAAACGGTCAGATTCTTCCTGTCAATGGAGTACTACCCATCGTGTCTGATGGGGTGGGAGACAAGATTATGGAATATGTCATCCCAAAAGAAAATGAAAACGAAGGGCTATTGGTTAGTGGGGCGCGAGTATATGCCTTTCGAACGCTGCTAGAACTTTTGGATTTTCTAAACGGGCAAGCCTATAAAAGTAGTTCATATAATATAGAAGAAATAGCTACAAAGGGGCAAAAGGATTTCAGTGATGTATACGGACAACAGTTTATCAAGCGCGCTTGTGAGATAGCAGCTGCAGGAATGCACAATATGCTTCTCATTGGTCCACCAGGAGCAGGAAAGACTATGATAGCTGAACGATTGGCTACAATTTTGCCGCCCTTAACAGAGACAGAAAGATTGGAATTGTCCAAAATTTACAGTGTATGCGGTCTTTTGAGCAATAAGCATTGCTTATTACAGGAGCGCCCATTCCGTTCGCCACATCATACAATTACGAAGGCAGGTCTTACCGGCGGGGGAGCAAATCCAAAGCCTGGAGAGATTTCTCTGGCACACAACGGAGTCCTCTTTTTGGACGAGCTACCAGAATTTCAGAAAAATACCCTGGAAATTTTAAGACAGCCTCTAGAGGAACACAAAATACATCTGGTGCGAGCTATGAGCAGTGTAACCTATCCAGCTAATTTTCTGCTACTGGCGGCTATGAATCCCTGTAATTGCGGTTATTATCCGGATATGAACAAATGCCGCTGTTCCGAAGGAAGTCTGCGCCGATATTTTGACAAGGTTTCTCAGCCACTTTTAGACAGGATTGATATTTGCGTGGAAGTTCCAACCCTATCCTTTGGAGAATTGACATCCAAGGAAAAGCACACGTCGGAAAGTTCTCAGGAGATTCAAAAAAGGATATTAGAATCTCACAACATACAGTGTGAGCGTTTTAAAGGTGAGGATTTTTCACACAACAGTCAAATTCCAGCCGCACGTATGGAGGAATACTGCTGGCTTGGGAAAAAGGAAGGTGCCTATATGGAGCATATGTATGAGAAAATGGCACTAACTGCCAGAACTTATCACAAAATTCTTCGTGTGGCACGTACAATAGCAGATTTAGATGGTTCCAGAGAAATTCAGGTGACCCATTTGCAGGAAGGTATCTGTTACCGAAATGTGGATAGCAAATTTTGGGGAGGTAGAGAGTAGTATGAAGTATGCCTATTGGTTATCCAATATCCCTGGAATTGGAAGTGGAAAAATTCGCTACCTATTAGAAGAGGTCAGTTGTGCTCAGGAATTATATGAATTGCCTTATTCACAGCTAAAAGCCTTAAGTGGATTAACAGAGGTAGATATCAAGACGATACACAAGAGTCAGAGGGTTTGGAATCTGGATGAAAGATGGCTCGAGCTTATGGGGAAGGGAATTGGTTTTGTATCACTGGAACAGCCAGATTTTCCTGAAAAACTATCGTATATTCCTAACCCGCCTTACGCAATCTATTATATTGGAAAGCTACCTCAAAAGCAGCAGAAGACCGTAGCTATCGTAGGAGCCAGAGGTAGAAGTGCTTATGGAAGTGAAATGGCAAAGCGACTGGCAACAGCCTTATCCGATCATGGTGTACAGGTAATCAGTGGTTTAGCAAAGGGGATAGATGCTGATGCACATAAGGGTGCCTTAGAAGGCGTTACGGATACCTTTGCAGTGCTCGGAAGCGGAGTCGATGTATGTTATCCAAATGGCAATCGTTATCTGTATAACCAGATTATTGAAAGGGGTGGAATTATTTCGGAATATTCGCCGGGAAGACAGCCAAGTCCCGGTCAGTTTCCGGCCAGAAATCGTATTATCTCTGGACTGAGTGATTGTGTGGTAGTAATCGAGGCAAAAGAGAAAAGCGGTTCTCTTATTACCGCTGACTTTGCTATGGAACAGGGACGTGATGTTTATGCCTTACCAGGTAGAATTACCGATTCTTTAAGTAAAGGATGTAATAATCTGATAAAACAAGGCGCTGGTATTATACAAAGTGTTGAAGATTTTCTCGCAGATTTAGATATTTTAACCGAAAAAAACTATGTACAGATGGA
The DNA here is from genome assembly GCA_045603165.1 of Agathobacter sp. Lineage (GTDB taxonomy): Bacteria > Bacillota > Clostridia > Lachnospirales > Lachnospiraceae > Roseburia. Next base: position 29,007 of record JAZULP010000032.1, on the reverse strand, counting down.
TTTCACAAAAAAATTACTTGAAAAAGATGAACGCTTGGTGTATAGTGTAACAGATTTTCGACCTGTGGGATTAGGTACCATGGTGGAGAAAACCAACATTCCAATATCCAGATTGGTAGAGATTCTTGAAAAACTGGAGCGGATGGGAATGATTAAAGAAACATTTACGAATTACTATGTTCGTACAATATTAGATTAACAATAAGTCGAGGGGTAGAAAAATGGCAAAATACCTGGTAATTGTAGAATCTCCTGCAAAAGTAAAGACGATTAAAAAATTCTTAGGAAAAAATTATGAAGTTGTGGCTTCCAATGGTCATGTACGTGATTTGCCGAAAAGTTCATTGGGAATTGATGTAGATGGTGATTTTGAACCGAAATATATTACTATTCGCGGAAAGGGAGATGTGCTTGCAAAGCTTCGCAAGGAAGTAAAAAAAGCAGAGAAAATCTATCTTGCAACTGACCCAGACCGTGAGGGAGAAGCAATTTCTTGGCATTTATGCTACGCCCTAAAGCTGGAGGACAAGGAAGTATATCGTATCAGCTTTAATGAAATTACAAAAAATGCGGTAAAAGCATCCCTGAAAAACCCTAGAAAAATTGATATGGGACTTGTAGATGCACAGCAAGCGAGACGTGCCCTTGATCGTATGGTAGGTTACAAAATCAGTCCGCTTCTCTGGGCAAAGGTGAAACGTGGCCTTTCTGCGGGTCGAGTTCAGTCCGTTGCACTGCGTATTGTCTGCGACAGAGAGGAGGAAATAGCTGCCTTTATTCCAGAGGAATATTGGAGCTTGGAGGCTTCGCTTCTTCCAGAGGGTGAGAAAAAGCCTGTCGTAGCAAAGCTTTTCGAAAAAGGAAAAGAAAAAATCTCTATTTCTTCAAAAGAAGAGATGGATGCTATTTTGAAGGATTTAAAAGGACAGAGCTTTCAGGTAACCTCTGTGAAAAAGGGAGAGCGTCGTCAGAAGGCGCCAATTCCTTTTACTACCAGTACCTTACAGCAGGAGGCCTCTAAGGCGTTGAATTTCCCAATTTCCAAGACCATGCGTATTGCACAGCAGTTATATGAAGGTGTGGATATTAAGGGAGAAGGTACGGTAGGTCTTATCACTTATTTGCGTACAGACTCTACACGTATCTCAGAAGAAGCAGATGCAGCAGCACGTAAATTTATCGTTTCAAACTATGGCAAGGAATTTGAAGCGGAAACGGTAAATTCCAAAAAGAGCACAGGTAAAATTCAGGATGCACACGAAGCAATTCGTCCTTCTGATATTAACCGTACACCATCAGAGGTAAAGGACTCGCTTTCCAGAGACCAGTTCCGTCTGTATCAGTTGATTTGGAAGCGTTTTGCTGCCAGCAGAATGGCAAACGCGATACACGAAACGACAACCATTACCATTGCCGCTGGAGAATATGGATTCCACGTATCTACCTCTAGACTGGCATTTGAAGGTTTTATGTCTGTGTATGTAGAGGCGGAGGAAGAAACAATAAAAAAACAGGCTGTAATAAAAAATTTAGATGAAAACACCAAGCTTTCCTTTATAGAATTTCAACCAAAGCAGCATTTTACTCAGCCACCAGCACATTACACAGAAGCATCTCTGGTTAAGGCATTGGAGGAGCTTGGTATTGGACGTCCAAGCACCTATTCACCAACCATTACAACCATTATTGCCAGAAGATATATTACCAAAGAGCAGAAAAATCTCTATGTGACAGAAATTGGGGAAGTGGTAAACAACATCATGAAGGAATCCTTCCCAACAATTGTAGACGAAAACTTTACGGCTAATATGGAATCACTTCTGGACAGTGTGGCAGAAGGCGCGGTTAACTGGAAAATGGTTATTTCCAATTTCTATCCGGATTTAGCAGAGGCAGTAGAAAAAGCTGAAAAAGAGCTTGAAAAAGTGGAGATTCAGGATGAAGTAACGGAAGAAATCTGTGACGAATGTGGCAGAAATATGGTTATCAAATATGGTCCACATGGTAAATTCCTAGCATGTCCTGGTTTTCCGGAATGTAAGAATACCAAGCCATATTACGAAAAAACAGGATACAGCTGCCCAAACTGTGGCAAGGACATTGTTATCAAGCGAACCAGAAAAGGCCGTAAGTATTATGGTTGTGTGGATAATCCAACCTGCGAATATATGAGTTGGAATAAGCCAACAGATGACACAGCTAAGAAACAACAGGAAGAAAAATAAAACAATTTCACTGATTTGGTTGAATTGTCAGAAAAATTATGATAAAATTTTCACAGACAGATAGAATGTTATAATGAGGAGGGAATTCATGAGCGTCCAGTTATTGGATAAAACAAGAAAAATTAATAAACTTCTTCACAATAATAATTCAACCAAAGTTGTTTTCAACGATATCTGCGAAGTGCTAACAGGGATTTTGGACTCCGATATCTTGGTAATTAGTAAAAAGGGCAAGGTCTTAGGCTCCAGTGTATGCACAGGGGTGGATGTCATAAAAGAATTGATTGTAGATGAAGTAGGTGGATTCATAGATCCAGACTTGAACGAACGTCTCTTGGGTATCTTGTCCACAAAAGAAAATGTAAATCTTGAAACCTTGGGCTTTGGTGATGAAACACGCAAATATCGTGCGATTATTACACCAATCGATATTGCAGGAGAACGTTTGGGTACCTTGTTTGAGTATCGTAGCGATAGAGAATATGATATTGATGACATTATTCTCACAGAATACGGTACTACGGTAGTTGGTCTAGAAATGATGCGTTCGGTAAATGAAGAAAATGCAGAAGAGGAGCGCAAGATTTCCATTGTAAAATCGGCTATTAGCACCTTGTCTTTCTCAGAGCTAGAAGCAATTATTCATATTTTTGATGAATTAGAAGGCAGTGAAGGAATTTTAGTTGCCAGCCGTATTGCAGATCGTGTAGGTATTACCCGTTCGGTGATTGTAAATGCACTTCGTAAGTTTGAGAGTGCAGGTGTCATTGAGTCTCGTTCTTCTGGAATGAAGGGGACCTACATCAGGGTTGTAAATGATGTAATTTTTGAAGAGTTAGAAAAACTAAAAAGCAACAAACTATAATATAAAGCGACGCAACACAATATATTGTGGCACGGATGGACGTTTTAAAGGGATTTATACAAAATAAATCCCTTTTTTTGTTCGAAAATTGCAAAATATACTTGTGTTTTTCGTGACATCTATTATAATATTAATGTGCGACTAGTAGGTATATGGAGGGATACATATGATATCAACAGATGCTTTTAGCTATATCAACGTATTGGAAAAGGCTGCAGATGCCAGCTGGACAAGGGAAAATTTAATCGCAAACAATATTGCAAATGCAGATACACCTGGGTATAAAAGACAGGATATTGATTTTCAAACTGCATTGAAGAATGAAATGAGCAACTATAAATATACAAGTCTGGATAAGAAAGTAGACAGGATACAGTTGTCCGAATTGAATCCAACTGTATACACAGACCATGGTAATTATTCTTATCGTTTGGATGGCAACAACGTAGATATTGATACCGAACAGGTGGAGCTTGCTTCCGAACAAATTAAATATCAAGCGTTAACAACAAGCATTACCTCTGAATTTCAGAGATTACAGACTGTTCTAAAATAATTAGTTGAAGGGAGTGTATAGAGTATGGGATTATTTCAATCATTTAACATCAGTGCAACCGGTATGACTGCACAGCGTTTTCGTACCGATATTATTGCAGAAAATATTGCAAACGTAAACACCACCTCTACAGAAAGTGGAGGTCCATATCGCCGTAAAATCGTTACCTTTCAAGAAAAAGGGGTTACACCTTTCAGCGAATACTATTCTACTTCCAAAAATAGAGCAGTAGGAAATGGTGTAAAGGTCAGCTCTGTAACAGAAGATTATGAAAATGATTTTATTATGGAATATGATCCATCCAATCCAGATGCAGATGAAAATGGTTATGTTTCATATCCAAATGTCAATACAGTTACTGAAATGACGAACCTTATTGATGCAACGCGTGCCTATGAAGCAAATGCAACAGCTTTTGATGCAAGCAAGAATATGGCACTAACAGGTCTTAATATAGGTAAATAATAGGAGTTAAGAAATGGATATTTCAAGCTTATCAAGTATTACTGGCTTAACTGGAATAACAGGTACTACTAGTGCCTCAAATCTGTCCAATTTGTCAGAAAAAGAAATTTCAAGCATATATTCCGCATATAATGATACACTTTCCTCACTTACTAGTGTATCGGATGATAATGTCGGAGACTTTAGTTCAATTTTAGATTCTATGATGTCTTCCATTGATGAAACGAATACATTACAGAATCAGGCAGAGGCTGCTGAAATTCAGTTTGCATTAGGAGAATCTGACAATACACATGATTTGCTGATTGCTCAGACAAAAGCAAATGTGGCCTTGCAGTATACGGTTGCAGTAAGAGATAGAATGATTGAAGCATATCGAGAAATTATGAATATGCAGATTTAACTAAGAGGATAAATAAACATGCCAGAACAGTTGCAAAAGATATTAAATCAAATATTGGAATGGTGGAAAAAATTTAATAACCGGCAGCGCATTTTGATTATCAGTATAGTTGCTGTGGTGATTATTGCATTGGTGATTCTTGCTGTTGTTATGTCTACACCTGAGACAATCGTAATCTATCGTTCAGAAAATGCGATTGAAGCCGCTCAAGTAAAGGAAATACTGGATAGTGATGAGACCATTAACTATACTATGAGTGAGGATGGATTAGTTTTTCAAGTAGAAAAAGAAGATGAAGCCACAGCAAGTTTGCTTTTGGGCTCTAATAAAATTTCTACAGTCAATTATAGCATGTCGGACGTAATAGATGGAAGCTTTACTCGTACAGAAGCTGATAAGAAGAAATTATATGACGAGCTGTTAGAAAAGAAATTTGCAGATCATATATCTCAGCTCTCTATGGTAGAAAGCTGTACAGTGGATTTAGAGATGCCTGAGGATGATGGTACGATTCTATCCAAAGAGCAGAATGCTACAGCGGGTATTAATTTAAAACTCAAAGGTGAGATGGATACAGACCAGGCATATGGACTTGCCCTGTATGTAGCAGCGCAGCTTGGTAATGAAACTACAGAGGGAATTACTATTATTGATCAGAATGCTTACATTCTTTACAATGGCAATGAGTCTCAGACATCTATGGGGATTGCGTCTACACAGCTTTCTTTCCAGCAAAAGCTGGAAAATGCTATCAAGGAAGAAATTTCAGATGTGTTAGTAAATTCTCACGTGTTTTCTAATGTCGAAATCGCCATGAACTTAGATGTAAACTTTGACCAGAGTGAAATTGTAAAGACAGAGCTTGGTATTCCAACAGGCATGGATGGCGGCGCGATTACACAGCAGTCTTTATATGATATGACTTCAACCACAGGTTATGAGGGTGGTACTCCAGGAACGGATACCAATGATGATACTACATATGTAATTGAAGATGGACAAAATGGTCTTACTGAGATTTCCGAATCAGATACAATGTATGATTACGATAGAATAATTACCACTATCGTAGGAAACGGTGGAAATATCAACTATGATACTTCTTCTACTACGGTAATGGCGACCAAATATATTGTCTATGATGAAGCAGAGCTTCGAGCGAATGGTACGTTAGATGACATGACATGGGAGGAATTTAAAGCAGCAAATGCAGAAGCTCAGGTAGTAGACGTGGATGAAAGCTATATTCAGTTGGTGGCTAACGCAACAGGCTTCCCAGCCAATGCGATTACCTTCCTTTGCTATGAAGAACCAAAGTTCGTGGATGAAGTAGAGGATGGAAGAAGTATTGCAGATTACGCACAGATTATTATAGCGGTTCTTATATTTGCACTTTTGGGTTATGTAGTATTCCGTAGCACAAGAACACAGAAGACTGAAGAATTGCAACCAGAGATTTCTGTGGAAACACTATTGGAATCTACCTCAAATGTTCAGGATAGTCTGAATGGTATTGACTATGTTGAGAAGTCTGATGCAAGAATTATGATTGAAAAATTCGTTGATGAAAATCCAGAGGCGGTTGCATCCTTGCTTCGCAACTGGCTCAATGAGGATTGGGAGTAGAATATGAGTGAATATAACGGAGTCCAGAAAGCAGCAATTTTACTAATTGCTCTGGGGCCAGAAAAAGCTGCTACAATTTTTAAACATTTAAAAGAAGATGAAATTGAAGAACTGACACTGGAAATTGCTAATACCAGAAGTATTTCTCCGCAGGAAAAAGAAGGCATTCTGATGGAATTCTATCAGATTTGTCTGGCACAGCAGTATATTGCTGAGGGTGGTATTGGTTATGCCAAGGAACTATTAGAAAAAGCACTTGGTTCTGAAAAGGCACAAGGAGTTATTTCCAAGCTTACCGCATCCTTACAAGTACGTCCTTTCGAATTTGTACGAAAGACAGATCCAAGTCAGTTATCGAACTTTATTCAGGATGAACATCCACAGACAATTGCTATGATTTTGTCCTATTTATCACCGGGACAGTCAGCTCTGGTTTTAGGTACATTAACACCAGAAAAGCAGGCTGATGTAGCCAAACGTATTGCTATGATGGATCGTACATCACCAGATGTTATTAAAGAAGTGGAGCGCGTATTGGAACGTAAGCTTGCATCTCTTGCTAATCAGGATTACACCATTGTCGGAGGTATCGATTCTATCGTAAGCATCTTGAACAGTGTAGACCGTGGTACAGAAAAACATATTATGGAATCACTTGAAATTGAAGAACCAGAATTGGCAGATGAAATCCGCAAGAAGATGTTTGTATTCGAAGATATTCTTCTTCTGGACGATCGTGCTATTCAGCGTGTACTTCGTGAAGTTGACAATGCTGACCTTGAGCTTGCCCTTAAGAGTACCACGGAAGAGGTTCAGAATGTTATCTTCAAGAACCTGTCAAAACGTCTTGCTGCTATGATTAAGGAAGATATGGAATTCATGGGACCAGTTCGTATGAAGGACGTAGAAGAAGCACAGCAGAAGATTGTTGGTATCATTCGTCGATTAGAGGAATCTGCTGAAATCGTTATTTCCCGTGGTGGAGGTGATGATATCGTTGTCTAATTTATTGAAACAGAGTTGTGTCGTGAATCTGGAGGCAGGTAAAAGAATTATTAATGCTGATGATAGATATTATAGACAGCAGAATACAGATAGTTCGACGAATCGAGAGGGTGTTGGTGAAAGAATACCTGGAAGCGAAGAAATATTAGATGGATTTCTTGCTGGTTTAGCTGCGGAGGATGTATATGTAGAGCAACAAACTACGCCAGAGGAGGTTTTAGCTCAGGCACGTGCAGAAGCAGAGAAAATTCTAGCTACTGCACAAGCAGAGGCTTTACAGATTACAGATAATGCACGTAATGAAGCAGAGCTTCTTTATGAACAGAAACAGCAGGAAGGGTATCAGGCAGGAAGCGTGCAGATACAGGCTGAGATGAATGAAAAGGTGACACAGCTAGAATCAGAATATGAGTCTAGAAGGCAGGAACTTCAGGCAGAATATGAAAGCAGAATGGAAAGCATGGAATCTGATATTGTTGACGTGGTCATTCGTGTATTCAACAAGGTATTTCATGTTCAGTTCGACAATAAAAAACAAATCTTGCTACATCTGGTTAAGGATACCCTTTTAGGTGTAGATGCTGGTAAGGATTTTCACATTCGGGTAGCAGAGGTGAACTATAAGTTTATCGAATCTCATGTGGCGGATATTAAAGAAAAGATTGGAAATGATGTCAATATTGATGTAATCAATGATATGACTCTGGAAGATGGGGAATGCATGATTGAAACAGCAACAGGTGTATTTAATTGTGGCATCGACATGGTGCTCGATAATCTGGAAAAAGACATCAGATCCCTCTGTAAATAAACCCTTGCACACCCATGTGCGTGGGCTGAAATTGGGGAATTACAAGTGGTAAAACAAGCAGAGAAATATTTGCAGTTATTAGATAGACAATATTATAAAAGCTATGGAAAGGTTTCCAAAGTAGTAGGATTAACGGTTGAATCATTAGGACCAAAGGCCAGACTCAATGACTTATGTAAGATATATATTGATAAGGATATGAGTACACATGTGATGGCAGAGGTTGTAGGCTTTCAGGATTCAAGGTTAATCCTTATGCCCGTTGATAGCGTAGAAGGTGTTGGAGTGGGCTGTGTTGTGGAAAATACAGGAAAGCCACTGGAGGTTCCAGTTGGATTTGAGCTTCTAGGACACACTTTAGACGGAATTGGTAGACCTACGGATATGGGGGTAGAAACTTTTGACCTTCCGCAGGCATATCCATTGGAAGCATTACCACCAGACCCTATGGCGCGAGAGATTATCAACGAAGTACTTCCTCTTGGGGTAAAAGCAGTAGATGGTCTAATTACCGTCGGTAAGGGGCAGCGTCTTGGTATTTTCGCTGGCTCCGGGGTAGGTAAAAGTACACTTATGGGTATGTTTGCCCGTAATACAAAAGCGGATATCAATGTCATTGCTCTTATCGGAGAACGTGGCCGTGAGGTACGGGAATTCATTGAGCGTGACTTAGGACCAGAGGGTATGGCTCGTTCAGTGGTTGTAGTGGCTACCTCAGACAAACCAGCTCTGATTCGAAATAAAGCAGCAAAAACAGCCACAGCTATTGCCGAGTATTTCCGAGACCAGGGGAAGGATGTCCTTCTTATGATGGACTCCTTGACTCGTTTTTCTATGGCACAGCGAGAAATCGGTCTTGCGTCAGGAGAACCACCGGTAACTCGAGGTTATCCACCAAGTGTTTATTCGGAAATGCCGAAGCTTTTGGAACGAGCAGGAACCTCAGATGTGGGGTCCATTACTGGCTTATATACCGTCTTAGTGGACGGTGATGATATGAATGAGCCAATCACAGATACCGCGCGTAGTATTTTGGATGGACATATCATGCTAGATCGTAAACTGGGACATAAGAATCATTACCCTGCGATAGATGTATTGCAGAGTATTTCCCGTGTTATGAGTGCAATTGCAACGAAAGAGCACAAGGAATTAGCAGGAAAACTCCGAAATGTTTTAGCTACATATAGTGAAGCAGAGGATTTAATTAATATCGGTGCATACAAAAGTGGTTCTAATCCAGATATTGACTATGCACTAAAGAAAATTCGTGTAGTCAATGCATTTTTATGTCAAAGCACAGAAGAAAAGTACCAGTTTGAAGAAGAAGTAGAGCTTTTAGAACAATTATTTGCAGATTAGTCGGCGGTGAAAGATGGCGAAGTTTAAATACAGAATGCAAAACATTCTGAATGTAAAAATGAAGTTGGAATCTCAGGCAAAAATTGCATATGGTATTGCTAATCAAAATTATCTAGAGGAGCAGAGAAAACTTCAGGAGATTATTCTTCGTCGAACAGGCTATGAAAAAGCATTGAAGGAAACGATGACTGGGGTGATTGATGTACGAAAGGTATCGCACGCTAGAAACGATGTCAATACCATGAAAACATTGATGCGCCGCCAGATGATCGAAGTACATAAAGCAGAAATGGCATTAGAGGATGCCAGGAAAGCATTGAATGAGGTTATGATAGAACGTAAAACTCATGAGAAATTGAAAGAAAAGGCTTTTGAACAGTATAAAGAGGAATTGAAGGCTGAAGAAAGCAAGGAAATTGATCAGCTTGTTAGCTACACTTACAACGATAAATAAGGAGTTTATCTTATGCCGCAGATGAAGGGAACGGACAAGAAAGAGAAGGAAGTAAAACTGGATAAAGATGGAATGCCAATCCTTGAAGATGAAGACATGGAGGATGAAGGTATAGGGAATAAAATTGTTATGGCTTTTGTTACACTTTTGATTATTCTGGTGTGGCTGGGCATCATAATACTTCTTATCAAATTCGATGTTGGTGGATTTGGTTCTACTATTTTACGTCCAATGATTAAGGATGTGCCATATTTGAATATGATTCTTCCAGAAAATAACAGCTTAGAAGAAGATACGGAGTATCAGTACGAAACGATAAATGATGCTGTGGAAAGAATCAAAGAGCTAGAAGCCTTGTTAGATACTGCGTTGGCAGACAATTCTACAGACACAGATACAATCGCTCAGTTGCAGGCACAAATTGCGGAGCTTCAAATATACAAGGAAGAACAAGCAGAATTTGAAAATTTGAAAGAAAAATTCTATGAAGAGGTTGTTTTTTCGGAGGAAGCACCCGATATAGAAGAATATAAGACCTATTATGAAAGCATTGATCCGGAGAATGCTGAGGTTTTATATAAACAGACGGTTGAGCAGCTAGAATACCGCAATATGGTAGATGATTACGCCAAGACCTATTCTACCATGAAGCCAAAGGAAGCTGCAGCAATCTTCGATACCATGACGGATAATTTGCAGCTAGTGGCAGATATACTGCTAAGTATGGAAACCCAGGCGAGAGCAGATATCCTTGGTAAAATGGAACCAGAAATCGCAGCCAAAATTACAGCGATTATGGAACCAGACAACTAAATATGATGAAAGGAGGACTTGCATGACAACAGCAAATCTTATGAATGTACCTTCTGTGAACAATATGAACTCACAGGTAGATACATCGAAGAAGTTGCAGGAAGAGAATTTGGAAGTTGCAGAGGTTTTTGCAGGACTAATGAACCAGACTGTAGAGATTTCAAATTCGGTGGTGGATGATACGTCTTCCAACATGGATGTTTCAAAGACGAACAGTACACAGTCTCCAGTTGAATCCTATGAGCGTTATAGCTACAAGGATAATCAGATTGATGCTGCGGAGGAAACCAATGTATCAGAAAAGCTGGAAGAAGCTGGTGAAGCACTAGAACAGGTTGGCGAAGAAGTGATTGATACGCTTTGCGAGGAATATGGTCTAGATCAGGAAACTATTCAGAATTTGTTAGATGAAATGGGACTGAGTGCTCTGGATTTACTTAATCCACAGAATCTGGTTAGCTTTATCGTAGCATTAACTGGTGTAGCATCAGGTGAAGAGCTGTTACTGGATGAAAACTTCTTAAATGTGATGGAAACACTGGACAATTTAGCAGAAGGTCTTATGAAAGACTTAGGTGTAGACATGAATGGTTTACAGGAACTTGTTGCTGAAATGGACATTGTAAACACAGAAACAGAAGGACCTACTACTTTTCAGGATACGCTGGAGGTTGAGTTAGAAAATGCGACAGTAGAAGCAGATATCACAGAAAATGATACTATAGAAGCTGATGCAGAAGCGGTTAATAAAACAGAAGCAGTTACAGTAGAAGTTGAGATGGAAGCCACAGAACAGACCACAAATGAAGCTGTAAATGAAACTGTTGAAAATACTACTGATGAGACCGAACCGATAGAAGTGAAGGTAGAAAAACAAGAGGATACTTCCGAAGTGAAAGCACAAGATGTGGATACGGAGGATATCACAACAAGCCAGAGTAAGGGTGAAGACTCATCCCTTGCAGGTGGTAAGCAGAATTCGGAAAACAATTCGCTTTTGAATCATAATTCTGATTCTAATCAGGCAATCGTAACAAACCAGACAACCATAAACCTTAGTCAGGTAAACGAGATGCCACAGATGCAGTTTAATTCTTATCTTTCTGCAGACACAGTACAGATAATGGAACAAATTGTACAACAGATGAAAATTAATATCACATCTGAAATGACTTCAATGGAAATGCAACTTAATCCGGAAAATCTTGGCAAAGTATATGTAAACATTTCCAGTGAAGAAGGAGTTGTAAACGCACAATTCCATGCAACAAATGAAGTTGTAAAAGAGGCTTTGGAAACTCAGATTGCAACGCTTCGTGAGAATTTAAATCAGGCAGGCGTTAAGGTAGATGCTATCGAAGTAACTATCGCTTCCCATGAATTCGAACGAAATCTGGAACAGAATCAGCAAAATCCAGAAGAACATGTAGAGGCAGAGGAGAATAAACACATCAGACGCCGCAACATCACAATGGATTCGTTAGATGAATTAGCTGGTTTGATGACAGAAGAAGAAACATTAGTAGCACAGATTATGAAGGACAACGGTAATTCCGTAGACCTGACAGCTTAAAAAGGAGAGTACTTATGGCAATTATTGCAGGAGTAGAAAACGGCGAACTTAAATATGAGTATACCGATAATTCCAATCAAAACGGAATCAATCCTACAGGGTCTACCTTAGGATATGATCAGTTCTTACAATTACTTTGTGCAGAAATGCAGTATCAGGACCCTCTTGAACCAACTAGTAACACTGACTATGTAGCACAGATGGCAACCTTTTCTCAGTTAGAGGCAACCCTTTCTCTTTCTGAAATGCAGGAGAGCCAGAGAGCAAGTGATTTAGTAGGAAAGCAGGTTATTTTAAAAGTAACCAGTGAGACTACAGGAAATACTACATACGTAGATGGAAGAGTTGATTATGTGATGTATGAAAATGGTGAAACAATGTTATCTGTAAACGATCAGTTATATCCATTATCATCCTTAGACACCGTAGCAGATGCCGAATACTACGAAGGTGTTACACTTGCAAGCACATTGACAGACATGGTAGCAGAATTACCATTAATAGAGAATCTCTCATTAGAATGGCAGAAGGCAATTTCCCAGTTGAGAGAAGTCTATGACGGTATGACATCTTATCAACAGCAATTTGTTTCAGATAAGACACTTGCGACTCTAAGTGAGTATGAAAAGAAGATGGAAGAGCTTGTAAAACAGGCAGAAGCCTCAACAGAAGAAACTTCATCTAAAGATGCAGCTACAAAAGAAATCGAAACCGGTTCAGAGGAATAAACAACAGTATAAAAATTTAACGGTAATGGAGGTTTGATTATGAATCAGATATCCAACCAGTTTTTATCCATTGAGCAGATAACCGACCAGTATCTGAATAAAAATCAGAATACAAAAGCTACTGTTGTGTCAGACATATCCTTTGAGGATGTGTTAAGACAGAAACAGAACGAAGCAGTAATGGGAACCTCGGAATTGAAATTTTCTAAGCATGCAGCGAATCGGTTGAATGACAGAAATATTTTACTTACCGATGCCCAGAATGTTCGGTTGGAAAATGGAGTAAAACAGGCAGGCGAAAAAGGGATTACAGAATCCTTGGTTTTAGTCGATTCTCTAGCATTTATCGTAAATGTACCAAACAAAACGGTAGTTACGGCTTTGGATCAGACTGAAGCAAATAGTAATATTTTTACAAATATCGATGGAGCAGTCATTATTTAGCTGGACCTTAAGGAAGCTAATGTTTTCTGAATGACAGAAGAAAACAAAACTGCCCACTAATTAGGAGGTCATTTAATTATGATGAGATCACTTTATTCTGCTGTGTCAGGTCTTAAGACACATCAGACAAGAATGGACGTTATTGGTAACAATATTGCCAACGTTAACACAGAAGCATTTAAATCATCCCGTGTAACATTTAGTGAAATTATGTATCAGACCACATCATCTGCATCAGGTGGAAACGCTGCAACAGGTATTGGTGGTGTCAATGCAAAACAGATTGGTCTTGGTGTTGCAACAGGTGCAACATCTATAGCGATTACAACAGCAGGTGCTGCAGAAACAACAGGTAATCCATTTGACTTAAAATTAACAGACAGCCAATCTACCAACTTTTTCATCGTGAGTGATGGAACCAACACATTCTTTACTCGTTCTGGTTCTTACTATGTAGATGGTAACGGATTCCTCTGTATGACATCTACTGGTTATACATTGATGGGCTGGCAGATTGATCCTACTACAGGCGAAATCAAAAAAGATACAGTATCAGCTTTACAGGTTATGTCTGCAGCAAATCAGACATCTGCACCAGAAGCTACTACAAAGGGTGCCGTATCCGGTATCTTAGATAAAAATGATACCAACGTAACTAGCGATGATGGATATGCTATGACATTGAGTTTTTATGATGACTTAGGATATTCATATACAGCAAAATTTGCAGTAAGACCTCTTTCTACAGGAAATGAAGCAAATGATAAAGGTAAATATACTGTAGAATTAACTAGTATTTTGGATGCCAATGGCGAAGAATATTTAGAAGCCTATAACGAAATGGCAGAAGGTCAGGGTCAAGCTCCAATTACTTTTGATAATTTGATTTGTCAATATCGTAAAGTAAATGGTGAAATTGTTGATGCAGAAGGTTATGTTGTAGAACAGACTGCAACTGGCAACTGGATAAGACGTGATACTGGTGAAGCTTCAGAACCAGATTTGATTGATTTGATTGATGATGGAAACAATCAGGCATGTGTTATTGAGTTTAATCCGGATAATGGTGAATTCGTATCTGTTGGTAGAACTCCAGATGATAATCCTGATGATGGTGTAGCACCACAGGCAAATGATTCGATTGTATTAAATATGAGTCAGTTCCTTTCTAATATCATTGGTGGTGGTAGTAACTTCAAGGATATTGAAATTGATTTTTCAGACTGCATGAACTTAAACAATGGTGGAACCTCTACCATGGGTGCTTTAAAGGGTATCGATGGTGATGGTGCGGGTAAGAAGCTTGGTGCCTTAACAGGTATTTCAGTAGATACCAGTGGTAAGGTTTATGGTTCGTATGACAATGGTAATACTGTAGTTCTCTGCCAGGTGGCAGTCGCACAGTTCTCCAATGCATCTGGTCTTGAAAAGGTTGGTGACAACTGTTATCAGACGACCCTCAACTCTGGTGATTTCGATGGTATTGGTGTAGAAATCACAGCGGATGGTAGTTCTATTTCAACTGGAGAATTGGAAATGTCCAACGTTGACCTTTCTGCACAGTTTACCGATATGATTATTACACAGCGTGGTTTCCAGGCTAACTCACGTGTTATTACAACGTCAGATACACTTTTAGAGGAACTTATTAACCTTAAGAGATAATCTAGAGGTTTTTAATTAAAAAATTACCAGAAAAAGGGAAGCGATATTCTTCGTTTCCCTTTTATTTTTAAATATTTTCAAAATTGTGCAAGAATTTGGTAAAAATTCGACTTTTTTGGACAAAAGAAAGTAGACAATTTGCATAAAGTTTAGTAAAATCATAGAAAGGGTTAATGTGACATAGTGTGTGAAAGTATGTCCTTTTTTAGCCAAATAATGTTTTTGGAAGGTGTTTCATATGGATATAGCATCTCTTGGAGGTATAGTTTTAGGTTTCGCAATGGTTATTTTCGGTATCTGGTCCAGTGGTGGACTTGATTCTTTCGGGAACTTTATCGATATACCATCTGTATTTATTACAATCGGTGGTTCCATTGCATCTGTTTTAACCGCGCACAAGATGCCAGACTTTATCAATGGATTTAAGTCTATCGCGCTTCCTTTCCAGGATAGGGTTATGGATCCGGGACAGGTAATTAAACAGGTTATTGAATTATCTAATATCGGTCGTAAAGAAGGTCTTCTGGCATTAGAAGAGGCTGCCAATAATATTGAGGACGATTTTTTTAAAAAGGGCATTATGTTGGTAGTAGATGGTACTGATCCAGAGCTGGTTCGAGGTATTCTAGAGACTGACCTTTACTGCTTACAAGATAGACATGGTAAGGTAGTTGGCTTCTGGGAGAAATGGGCAGAAATGGGCCCTGCATGGGGTATGATTGGAACGTTGATTGGTTTGATTAACATGTTAAAAATGTTAAGTGACCCAGATGCTATTGGTCCACAGATGGCAGTAGCACTCCTTACCACCTTGTATGGTTCCTTGATTGCTAACTGGATGTGTATTCCGATTTCTTATAAATTAAAAGCAAACGATGCATTAGAGGTTGTGATGAGAGAAATCACCATTGAAGGTCTTCTTTCTATTCAGGCAGGGGAGAATCCACGTGTTATTGAAGAAAAGCTCAAATCCTTCCTTTCACCTACTGTGCGTGCACAGTTTGCTGAACAGGATTCGGTTGGAGGTGACGAGTAGTGGCAAAGAAAAAAGAAGCTGAGGCTCCAAAAGGCTCGCCGGCATGGATGGCGACGTTTTCGGATCTTATGAACCTGCTTCTTTGCTTCTTCGTACTATTATTTTCCATGTCTACAGTTAGTGAAGAAAAGTTCCAGCAGGTAATTGCTTCACTTCAGTCTCAAGTCAGTATTTTTGAAAAGGGTGGAACAACCATTGGAGATGGAGACTTAGTGGGTGGAGGTATTCGTCAGCTGGAGTTCATGGATCAATATTATGAAGAAGTAGAAGACTCCGAGGATGAGAAGCAGGAAGAAACAGGAAATAGCAAGGAGCAGTACAAGGAAGATGCTCTGGCGGAATCCGAAGAGATGGCAGAGAATGTCCAAAATGCGGTAGATGAGTTGGGATTATCCAATGCAGTAGAAGTCGATTTTGATGAGCAGTATGTCATGTTGAATTTAAGCGGTGCTATTCTTTTTGAATCTGGTATGGCGGAGGTGCTGCCAGAGGCTGAAACCATATTAAATAAGATTGCTTTGGTGCTAGAGCACTATGATAAGAATATAATTGAAGTAGAAGGACATACGGACAATGTTCCAATGTCTAATACAAATAGATATGAAGACAACGATGTATTGTCTATGTATCGCGCATTATCTGTAGCGAATTTTATTCGAGAAGCTACGGATTTAAATCCCGCATATATTAAATCCTCTGGCAGGGGTGATTTTGTACCTGTTGCGAATAATACCACTGCGGAAGGTAGAGCAAGAAATCGTCGAGTTGTAATTAAAATTTACAATTCCTATAGTTCTAATATTGACGAATAGAGGGGAAATATCTTATGAAGAAAAATCTAATGACAGTAATCATTTTGGCTTTGGTATTTGCGAACTTTGTATTGACAGCAATTCTTATGTTTACCATGATGCCGCAGGCTCAGAAGGCAAATGATATGATTACAAAGGTTTGTGAAGCGATTGATTTAGAATTAAATAGTGGTGCAGCAACTGGTTTATCCAATTTACCAATGTCACAGATTGAGGTGTATAACGTGGCAGAGGGCGCGACTATGACAGTAAACCTTGCAGATGGTAAATATGCAGTTGTTGCTATAGCAATTTCTGTGAATAACGAAAGTGAAGAATACAAAGAAGGTGGTGCTGGAACAACGCTATTATCCACGAAAGAAGCTTTGATTAAGGATGCGGTTCGTGAAAGTATCAGCCAATATTCAAAAGAGGAATTATCTGCCAACAGTGATATCGTTAAGGAAGAAATCTTAGAGATTTTGAAAAAAGACTTTGGCAGTGAATACGTTGTTGGTATTAGTTTCCCTACCTTTACATTTGATTAATCAGGGAAATAAATTTGCTTTATAGGTGGTGAATAGAGGATGAGTGATGTTTTATCTCAAAATGAGATAGACGCATTATTAAACGCGCTTAGCACTGGCGAGTTAGATGCTGATGAAATTAAAGACGATAGTGAGAAAAAACAGGTAAAAGAATATGATTTTGCGCGACCATCCAAATTCTCGAAGGAACATCTTCGAACTCTGGAAATTATCTTTGAACACTATGGAAGACTATTATCAACCAACCTTCCAGTGTATTTAAGAAAAAGTGTCCAAATCGAGGTTATGAATTCAGAAGCGGTTACGTATCAGGAATTTTCCAATGCGCTTTCCAATCCAGTATTGCTTGGTATCGTCAATTTCGAACCGTTACAGGGAAAAATTATTATAGACATGGCAACAAAGCTGGGATTTGCGATGGTAGATCGTATGCTAGGTGGAAAAGGTGAGCCAATGGAAAAGTCTCGTGAGTTTTCGGAAATTGAGCTACTGATTCTTGAGCGAATCTTTGTGGTATGTGTCAATCTTTTGCATGATCCATGGCAGAACGTGGTAGAGATACATCCTAGGATGGAACGTATCGAAACCAATTCCCAATATGCACAGATTATCGCTCCAAGTGAAATGATTGCGATTATTACAATCAATATGAAAATTGGAGATGTAGAAGGCTTGATGAATATTTGTCTTCCATACATGACGGTGGAGGATGTAATTGATAAATTGAACACGAAGTACTGGTATTCGAATATGCAGCAATATGATGAAGTGAATTATGCAGACGCGATTGAGAGCCTCATTCGAAGAGCACAAATTCCTATAAAAGCTGTATTAGGCAACAGTATGATTTCCGTAAGTGATTTTTCTATGCTTCAAGTGGGGGATATCATTCGTCTTGACCGAAAGGCAGAAGAAGAACTTGATGTATATGTAGGAAATATTAGAAAATTCGCTGCATTGCCGGGTGCATCTGGTGATAATTATGCGGTCAGAATCACAGAAGTGGTCAGAGAGGAGTAAATAGGGTATGGACGGAGTATTATCTCAGGAAGAAATCAGCGCATTGTTAAATGGTGGCGTTGATGAAAAAACGGATGGATTAACAGATATTGAAAAAGATGCTATTGGAGAGATTTCCAACATTAGTATGGGGACAGCGGCAACAACATTATTTGCCTTGGTTAATCGTAAGGTGGAAATTTCAACACCAGTTGTATCATATGCAACATGGGATGATTTGGCAAAAGCTTACGAACGCCCATGTGTATTTATTCGAATTGCCTATACGGAAGGTCTTGATGGAAGTAATGTTTTAGTTTTAAAAGAAAACGACGTAAAAATTATTACAGACCTTATGATGGGTGGTGATGGTACCAATATAGATGTGGAGCTGGGCGAATTGCATTTAAGTGCAATTAGTGAGGCCATGAATCAGATGATGGGTTCTGCGTCTACATCCCTTTCCTCTATGCTGAATAAAACCATTGATATTAGTCCACCTATGGCTGATTTAATTGATTTACGTGATCCGGTGGATGAGTCGGCAATTGATGAATTCCTGTCAAAGGAATTTGTTCGTATTACCTTCCGTATGGAAATTGGTGATTTGGTAGATAGCGAAATTATGCAGCTCTATCCAATCTCTTTTGCAAGGGAAATGTGCGATGCGGTAACACGTACTATGGAGATGGATAATAAGAGTGCAGAAGAAGCTAAAATGACTTTAGAGGCGACACCAACACCAGCGGCGACACCAACACCAGCGGCTGCATCGACAGCGGCGACAGCAGCACCGATGCCAGATATGACAGCACAGCCTATGATGGGGCAACCGATGATGGGACAGCAGATGATGGGACAGCCTATGATGCAGCAGCCGGTCAATGTGCAGCCAGCACAATTTGGAGCCTTTTCCAATGTTCCAATAGCTGCTTATCAGCCTGAAAATATAAATCTTATTATGGATGTGCCATTGCAGGTTACCGTAGAATTGGGAAGAACCAGCAAATCAATTTCTGATATTCTGGACTTTGGACCAGGTAAAATTATTGAATTAAACAGACTTGCAGGTGAGCCGATTGACGTTCTTGTAAATGGCAAAAATGTAGCAAAAGGTGAAGTTGTTGTTATTGAAGAAAGCTTTGGTGTTCGAATTACAGAAATTGTGAACACATTACCAATACAACAACAATAAAATTATTTAGGAGAATGAGAATGGGAAAAAATATTTTAATATGTGATGATGCAGCTTTTATGAGAATGATGATTAGAGATATTCTAACAAAAAATGGTTATAATGTAGTGGGTGAAGCAGAAAATGGAGTTCTTGCAGTTGAACAATATGTAGAGTTAAAGCCAGATTTGGTACTTATGGATATTACAATGCCAGAAATGGATGGAATTCAGGCTTTAAAGAAAATTAAAGAAGTTGATCCTGCTTCCAATGTTATTATGTGCTCAGCAATGGGGCAGCAGGCGATGGTGATTGAATCCATTCAGGCAGGTGCAAGAGATTTTATTGTTAAGCCTTTCCAACCAGATAGAGTAATAGAAGCAGTGAAAAAAGTAGTAGGTTAATATGCAGATTTTAAATATTCCAAATCTTATGCTATCCGCCTCAATAGAAAGCTTTTTAAAGCTTATGGTTACTTTACTTATTTTTGTTTTTGTACTTTTTATTACATATTTAACAGCAAAGTGGGTAGGCGGATATCAAAAAGTACGCATGAAAAGTAAAAATCTTCAAATGTTAGAAACGATTCCAGCAGGAGCAAACAAGATGATTTCTCTTGTTCGAGCTGGAAGTGTATATCTTGTGCTTTCGATTGGAAAGGATGAGATACATCCTTTGGCAACTCTGACAGAGGATCAGTTGACAGATCTTTCTTTTCAGGATGAAGTGTGCAGTTCCAGTATTGGAACAGAATCCTTCCAAGAGATTTTGGGACAGTTAAAGGATAAAATGTCCGTAAAATCCAATGATAATAAACAGTAATTAGAAATTGAAATAGGAAACATATGAAAAAATTTAAGAAACATTTCTGCAGATTTTCATTTGTGTTTGCAGTATGTGTATTAGTATTTACAATTGCATACTCCATAACCAGTCCTACAGTCATGTATGCGGCAGAGGTAGGGGAGGAAACGGGTTTGGATACAGATGCCAATGGTATTCACTTGACTGTGGATAATGGCGAGGGCTCTCTATCGGCGTCTGTTGAAATATTGCTTCTGTTAACCATTATTACCTTGGCTCCTTCGATTCTGATTATGCTTACTTCATATACCAGAATCATTGTCGTATTACACTTTGTAAGAACGGCGATTGGAACTCAAACAGCGCCACCAAATCAGGTTTTAATTGGATTGGCACTGTTTTTGACGTTTTTTATTATGTGGCCAACGATAGAACAGTTGAACACTACGGTAATGGAGCCTTTAGACAGAGGTGAAATTACGACTACCGAGCAGGTATTTGATGCAGCAGAGGTACCACTTCGTGAGTTTATGATGAAATATACACAGGATAAGGACCTGGAATTGTTTATCGATATTTCAGGAGAAACCTATGAATCCTACGAAGAAATTCCTCTTACTACATATATTCCGGCCTTTATCATCAGTGAACTTCGAACAGCCTTTATTATTGGTTTTTTGATTTATATTCCGTTTATTGTTATCGATATGGTAGTATCTTCGGTTTTGATGTCCATGGGTATGATGATGTTGCCGCCGACTACGATATCGTTACCATTTAAGATATTGTTGTTTGTATTGGCTGACGGATGGAACCTGTTGATAGTGAACCTGGTGCAGACATTTTACTAAGGAGTTGATAAGATATGATTACACAGGATGCGGTACTAGATATTGCCAGAGATGCTATATATACAATCGTAATTGTATCAGCACCATTGTTGCTGATATCGCTGATAGTAGGTTTGATTATTAGTATTTTTCAGACTGTTACATCGATTCAGGAACAGACTTTGACCTTTGTGCCAAAAATTCTTGCAGTGTTTGTTGCTATGATGCTATTAGGGTCATGGATGATGAATACAATGATTGAGATGGTACAGACTTTATGGTCCAATTTCAGTTATTATACGAGTATGTGATAGGCAATGATTGATTTAAGTTTTTTATTAATAGATTATGAATACATATTATTGATTTTGGTTCGAATCGCAAGCTTTGTGTTTGTGGCACCATTCTTTTCACAGGGTGGAGTACCTGCACAGGCGAAAATAGGAGTATCCTTTTTAACTGCGATTATATTGTACAATGTTGTACCAAAGCCAACCTTGGATTATGTGGGAGTTATGGGCTTTGGTGTAACTGTGCTGAAAGAAGGAATTACAGGTTTGCTTATTGGTTTTGCAGCAAATATCTGTAATTCTATTGTTGTGTTTGCAGGTAATATCATAGATATGGATATCGGCTTATCTATGGCACAGGAATTTAACCGTGATATGGCTACCCAGACGACCGTTACAGGTAACCTGTATTATTATCTGGTGTTTGCAATGTTGCTTGCAACGAATATGCATCACTATATTTTTCGTGCGGTATGTGACTCCTTTTATGTAGTACCTATCGGTGGAGCTGTATTTGACTGGGACAGCCTATTGGTCTCCATGACAACCTATATGGGGGATTTATTTGTTATAGGGTTTCGAATTTTCCTGCCATTTTTTGCAGTTATTATGATTATGAACTGTATTTTGGGAATTATGGCGAAGGTTGCTCCGCAGATGAATATGTTTTCCATTGGGATTCAGTTGAAAATTCTGGCTGGATATATCGTGTTGTTGTTAACCATATTTTTGTTCCCGAGTGTATCAGATATGGTGTTTGATGAAATAAAGAAAATGGTGGTTTTGTTCATTGAAAGCATGTATTGATGATCGTTATAAAAAAAACCTCATATTGCCTTATAACCTGCAGTGGTTCGCAGATGGTGAAGGTGGCGAAAAGACAGAGCCAGCAACCCAGAAGAAATTAGATGATGCTCGAAAAGAAGGAAAGGTTGCCAAAAGTAAGGATTTGACGGAAGGTTTTGATCTTGTTGTTCTGTTTTTGCTTTTAAAGATTTTTATCGGGTATGTGGGAGAGCACATGATAGGTCTTTTTGATGCATCCATTGGCAGAATCGGAGAATTTATACAGGTCAATCAGGCAGGCTTATCAGTTGTGGCAATTACAACATTATTGTCCAATATGATCATTGAACTACTGGTGATCGTATGGCCATTTTTCTTGTTTGGATTTGTAATTACTTTTTTGATAACACTTTATCAGGTTGGATGGAAGGTGTCTAGCAAAACGATGGAGCCAAAGCTTTCCAAGTTTAATCCGATAAATGGATTCAAACGTATTTTTTCCAAGGATTCCTTGTTTGAGCTGGCAAAATCCATTGTAAAAGTAGCTTTGATTCTCTATGTGGCATATACCAATTTGGTAGAGGAAGCGAATGATTTATTTATATTATATGAAATAGATTTGAAGCAGGCAATTGCCTTAGTGGGTGAGATTATCCTAGATACAGGCTTGGAAATCAGTATTATCTTTGTTGTGATTGGAGTTGCTGATTATTTTTATCAGAAATTTAAATTCAGCGAAGAGATGAAGATGACTAAGCAGGAAGTAAAGGATGAATACAAAAATACCGAGGGTGATCCACAGATTAAAGGACGTATCAGACAGAAGATGAGAGAGGCTTCACAGAGACGTATGATGCAGGATGTACCTAAGGCAGACGTTGTCATTACCAACCCTACGCACTTTGCTGTTGCAATCAAGTATGATGCGGAGGTAACAAAAGCTCCGGTTGTTTTGGCTAAGGGTGAGGATTATCTGGCACAGAAAATCAAAGAGGTTGCCAGAGAACACAACGTAGAAATTGTAGAAAACAAGCCATTGGCACGAATGCTGTACCATAATGTAGATATTGGTGCAGAAATTCCACCAGAGTTGTATCAGTCGGTGGCAGAGGTACTGGCAATGGTTTATCATATGAAGAATCCTTAATTGGGAGTATATAAATTTATTTTACGATATGATGTGAACATTTGGTGGTTCATTTCAATTGCGTTAGAAAGGAGGAGCGAAAATGATTAGAATGTTTAAATCAGCAGATCTTGGTGTCGGATTATATTTATTGGCTGCGATTTTATTCTTTATCGTTCCTATTCCTTCTATGCTTTTGGACGTGATGCTTGCCCTAAATATGGGTATCGCATTGGTTGTTTTGTTTAACGTATTATTCGTAAAAGAAGTATTGGATATGTCCTATTTCCCAACACTTCTTTTGTTTACTACGATTTTCCGAATTTCGTTGAATGTATCCTCCACTCGACTGATTTTGTTAACGGGGGATCCAGGTAACGTAGTCGTTACCTTCGGTGAATTCGTAGGTGGTAATGATATTATTGTAGGTTCCATTGTTTTTATAGTTCTCATTTTAATACAGTTCATGGTTATCAACAAAGGTACCGAACGTATTGCGGAAGTAACTGCTCGATTTACCTTGGATGCGATGCCTGGTAAGCAGATGGCGATTGACGCAGACTTAAATACAGGTACAATTACTGAAAAAGAAGCAAAAGAACGTCGTAATAAAATACAGGAAGAATCCAGCTTCTTTGGTGCCATGGATGGTGCGACTAAATATGTAAAGGGAGATGCGACTGCAGGTCTTATCATTACCTTAATCAACTTGGTTGGTGGTTCTATTATGGGTATCATGAACCTAAACATGGAATTTGCGGATGCCATTTTACACTTTGGTATTCTTACCATTGGTGATGGTCTGGTGTCTCAGGTTCCATCCCTTCTTATTTCATTATCTACTGGTATTCTTGTAACAAAGGGCTCCAAGGATGCAGATTTTACAGATGGAATTTTGAAACAGCTTTTCGGTATACCACGTGTATTATACATGGTAGGAGCAGTAATGATTTTCTTGGGAATCTTTACTCCGTTACAATGGTGGCTGTTTATCGGTATGGGCATTATCTTTATGATAGCAGCTCGTACACTGGAACAGAATATTGGCGAGGAAAGCATCGAAAACGAGGTGGCGACTACAGAAACAGAGGCAGAGGAAATTCGAAGGCCAGAGAACGTGGTCTCTTTGTTACAGGTAGACCCTATCGAGCTGGAATTTGGTTATGGTATCATTCCACTTGCTGATGTAAACCAGGGTGGAGACTTACTTGACCGAGTGGTTATGATTCGTCGACAAATAGCGTTAGAGCTGGGTACCGTTGTGCCGATTATCCGTCTTCGTGATAATATTCAGCTAAATCCAAATCAATACATTATTAAAATTAAAGGTATTCAGGTGACGGAGGGAGAAATTCTTTTCGATCACTATATGGCTATGAATCCTGGATATGTAGAAGAAGAAATTACAGGTATTCCTACATTTGAGCCTTCCTTCCATTTACCAGCAATCTGGATTACAGAAAGCCAGCGAGAACGTGCAGAGAGTCTTGGTTATACCGTAGTAGATGCGCCTTCTATTATTGCAACACATCTTACAGAGATTATTCGTAGCCACATAGCAGAGCTTCTCACCAGACAGGATGTACAGAATCTGGTTAACAACCTTAAGGAGTCCAATCCAGTACTGGTGGAAGAGCTTGTTCCAAAGATGTTGGGGCTTGGAGATGTACAGAAGGTATTGCAGAACCTGCTTTCTGAAGGAATTTCAATTCGAGATTTGCTTACTATTTTTGAAACCTTGGCAGATCATGCAACAGGTACCAGAGATACCGATGTACTTACGGAATATGTGCGCCAGAGTTTGAAGCGTGCGATATCCAACAAATATTTCCCTGCAAACGAGGTAACTAGCGTTATCACACTTGACCCTAAGGTAGAGCAGGAAATCATGTCTTCTGTAAAACAGACAGAGCAGGGGGCTTATTTAACTCTTGATCCAGAAAAAACAAGAGCAATTATGAATTCAGTTGAAACAGAAATCAATAAACTAGAAAGCCTTGGTAAGAGTGCAATTATTATTACATCACCTATTGTGCGTATGTATTTTAAGAAGCTTACCGAGGACTACTTCAAGGATTTGATAGTTCTTTCTTATAATGAAGTAGAATCAAATATAGAATTACAATCAGTTGGGATGGTGACAGCGTAAATGACGATTAACAAATTCCAGGGGAAAACTAAAGAAGAGGCCATTGAAAAGGCAAGAGCAGAATTTGGACCAAATGCTGTAATAATGAATGTAAAAGAGGTAAGACCAAAGGGCTTTTTTGGGATATTTCAGTCTTCTACATATGAAGTAACAGCTGCTATTGAAGAAAAGGAATCTTTTTCAAATTCTATGAGTTCCATGAGTGCTATGGTGACACATGCCAAACCATATGAGAATATCAGTCTTGCTGCAGATGAAGAATTAGCAATTCCACAGCCTATGCGTACACCGGCTAGGGAAGATGTCGTTATGTCGGAGACGGCAAATCTAAAAGTAGCTACAGAGCCATTTTCCGGCATAAATGAAGCGAGGGTCTCAGAGCCTGAGTATACGAAACCTGCAAATACAAAAGAAAAGCAGTTTCAAGAGAGACTTGATAATTTATCTGAGCTTTTAGAACAGAAACTGTCAAGTGTTACCAAACCTAAGGAAGAGACTTCACATAAGGCAGCCTCCTCAGAGGAGCTTAATTTCGTAAGAATGATTTATGCGACATTATTAAAAAATGATGTACATGAAAAATACATTAATCAAATTTTGGAGGAAGTAGAGAGATATATTCGTCCAGGCAACAATGTAGATATGATTTTGCCTAATATTTATCAGAAACTGATATTGAAGTTTGGGCAACCAAAAACCATTGATCTCGTTGGAAAGAAACCAAATGTTGTATTTTTTATTGGCCCAACAGGTGTAGGAAAAACCACTACAATCGCAAAAATTGCATCTAAATACAAAGTTGAATACAATAGAAAGGTGGCATTTGTTACAGCGGATACTTATCGTATTGCTGCAACAGAACAGCTTCGTGTGTATGCGAATATTTTGGATGCACCTATGTCGATTGTCTATTCAGTGGAGGAAATCAATGAAGCCATTGAAAAATATATGGATTATGATTTGATTTTTGTTGATACAGCTGGATTCTCGCATAAAAACGAACAGCAGAGAACTGATACAAGGAAGCTGCTCAATGGTCTTAGTGAGGAGTATCGTAAAGAAGTATATCTAGTACTGAGTGCAACTACAAAATATAATGATTTAATGGATATTGTTGATATTTATCGTGAGCTGTCAGATTATAAGCTTATTTTTACAAAATTGGATGAAACCAGTTCTTATGGTAACTTACTGAACATAAAATTATACGCTGATGCAGATTTGTCATATGTTACAACAGGACAAAATGTACCAGATGATATAGAGGTGTTTGATACCCAGAAAATCGTAAAACAGTTATTGGGAGGAAGATAAGTATGGATCAGGCACAGCAGCTTAGAAATGTAATTAAAGCAAAAAATCAGAATAATATCACAGCTGCCCGTGTAATCACAATTACGAGTGGAAAAGGCGGAGTTGGTAAGTCAAATTTAGCGGTTAATCTAGCAATCCAGCTTCGTAAAAAAGGAAAAAGAGTAGTTATACTGGATGCTGATTTTGGATTGGCAAATATTGAGGTTATGTTTGGTGTTGTACCAAAATATAATCTATCTAGCTTACTCTATCACGGGAAGAGCATAAAAGAAATTATTACATCAGGGCCTATGGATATTGGATTTATTTCCGGCGGAAATGGTGTAATTGGACTAAATAATCTGTATCGTGAGCAGATAATGTATCTGGTAAAATCCATCAGCGAATTAAATGAAATTGCGGATGTAATTATTATAGATACAGGTGCAGGTGTCTCTGATCAGGTGTTAGAATTCGTACTTGCCAGTCCAGAGATTTTATTAGTAACTACACCTGAGCCAAGTTCATTGACAGATTCGTATTCAGTGCTTAAGGCCTTGTACCGCAATCCTAATTTCATTGAAAGTGGTACAACCATTCATGTGGTAGCAAACAGGGTCAGCTCTATTGAAGACGGACAGATGGTATATGATAAACTAAAAACAGTAGTAGAACAGTTTTTGAATGGAAACATCAATTATTTAGGCATGATTCCACAGGATACGGCTTTAGAACGTTCTGTAAGACAACAGAAAATCGTATCCATTAATGAACCAAATTCTGATTCTGCAAAAGCTTTTGAGGTGCTTACTACTAATTTATTAGAAGGTACACACCATTTAGCACCAATGCGTCGTGGGATTGCACAAATTTTTTCGCAATTACTAAATGGTAGAAAATAGAAATAATCAAAATGGTTCGTAAAAAGGAGAGGGGCAGACTATGAAAAAAAATATTTTAGTGGTTGATGATTCTGCACTCATGAGAAGAGTTATCTGTGATATAATCAACTCAGATAGTAATTTTCAGGCAAAGGATACCTGTAGAGATGGTCTCGAGGCATATGAAAAATTAAAGACCACTAGCTATGATGGAGTGGTTCTTGATGTAAATATGCCACGTATGGATGGCCTCCAATTACTAGAAAAGTTACAACAGGAGAACATAAAAGCCAATGTGATTATGGTAAGTACACTCACTACCAAGGATGCGGATGTTACCATTCTTGCATTGGAGCGTGGTGCAATTGACTTTGTAACCAAACCGACTGCTATCGCGGAAGCAAAAGGAGAAGATTTTAAAAAGGCTCTTTTGGATGTGCTTACAGCTGTATTGAACAGTCGACTGTATTCCAGAACAGCCAGAACAGCCACAACTACTCGAAAATCTTCTTCTACAGCAAGTGGCGTGATACCTACGGTGAAACCAAACTTCACAAGATTAAAAGCCACTGGAAAGAACAAGCTCATTGCGCTGGCATGTTCTACGGGTGGACCAAAAGCATTACAGAGTGTTATTCCGAAGCTTCCTAAGGATTTGGACGCACCAATGATTTTGGTACAGCATATGCCAGTCGGATTTACCAAATCCATGGCTAATCGTTTGAATGAAGTAAGTAACATCAAGGTAAAAGAAGCAGAGCATGGAGACAAGCTTGAAAAAGGATGGGTATATGTAGCACCAGGTGGTAAACATATGGAAATTGCCAAGAATTCAGATGGAAGTCACAAGGTTGTATTGAATGATATGCCAGCAATTGGAGGCTTAAAACCATGTGCAAACATTACTTATGATTCTCTTTCAAAGAGCGGCTTCGATGAAGTGGTTTGTGTTGTTTTAACTGGTATGGGGGCAGATGGAACGAACGGTATTTTATCACTAGGTCATCACAAACCAATACATGTTATCTCACAAAATGCAGAAACATGTATCGTGTATGGTATGCCAAAGGCGATAGAAGAATCAGGAGTTGTTGATGATGTAGTACCGCTTGAGAAAGTTGCTGAAACAATCGTAAAGAACGTGGGGGTAAAGTAGAATGGATGTAAGTCAGTATCTCGAGATTTTTATTGATGAAAGTAGTGAACATTTACAGAGCTTAAGTGACTGTATTATGACTTTGGAAAAAGAGCCAGATAATAAGGACACAATTAACGAAGTGTTCCGTGCTGCTCACTCATTAAAGG
>JAZULP010000031.1:0-14976 GCA_045603165.1 Agathobacter sp. | reverse complement strand
GCTGCTGTTGGTTCGTTGATGATACGTTTTACATCAAGACCAGCGATTTTACCAGCATCTTTTGTAGCCTGACGCTGAGCATCGTTGAAGTATGCAGGTACTGTGATAACTGCTTCTGTCACTTTTTCTCCTAAGTATCCTTCTGCATCTGCTTTTAATTTCTGAAGAACCATTGCAGAAATCTGCTGTGGAGAGTACTGTTTGTCATCAATTGCTTTTTTGTAATCTGTACCCATATGTCTCTTGATAGAAGAGATGGTTTTTTCTGAGTTCGTAACTGCCTGACGTTTTGCAGGTTCACCAACTAATCTTTCGCCTGTTTTTGTAAATGCAACTACAGATGGTGTAGTTCTAGCACCCTCCTGGTTAGCGATAACGGTAGGTTTTCCACCTTCCATAACTGCTACACAGCTGTTTGTTGTTCCTAAGTCAATACCAATAATTTTTCCCATTTTTTTGTCCTCCATAATAATATGTTAAATAATTTGATTTGTTAGCTTACAACCCCTACCATGCTATGCCGAACAACGGTATCTTTATACATATAGCCCTTCATAAATTCCTGTGCTATGATACCGGATTCGTATTCTTCGCTTTCCACCTGCATCACTGCGTTGTGGAAGTCTGGATTGAATTCCTGACCGATAGCTTCGATAGGGGTGACACCGATTGCTTCAAGCTCGGTCATCAGCTGCTTGTAAACCTGCTGCATCCCTTGAACAAAAGCATCGTCTTTATCTGTCTCTTCTACGGTAGTAAAACCTCTTTCGAAGTTGTCTACAACCGGAAGTATTTTTTCGATGATGCTTCTCGCTCCCATATCGAACATCGTAGATTTCTCTTTTTCTGTTCTCTTACGGAAATTATCGAATTCTGCCATCTGACGCTTTACGCGGTCATTCAGCTCTTCGATTTGTTCATCCTTTTTATCCTTTTTCTTTTTGAAGAAACCGTCTTTTTTAGACTTTTCTTCTACCTCTTGAGAAGCTTCTGCCTCTGCGTCTTTATCTTCCACTGCTTCGTCTGCTTTCGCTTCTTCGACCACTTCTTCTGTGGCTTCTACAGCTTCGTCTGTTGGTTCTTCTGCAACAGCTTCCACAGTTTCAGTTTCTTCCAATTCTTCATTCACGACATTTTTTTCTTCTGCCATGTTTTACCGCCTTTCTAGGAATCACCTGTCTTCTTATTTAGGATGCCATCCAGTTGACTTCTTAATGTTTTGAGGTTATCCATTACATTTTCATAATCCATACGCTTCGGTCCTATAATACCTATCGTTCCCTTTACACCTTCGCCCAATTCGTAGGTGGCTGTAACGATACTACAATCCTTCATGGTCTGTATTGGTGTTTCATTGCCGATATATACTTGAATACCTGTACCAGCTTCATCACCGGACAAGGATTCCTGTACAAGGTTTCGCAGTTCTTCTTTTTCTTCAAATGCAGAAAGCAAATTGGTTGCATTTTCCGAACTGGTTAACTCTGGATATTTCAAAATATTGGTAGCACCGCTGGTATAAATCTGTAAATCTTCATTTTCGCTAAGTGCTTGTGCCAGTGCATCCATGACATCACTTACAACCTGACTATGAATACCTGCCTGCTCCTTCAAACGAGCGATGGTGCCCAGATTGATTTCCTGTAGGGATAATCCGTTTAGTGCTGTATTTAATAAAATATTCAGCTTAAGTAAGGTTTCATTGTCAAGTGCATCATTCAGCTGTATTACCTGGTTTTTTACGATATTGTTATTCATAACAACAACCGCAAGAACCTGATTGCCTTCCATTTGAGAAAGCTGAATGAATTTGACCTTGTTGTGATGATAAGCTGGTGCACTAATCATCGTCGCGTAGTTCGTATTGGTTGCAAGTAGCTTCGCCACCTGCTTCAATACCTTTTCCATCTTCTGCGTCTTTTCGATGACAAAC
This sequence comes from Agathobacter sp., assembly GCA_045603165.1. Taxonomy (GTDB): domain Bacteria; phylum Bacillota; class Clostridia; order Lachnospirales; family Lachnospiraceae; genus Roseburia. Next base: position 13,043 of record JAZULP010000031.1, on the reverse strand, counting down.
TCCTTCATCTCTGAGACTTCTCTGTCTTTTTCCTTCATCAGATGGTCTACGTAAAAACGATAACCTTTGTCAGAAGGAATACGACCTGCAGAAGTGTGTGGTTGTACGATATAGCCTAGCTCTTCTAGGTCTGCCATCTCATTTCGAATGGTTGCAGAGCTAAGATTCAAATCTGTATATTTGGAAATTGTTCTAGAGCCAACCGGCTCACCAGTCGCAAGATAATTTCGAATGATGGCATCCAAAATTTTCACTTTTCTGTCATCTAATAACTGTTCGTTATTCTTTTCCATTTTATGCTCCTGTTCTATTTGAAAAGTGCATTTATATGTTTCTTTTCCGAATTGTTAGCACTCATTCGTTTGGAGTGCTAATATCTACAGTTATGAAGATACCACTATCTAATTTCTTTGTCAATAATAGTTTTGCAATTTAATATTTATTTTATAAAGTTTTTATGCTCCGATTTTAATCGCCTTATTTTTCCACTTCCCTCTACTATAAAAAATCGCAGTAAGAATTGCACCAATGCACCATGAGGACAATAAGGAAATCTGTATACATTCAAATCGTCCGAATGGCAATTCCGCGGTTCTTGTGAGGAAGGATATGCCGTATGCTACAGGTACACGGATGAGTACAGTAGTGCAAAGGGAAATCCACATCGGTGTAACTGTATCACCTGCGCCACGCATTACACCAGACAAGCTCTGGGTAACTGCCATTGCGATATAGCCAACTGCAAGAATTTTCATAAGGTATACACTTAAATCTACTAAGCTGGCGGTTTCTGTAAAAATACTCATAAGGTATTTACCAAATATTAAAATAATCAGTGTTATGAATGCGGAACAACCTACTGCCATAAGTGTCCCCTGTTTTGCACCTTTGGTTACGCGTTCCATCTTTCCTGCACCGATATTCTGCCCTGCATAAGTCGTCATTGCTGTACCAAAGGAGAAGTTCGGCATCATAGCAAATCCGTCCACACGCATTACGATAACGTTGGCCGCGATAAAGGCTTCTCCGAAGCTGTTTGTGAGAGACTGTACAATAATCATGGCAGATGAGAAAATCGCCTGAGTCACACCGGATGGAAGTCCTAGACTTACAATCTGCTTTACATATTTGCGCTTTGGTTTTAGATTCTTTAGTTTCAGTTCAAACACATTGCCCATCCGCGTCAGTTTTCTCAAACACAAAAGCGAGGATACTGTCTGTGCAATTACAGTTGCCAAAGCAACACCTGCTACTCCCATTTCAAGGCTTGCTACAAAATAAACATCCAATACAATATTTATCACTGTGGCTACTAATAAATATAATAATGCAGAAAAGGAGTCTCCCATACCACGAAGCACACCACTTAAAATATTGTAATATGCCATTCCCGCTGCACCTACCATAGAAATAAATAAGTAGGAGTCGCACCAGTCAATGATAGTGGCTGGTGTATTCAGCATTTCTAGTGTAGGTCGAATCACAAATGGTGAAAGTACCATCAGAAATAGCGATGCAATGGCGGTAACTGTGATACAGTTGCCAATTGTTTCAGACAGCTCTTCCTTTGCTTTGGCGCCAAAATACTGGGCTACCATGATTCCTACACCGGCAGAAATACCAATAAACAATACATATATCATATTTAAAATAGGTGCTGCACTACCTACTGCAGCAAGCGCGTTGTCGCCAACGTATTTTCCTACTACGATACTGTCAACTGTGCTATAGAGCTGCTGGGCTACGTTACCTATAATCATAGGAATCGAAAACATTGCAATACTCTTCCAAGGTGCACCCACTGTCATATCTGCGGGTTCAAAAAATTTCTTTATCTTCTGAAACATAACAACCTCCTATGCTAAAATTCACTTTTTCTAGGATACCACTATTTTCAACAGGAAACAAGCACTATTAAAATAATAAGATGTACTTGGGAATTGAATAATATTCATTCGTAATCAAGTTATTCATTTTATAAAAAAAAGCATCGTCCATTTCATTTGGACGATGCCTTTATTTATTAGAATTAATGATGGAACAAACGAATTCCAGTAAAGCTCATTACCATATCATATTTATTACATGTCGCGATAACATGATCATCTCGAACAGAGCCTCCTGGCTGTGCAACATATTTTACACCGCTTCTCTTTGCTCTTTCGATGTTGTCACCAAATGGGAAGAATGCGTCAGATCCAAGTGCTACGTCTGTGTTCTTGTCTAACCAAGCACGTTTTTCTTCTGCAGTAAATACAGCTGGTTTTACTTTGAAGATGTTTTCCCATGCGCCATCTGCAAGTACATCCATATAATCTTCACCCATGTAAAGGTCGATAGCATTGTCACGGTCTGCACGCTTGATGCCATCTACGAACTGAAGTCCGAGTACCTGTGGTGACTGGCGTAGCCACCAATTGTCCGCTTTGCTGCCTGCAAGACGTGTACAGTGAATACGTGACTGCTGTCCTGCGCCTATACCAATTGCCTGTCCACCTTTTACATAACATACAGAATTGGACTGTGTATATTTCAAGGTAATCATAGCGATGGCAAGGTCAATCTTTGCCTGTTCTGTGAGTTGCTTGTTGTCAGTTACAATATTTGAAAAGAATTCGTCGTCGATAACGAGTTCGTTTCTGCCCTGTTCAAAGGTGACACCAAATACTTCTTTTGTTTCAATAGGTGCTGGCTCATAATCTGGGTCAATCTGGATGACACAGTAGTTGCCATTTTTCTTTGCTCTTAAGATTTCAAGTGCTTCTTCTGTATATCCTGGAGCAATCACACCGTCAGATACTTCTCTCTTGATAACCAACGCTGTAGACTTGTCACAAACATCTGAAAGAGAAATGAAATCACCAAAGGAAGACATTCTGTCTGCACCTCTCGCACGGATATATGCGTTAGCGATTGGTGTAAATTCGATATCTAAATCATCCACCCAGTATATTTTCTTTTCTACATCTGTAAGTGGAAGACCTACTGCTGCGCCTGCTGGTGATACATGCTTGAAGGAGGTAGCTGCTGGAAGACCAGTGGCCCCCTTTAATTCCTTTACAAGCTGCCATCCATTGAAAGCGTCTAAAAGATTGATATATCCAGCGCGTCCGTTTACTACTGTAATTGGAAGTTCACCATCTTTCATATAGATTTTTGATGGTTTCTGATTGGGATTACATCCGTATTTTAATTCGTATTCTCTCATGATTTTCTCTCCTAAGTTCTAATTATATATTTAGCCATGCAGGCTCGCCCCTCGACACTTCGTGTCTTTCTCGTTGCTTCGCATGGCTAAATAGTTATTACAGGTTCTTGTTTACGATTCTAGTTTCGTATTTTCCAGTCTCAATATCAATATATCTCACGAAAAGTGAAACCTTGTTGTCTTCATTTAAGTTTTCCCAAACTAGTTTAGTGAATGTATCGATATCTTCATCACCTAAATTCACCCACTTTGGTTCGCCTTCAAAGCTTGGAAGTGGATTGATATCCTGTGCATAAGTATGGATAAAACGTCCTTCACCTGCGATTGGGTTGTCGTATGTATATGTATAACGGTTGCAGCAATCTGGATTGCCATTGTTGCTCTTTAAGATAGACATAGCAAAGTCATATTTGCCATTTTCAATATTCATGATACCAGAAATACGAGGAGTGTAGTTTGGACCATCTGGTTCATACTCTCTGCTACGAAGTGACTGTTCGAATGTAAGCCCTTTTTCTAATCCTTCGTAGATTGTATCTGTCTGGTCACCGTTGGTAACGATGGTTGTGTTGCCAAGTACACGAACTGGCGCGTAAATAATTAAGCTTGGATCAACAAGCTTAGATGGGTCAAACGCTTCTGTACGGATACCTTCGCCTTCGGTCACAAATACACGGTTACGACTGTTTTCGCTACGTCCCATGATAAAATAAGCTGTAACAGCTGTCTTTCCATCTTTCGAACGTCCGATTACAATTCCTCTACCTGGATATGTATTTCCAGCTAATTCTTCTCTTAAAGATAACATCTTCATTTTGCATACCTCTTTCTCTAAAAGTCAATGATACAAGGACATTCTAACATGCAGTTTTTTTATTTACAACAGAAATGGAGTTATTAGTAATATGAAATAAACTACTATTTTTTATAAGCTATTCTAATTAAAACTTCTCACCCAGTTTAAAAGTGATCCCTGATGTGTATTGACAGATACAGTTCCCTTCATATCCTCTGTTACCGGACCATTCTTTGCCATCTTGGCCAAGATAGAAGCTTGGAGTTCTTCGATAGTCATTTCTTCGTAAGGCTTATTCAGGTCTAAGACAGGATTATCTTCCTTATCTTTCTTTTCTTCTAAAGTAGCCTCTTCTTGCTTTTCGGCAACTTTTTCTTTTACAGGTTCTTCCGCTGGTACTTCTACTTTCACTGGTTCTTCATCTGGCATTTCTACTGGAACAATCTCTAATGTACCATTATTATCTGGCACCCAGATTTCGCCTGAATTCCCTGCGATTTCAACAGAGAATCCGCCACTGGAAACCGTAATCTGACGACCGGATAAAATGCCTGTATATGTGCCATCTGGAGCAGAGCCATACATCGTGCAAGCATTGTCATCATTGTTTACCATAACTACTACGGTTGTTCCTTCATAGCTTCTTGAGAAGGTATACTGTCTGTTAGTCAAGTTTTGTTCTTTATAATCACCGAAACTAAGGGCTTTTACCTGCTGGCGCATAACGCCTAAAGCAGTGATAAACTTCGCATAGCTGTTGTCTTCCATTGCAGACGTCCAATCCTCGTAAACCATTTCTGGACGGAGTGGTGCATCAGTGTCTGCCCCGTGACCTTTTCTGCCTTCGATACCAAATTCCGAACCATAATAAATGGAAGGTACACCTGGTAAAGTATATAAAAGAATATGCACTGGCACAAAGCCTTGTGGCGTAGAAAGCTTTGACATAATACGCTCTACATCATGATTGTCTACGAAATTGTAAAGCTTAAACAGACCGCCACCCATATCATTCAGCCTCTTTACAGTGTGCGCAATTTCAAAGAAATTATGGTCATTGTAGCCTGAGTATAATGCCTTATGAAGGTGATAGTTGGTAACAGAATGCAAAGTATCTGCATTCGCCCAACGGATATAATCTCCGTGGATAACCTCACCCATAAGCCAAAAATTTGGTTTTACTTCGTTTGCTACGCGACGTAAATCCTTCATGAAATCAAAATCCAACACATCTGCCGCATCTAGACGAATTCCATCTACATCAAATTCACTTGCCCAAAAACGGATTACATCACAGATATAGTCTTTGACCTCTGGGTTTCTCTGATTCAATTTTACAAGCAAATCATAGCCACCCCAATTTTCATAACTAAATCCATCGTTATAAGAGTTATTTCCCCAAAAATTCACATTGCAATACCAATCTTTATATCTAGAGTTCTCCCTATTTTCCTGCAAATCTTTGAAAGCAAAGAAATCACGTCCGGTATGGTTAAATACACCATCAAAAATCACTTTGATTCCCGCGTTATGACATTCTGCCACAAAGCTTTTTAGAGTCTCGTTGGTGCCGAGACGACTATCCAATTTCTTGTAATCCGTGGTTTCGTATCCATGTCCTACTGATTCAAACAATGGACCAATGTAAAGTGCGTTACATCCTATATCCTTAATATGAGAAATCCAAGGAAACAGCTTTTTCAGTCTTTCCACTGGTTCTTCATAGTCGTTTCTTTTTGGCGCTCCAGTCATCCCTAAAGGGTAAATATGGTAAAATATTGCTTCATCATACCATGCCATTTTCAAATCCTCCTAATTGCCAGATTATGTAACTTTGAAATATAAAAGTACTTATTTATCATACACTAAATGGCGAATTGAAACAACTTCTTACAAATTTTTCCGTAAATAAGGCTTTTAACAAAAATCATACCACTATTTAGTGTCTTTTTTGCATTTTTCAAGCCACCGAACAGTATCATATAAACTGAAAGGTGGTGAGAACATGTTCTTTCCAAGATTAGCAGACTTGCGACAGGATTGTGATATGACTCAACAACAGGTAGCTAACTTATTGCACTGCCAACGTGAGGTATATCGCCGCTACGAAAAGGGGATTCGTGAAATTCCAGTATCTTATGCCATCGTCTTAGCAAGATACTACAATGTAACCCTAGATTATCTGTTAGGTGAGTCTGATGAAAAGAATCCCCGAGCTGCTAAATAACAGTTCGGGGGAAATCCCCCTATTCGTAACGTCAATTATACTATAACATTATGTCGCATATATTGTCATTGAACTAATAGTTGAAGAGGGACCTTTATTCACTTTAAATTCTCATTCGTCTTTCGCTATTTCTTTTGCTCCATCATATAGCAGCTCGCCAGCAAAGCACCAACAATCATACACATAATCGGAGTAACTGTAACCATACTATCATTAATAATTGAATATATCAAAAACCCGATAATCGATACTATGGCAGCAAAATGAAATGCATTATTATCCATTGTCTGTTTTCTATTCTTCCAGAACACCTTCACCGCCTTCAAAAGTGTACCTACAAAAATCCCAAAGAATGCAATTGCCGCAGGCAAACCAACATTAATCGCATACTGCAAATATGCATTATGAGGTTTATCAATAATCTGCTTAACAGTTTTATGAGTATCTAATAAACCGACATAATCAAACTGCTTGAAATAATATGCAAAGTTCCCAGGCCCTTTACCTACAAGCAATGTTTCCTTCAATATAGGCAGGGAATTTGCCCACGCATAACCACGTCCAGTAAACAAACCATAATATTGCTTCAAAAACTGCGGAGTACCTGCATCACCGATATCCGTAAGAATATCTCCATCTTGTCCTACCCCTGTAAAAACTCCCGACTTAAGCAGGAAAAAATCTATGGTAGACTTATAGCCTGCATCCACCAGAATATAAGTATCCACCTCTTCAAATCCTTCGCCGGGATTCGCCAAAGTAATCGAGATGTCTTCATACGCTGAGTCCTCAAAACGAAGTTCGATTCTTTCATATACAGTGGACAAAACCTGTCCTTCACCATCCAAAAACCGTATTTCTCCGTTGTCATTTACAATAATCAACTCAGCTTCTTCGCCTTGAATTCTTATCATGTCACTCTTGAGTTCAATATCTTCTATAACAAAACGATTTTCTACCACCTTTCCTGTAGCAGAATTGGCATTTCCAAATATATCCAGAAGCACGTTTCCACTAAGCAGGTTAAAGACAAATGCAACTATTACCATGCCGCCACACAAACATCCACTCCGAATAAATGCATTTTTCTTTATTTTCGCTCTCAGCACATAAATAATCAATACTAGTAATACTTCCAAAATGGCAACATACAAAGCAGTTGTCGCATTGGAAAGAACCACACAAAACAATAGCCCCACTGATAATAGGCCATAGATTACCTGCTCCAGTGTTTGCTCCGTCTGCAAACAGAACATCAGCATAAATGGAAGCAAAATACATACGAATCCACCATAGTAGCCAGGATTATAGAAGGATAGAAAAACTATATCTTGAAAAATACTATTGTCTACAGATGCCATCATCTCCTCATAGGCTGCTGGTGCCACAAGCTTCTGTACCCATTCAATCTCCAATAATGGTTTATAAAAATACTCTATCATAGACAAAATAACCGTAATGATACTTACTATCCCAATTCCTTTTTTTATCAGCGATACTCCATATTCATTGGCAAAATAATTGTAAAACATCAAAATTAAGACTATGTATCCTAGCAAAACCCATAGCCCCTCTCCCTCAGTAGGAGAACCCCATAAGGCATTCTTCTTATATTGCGAAAACAAGGTAGATAGCACCGTCCAGAAAACGAATATCCCTATGAAAAGAAACAACCACTTATTGTCCCCTTTAAGTAAAGGAATATTATTATCTACTTTGTGTGGAAGAAATCTTTCGCACACAAACCAAAGCAACGATAAAACTGCCATAGCAATAAGTATGATTTCTTTATAATAAAGAAATAAATCAACCAAAACGCCATCGTATCCTCCAAAAATGGATAGCTCCGCTTTCGTGTATTGTGATACTTTGACATATGTAATCCATGGAAAAATCACAAAAAAGCAAGTCAAAAACTTTATGAATTTTTTCGTATATCCTTTTAAAGCTGTTTTTTTCATCTCTGTATATATTTCTCCCTATGCACAAACCATATAATCTGCTTTACTCTTTTTACTGTGTCGCTCAATAATAATTTTATATTCTTTAAAAGTTTGTTCATTTGCAAGCTGTATTCGTTTTGGCATCAAATCCATCGGATTAACGTGATAAAACTCCGCCAGAGCCACAAGGTTATCAGCAGAAGGAAAACACATCCCACTCTCCCATTTGTAAATCGCTTGTACAGAAGAAAACTGCATATACTTGCGCACATCCTCTACTGTATAACCTCTTAACTTACGATAATATTTCATTTTTCTTCCCATTGCTTTCATATCATACTCTGGTCTGGATATGTTCATAGTGCCTCTCCCTCGATTTCAACAATGTTATATTTATTATACTATCATAAATCACACCTTTGTCATTTAACTGTTAGTTGAATTTATCAAAAATCCGCACTTATAGATTTCATCTGTCTATTTCACTATCCAACTACCCTTTCTATCAGAACCTACTCTTTCTATTTTTCCCTGTTGTCTCAAAATCTCAATTGCCTTCTCAACCTTTTTTCGTGACAAATTCAGTTCTGACATAAGCATTGTTTGTGTTATATCCGGATTACCTGAAATCAGCTTATACACATTTTCCGCTCTTTCTTTCAGTTCTGCTCCTTTTTCTGCTCCTTTTTCTGCTCCTTTTTTATAATTCATATTTTTTAATACCAAAAAGAAATCGTTTGCATCAGAATATAATTCTGGTTCATATGTCTCATCATAATTTGGCTGATTTCTATAATCACCTAAAATTTTCTTAAATCCACTGCCTCTACGATCCATATATTTTAACCGATTAAAAATATCCGCAATAATTGGATTTCTTCGTCTCGATGGAACTTTCATCAAATCACGTTCCTGTACTTTTGTTCCATCATACATTCCGCCCGGCGAATATATTTCCAATCTGTCATCAAACATATCTACATGCACTTCACTTCCAACTTCCATATAATTTCTATGAATAAGTGCATTTACAATTCCCTCTAGCACTGCTCTTTCAGGGTAATCAGGCATTTCCACTCTACCATCTGCAACCTTTTTCCATGCTTTTTTTGAATTATTTACAACAAAATCGGTACTATCTTGCAAAAGACTGATTAATCCGCCTGTGTATTCTTTATCATCGACTGCATCAATAACTCCTGGGGCTTTATCCAAACCATTCCACCGTGTACAAAAAACTCTAGAGTGTCTAATAGGAGATTCGTCTGCCAACAAAGCTCCTGCGTTGGTTAATTTTCCATCTTCATCAACAATCCCAAACGAAGCATAATCTGACTCTTCAAACGTATTACCTGTACGTATCTTATACGTTGATTTCAATTTGGTAAATGCCATGTCTTCAAATTTATATTTTGATATCATACTATCATAAGAAGTTTTACTTCCTTTAAGAACAAATTCTTTTAATTTTGCCCTATCTACAGGAACACTTTCGTTGCCTATACGACTAAAAGTTACTCTAGTACCATCTGCAACATAATAATACGGAGTTTCCTCTCCTTCATACACATTAAGCAAAATTAAAACTTTTCCTTCCTCCGTTTTTCGGAACTCCAATTTAAACTTCGGAATAGGATCCATCTTTGTTTTAATCTGCTCACTGATAATCTCTGCATCATGCTCTGGATTGTCAAGTCCAATGATTTTGTCATCGTTAGATATGCCAAATATTAAAACACCACCAAATTCATTTGCAAATGCACTAACACTTTTTAGCCAGCTTTTTGGTTTTTTCTCTTCCAACATTTGTTTTTTATCATATTGCGTTGCTTCGCCTATTAAATCTTTAATCTTCACGTAATCACCTACCTTCTATCTCTATCATAGTATTATTTCCCTTTTCCGTCACAATATATCTTCCTCGGCTCCTTATCATCTCTAAATACCCCGCATCAATTAATTCTCTAATAATCTGATTTGCCTTAAGCTTACTGCATGGTACTAGATCCGCTATTTCCTGCTGATTAAGCGGACAAAAACTATTTCCTTCCACACAAATTTGATGTTGATTAATAATTTGCAACACCTTCATCCTGTCATTCATAAAAAATTCCAATTCTCCCATATCGACAATCCTCCGAACAACTCGGTTCATTTATTAAACCATTATACCGTTATTACACATTATTTTCAACTGTCTTATACTTATTCACGAACTTAAATTTTGCGTAATCTTCGTAGTAATATTCGTAAATGCGAAACACAAAATCCATTCAACCAATGGTTAAATGACAATCCGTCATATTTCTTGTATTATATTCTTAAATAAACACTGACGCAGATAAGTAATCTCAGCTTGATGCCTGGGCAAAATTCTTTACTGCCAAGACATGGGAGGATGTAATCATGATTGCAGAAAAAATCCTTATATCGCCGAAGCAGCACAAATGATAAATCGAAAGTAATTATTCTCTTATGGTATCAAAAATCCGCTAAGACCTAAATCTTAGCGGATTTCATATTGTCAAACTAATATTCTATTAAAAATTAGATTGCTCTTTTTTTCATTACAACGCTACCAGCGATTGCTACTACACCAAGTCCAAGGATAGAAATCCAAAGAACGAAGTTAGCATTGTCACCAGTACCTTTGTTATTTCCTTCTGGTGCTGTAGTTCCTGGTGCAGCTTCTGTAACTGAAGCTGTATTTTCAATAACCATTACATAATCAGATGCATGTGTAAACTTGAATGCAACCTTACCATCTTTATCAATAACACCAGTTCCCTGTTTCTCTAATGTCCCGTTGTTATTCCAATATAAAGTAACTGTTTTGCCTTCATATTCTTTTGCATTGTCTAATTTTACTGGTAATTTTAATGTTGCATTAAATCCAAATTCACCTTCGTGTTTTAATGTAAACTGTACATATTTGTTACCAGCTGCTGTTTTATCAGCAAGATCTTTTTTCGTATTTGTTGCAGCTAAATCTACTTCGAGAGAAGGAGCAGCATCTGCACTTGTGATAGATTCTCCATCAATTACCCATTCGTATTCGCCTAAGTTAACCTTTACGTCTACTTTGTTTTCCTGTGCTGCAGCTAAAATTTCCTGAGGAATAAATGTAGTTGTTGCTTTACCTTCTTCATCTACCCACTCAAGCTCTACCGCTTCATTTGAATCTTTAGCAGCCTCAATTTTTGCTACTTCTTCATCGATTGTTTCCTTATCCATAACGATACCAGAAACAAATTTCACTGTTGTAGTAAGTGTACAAGCTGGATATACATCTTTCTCTTCATCATAATGTCCACCTACTGCTAATACAAATTTATCACCTTTTGTTACATCATAAGTTACTGTAGGATTTGGAACATATTTTTGTTCTTCATCTGATAATTCCCAATTCCAATCTTCTTCACCATTCCAGAAATACTCTTCCCAGAGCTCCTTGTCTTCACAAGAAACGCGATAGAACCAAGTTTTCTCTGTTGATGAAATACCAAATGTTACTTTACCATTTTCTGGAGCAGTCCACTGATAGTAATATGGAGCACCATCCTCTTCAAACTTATAATCATGTGAGCCCGTAAGCACTTCTGGATTCAACTCTGTGCCAGCTTTTGCTACTGCAGAAATTTCATACTTCTCATAAGGAACACCAGTAGTACTTGTGTTGCTATTTCCAATCCTTACATCACATTGCATATAAGTGTAATCATATTCTTCATTATATGCTTCCTTTATAGTTGGCACAAATGTTAATACACCGTTAACTGCTTCATATTTTTCATCAGCAAGTACATCATATGCATATGCATGTTCACCCTTTATGGTTACACTTTCCATAGGAGTCCAAGTTGAGAAATAATACTCTGCACCATTCGTAACTGGTATAGTAAGTGTTCCTTCTGCACTTTCGTCAAATAAAAATGGAGATTCGGAAGTACCAGTGATTCCTCCACAGATATATACTTCTTCAACAGCTGGAAGCTGGAAGTTTTCATCTGGAATTGCATGTACATTCAATTTAATTTCATCACCTTTTACTACAGGCATCTCAATGGTACCCCAACCATCTTCTTCAACACCATCTGCAGATACATTTACATTCTGCATCGTTGTACAGTTAGTTACTTCAACATCAGCCATTAATGTCGCCGTATATGAAGTAATTTCAACACATAAAACGCCAGTGTTAAGTGCAGTATATTTATACCAATATCCATCATTATCATTTGCTGCCAATGACGTAGTACCCTCAAGACGATATTCAAGTATTTCAGGATCCATCATTGTACCCTTTGTGTCACTGCCCTCAGGAATAGTTCCTGATGCACTTTCAAAAAATACTTGAAAAGTAATTTCAGCCGAATGAGTATTGGTAATTTGGAAAGAATATGTACCCATCATATTCATCGGATCATTCGGAATAAGCATTGTTACCAGACTGGTTTCTTCATCGTATTTTGCAGTACCACCATTATAGGTAATCTCAGCCAAAGAATTTGGAATATTAACTGTATATCCACCAACTCCACGTCCCATTACATATACCGTTGTTTTAGCCGGAACAGTTACACCATATGCAACATCTGGACCCTGATTAAGAACAAACATATCATATTCTGTCCCATCACCTGATGCTGGTGGTGTCAATGGGTCACCAGGTCCTGCCAAAGCTGTTACGTTAGCCATGCCTAACACCATGCATAATGTAAGCAGCATTGGGGATGCGGACAAAATCCTGGACCATCAAAGTCATAGGAGGGATGAAATGTATTCATATGAAGACCGCATTCGTGCAGTAAAGTTTTATATTAATTGTGGTTATAATGCTGCATACACTGTTCAAAAACTCGGATATCC
>JAZULP010000030.1:0-1596 GCA_045603165.1 Agathobacter sp. | reverse complement strand
ATATTTTTCTGAACGATATCACCATCCGGGGTTTCGGCCTGCCGGATTATGCCAAATTACGAAAATCCGAATAAAAAACTGCCCATGGAACATTTCCATGTGAAGTAGTCAATAGTTGGTAGACACAAAAATTCCTATGCCACCAGTTCTGTTCTAAACAGGACTGGTGGTTTTCCGTTTAGTTTACGAACAGGACGTTCATAGTTAAAATAATGGATTGCCTGCTCGACAACAGATTGCAGATCGTCAGCTTCCCAATAACGAAAATGGTTCCGCAGTGTTTCCTTGAATCGACCCCAAAAGCTTTCCATAACAGCATTGTCATGTGGATTGCCTGCTCTTGACATACTTTGAATCACATTGTATTCTTTAAGTAGGTTGCAATAACCTGCTGATGAGTACTGGACACCTTGGTCGCTGTGCAAAAGGACTTGGTGTTCGGTGCTCATTTTTCTTTTCAGAAGACGCTCTGCTGGTCTCATAACAAGGTAATTGTCAAAGGTATCACTCAGTTCCCACTCTACAATTTCATTGTTGAATAGATCCAGATAACCGGAAAGATAGTACCATTTACCCCGGTGCTTGATGTATGTAACGTCTGTTACGATCTTTTCCATTGGTTTTTGGGAGTTGAATTTTCGGTTCAACACATTGGAATATCTGGTATGTTCCAGTCCGGATACTGCCTTTATTTTCCTCCTGCGGATATAACCATGAATACCAAGCCGTTTCATTGATTTCCAGATTGTCGGATCACTAACAACCCAGCCAAACTCAAGACTTAGCTTGTCCCTGATTTGACGATAACCCATCATAGGATAATGCGTGTGAATATCCAAAACATAGCGGTCCAATATTTGATGTGTCTTTTCAAACCGATTAAGCTGACCGAAACGCTTCAGCCACTTGTAGTACCCACTACGTGATACACCATAGATGCTGCACAGTTCACTGACAGAGTGTTTGGTTGTCTTATTTTGAATTTCAGCATATATTTCCTGGATCATTTTCTTCGGATATCGCCCCCTTTTCGTTCGTTCAGTTTTTTTAGGCGAAGTACCTCTGCCTCTTTCTTAATCAATTCTCTCTTCAGTAATTCAATCTGATACTGCAGCTGTTCCTCATAGGTGAGTTCCTTTCGCCGCTCATATCTGGATAAAGGATTACCTGGCTTCTTCTTTTGTTCTAACCCCAATTCACCTTCTTGCTCATATTTTTTTACCCATCTCATTACCGTATGATGATCTACAATCCCTGCATCTTCATAATGCTTAGCCGGTGTTCCGGAAAGTACTGCTTTTACAATAGCCAGTTTCTCTTCTTTACTTCGCATTGTATACTTTCTAGGCATATTACCACCTCCTATTACTAATATTAGCATAAAAAAACAATGGTAGACACTTTCGTGTCTACCATTATTTTATCACTTCAAACATTTCCATGGGCAGTGCTTTTTTATCTCTGGACGAAGCCGACCTTCTTATAAACCTTGCGCAGGGTCTTTTCTGCAACGTAGGATGCTTTCTGGGCACCGTCGCGATAGACACCCTCCAGATATGCCTTGTCCTTCAGCAGACGCTGGCTTTCTTCCCGGAT
>JAZULP010000029.1:0-1617 GCA_045603165.1 Agathobacter sp. | reverse complement strand
GAGTGCTTGCAATAAATGGTATTTCTTATAAAGATATGCTCAATATAATAAAGGCAAGGAAGTAAATTCCGATATGTAAAACAGTTCGATAATCTTGAATTTGACGAGGAGGTACATCATGAAAATACTCTTTATTAACCTTCCGTATTATGGTCATGTTGTGCCTACGATTGGTCTTGTACAAGAACTTATAAACCAAGGCTGCGAAGTGACTTATCTGCTGCCTTTTGATTGGAAAGATGCGATTGCAGACAGTAGGGTGGAATTTTATGGATATCAAAATCATAAGCAGCTATCGGAACAAATAAAAAACGCATATGCTGCTGCCGAAAGCATTATAGAGCAGTTCGATTTTATCATCTATGAACAATTCTTCTTTCTTGGAAAGCATCTGGCCGAAAAGCATCATAAGCCTGTTGCCCGAGTATTTACAGCACCAGTTACAAATAAGAAGTTAATGGAGGAATTCATTGCTTCCAAAGGCCCATTATCCATATTCAAGCATAAATGGATTGCAAGGGCATTCACGAAGGATATTACAAAAAACATTCCAATGAAAACGGATAATTGGCTGGATGAGATTATCCAGAATCCCCCAGAATTAAATCTTGTATATACACTTCGTGAGTACCAACCCTATGAAGAAGAATTCCCAGATGCACAATACAAGTTTCTTGGGCCTTCCATCTATGAAAGAAAGTCAAATGGGTTTGATTTTGTAAAAAGCGAAAGACCTGTTGTGTATATTTCTTTAGGTACAGTAATCAAAGGAGCAGTATCCTTTTTCCAGAACTGCGTAGACGCCTTTCGTGGCGAAAACATGGACGTTATCATCTCTGTGGGTCAGAAATTTGATGTTAGGAAGCTAAATGGTGTCCCATCAAATGTACACATTTACAAATCGGTTCCACAACTTGATGTATTAAAGATTGCGGATGTTTTTGTAACGCATGGTGGTATGAACAGTGTTTCGGAAGCACTTGTATATGGCACTCCAATGGTGGTAATACCTTTTGTATCTGACCAGCCTGTAAATGCACGATGCATCGAAAAACTTGGAGTGGGCAAGAAATTGGAGTATTCTATGGCAAACAAGAATACAATAAAAAGCACCGTTTTCTCTGTGGTGTTAGATAGTGATATTAAAACCAATCTGGCAAGAGTCCAGAAATTGATAACAGAAGCACCTGGAAATAAGGGCGGAGCAGAATTTGTCGTCCAATATTATAGCGAACGGGCTTAATAAATTCCAATATGTAGAACAGTTAGAAAAACTTGAATTTAGCGAGGTGCTAATTTATGAACAAAGAATGGTCAGAAATGAATAAGACTTTACAGTTACAAATTAAGAGAAAAGATACTTTTGCAACGGGTATAGATACATTATTAGAACTTCGCAGAAACCTTATGGAACAAATTGTGCAGTTTAGGAATGAACTCGCGGATGCTGATTTTTATGCTATGCCTTATATGAACGCCAAAGGTTATCATAACAAAACGATTGCATATTCCTTGTGGCATATCTTTCGTATAGAGGATATTGTAGCACATTCGCTTATTGCAAATGATGAGCAAATTTTCTTTAAGGGCGATTATCAAAGCCGCATAAAATCTCCG
>JAZULP010000028.1:0-2318 GCA_045603165.1 Agathobacter sp. | reverse complement strand
ATTCTGCTTTTTAACGAGTAAATTATGGCAGATTTACTTGCTTAATTCCCATTCTTTATGATCGTTCAAGAATATCTTTCCTTGCCGTTTTAATTTCGATAAGAGATTACCAACTTTATATATCTTGTTTTGTTCAGACTGCCCTTTTGGTAGATATTCTAAAACCAACTCATTGACTTTGTGACGAGGAAGTGATCGATGTTCCTGTAAAGCTTTGATGATTAAGTCGCAGCAAAATGTGTCACTAAATGGCTTGTTCTTAGAGTATTCTGCCTCTCTTCCAGTTGATTGTGCTAATGCTTTTGATATAATAAGGTGAGGCTTTCTCCCTTCAATTAAGCGTTCCTTACGTAGTCTTTTTGTGGCTTCGTTAGAGATAGGCAGATGTTTCTGAACGCGGTCAAGAAGAACAGCAGTTGTTAAGTCAATGCTTGTGTCTTGGATCAAACGTATGCTGTACTCGATGTCAATCACATTCCCAGGTATAGTCAAAAGTACGCCATCTTCTATACCCATGGTATAGTCTGGCATAGGTAGGTATCTGTCTTTCTGACGACTAAACATAGTGTGAATACCATATCCTTGAGAGTCAATCATTTTAATGTTGACCATCGCATGGACAAGGAAGGGGTTGCGATATCTTTTAGGTGTTTTTCTACCTTCTATATAATCTTCATATTTTCCGTCATAGAAGTCTCCTGCATTCCAAAAATCAAGAGAGTTCTCTTTTTCTGTTACTGTAATGCGAGCATTTGATAGATACCTTTGATGTGCAATACAGTTGTGTAATGCCTCGAGAATCGTTTTTTCATCATACTTCCATACTTCTGTAGGAATCAAGGTATTTTGTGGATAAATCTTGAATCTGTAGTTTCTGATTTTAGATAGTAGGGATGTCGTTGATAATAAAAACGGAATAGTAAATATTTCAGCAGCCACCTCATCTCTGGTTTGCAGTTTCCAATTGATTTGAGCAATGTGGTTTAAATGGTGAGCTGAACTTTCTTTTCCGATCAGTAGCAAGGCTGTACGTGTGACTTTGCCGTCAATGGTCAGTCCTGCTTTATCAAGAAATGTAGCTAAATCCCAATTGTCAACCTCATCTGCAAATTTTGGATAACGCTCTTTATATCCTTTCTTGGCAACAGCAATGGCTTCGCTATCCAGATCGTCAAGTGATGCTCCATCTACGACTTCTTTACTCCAATCTTTTGATGAGTTGTATATATCGCGTATCCACTCCTTGTAAGGTCGTAACGAAGTAGTAGACTCATTGATGCGGATGTAAGGTTCATTTATGAATTCTGTCGGGACGCCCTCGGCAGCTGGTACT
Source organism: Agathobacter sp. (assembly GCA_045603165.1). Taxonomy (GTDB): domain Bacteria; phylum Bacillota; class Clostridia; order Lachnospirales; family Lachnospiraceae; genus Roseburia. Next base: position 985 of record JAZULP010000028.1, on the reverse strand, counting down.
TTAAATACAACAACTCGCTCTTTGTCGTTGTACTGGAATTCATCTATTTGAAATGGAATACCAGGTGTGATATATCGACGTAAATAAAGCTCTAAAGACTGGCCATTTTTTACGTTATGTCTTTCATAGTCGAAATTGGTTCCTTTGATTCTCAAGGTGTCATTATCTACGCCAAAGAACAGATAACCATAATCCATATGGTCTATGCAGGCTCCGTTGGAGAGAGCAGAGATGTATTTTCCTAAAGCCTCAGGAGACTGAAAATTACTTTTGAATTCAAGGAAGCGATTTTCTTTTTTATATTGTCCAATAAGAGAATCAAGTAATCGTGTGTATGTGTTATTATCAAGCATACGTTTTCCATTTTTGCAAAGATAGTGAAAAGTCCATAATACCTGTAAAATTTTGCGCTTCCAAAACAACCTGTTTAATTTGCCATGTCAGTTCTCGGATTGACATGGCTTTTTAAGTGTAAAATTTATTGAAATCAGTGATTATGAGAAGGCAGGAATGTGGAAGCAATGCGATGGTGACAGTGCAGATGACAGTAGAGGAATACCTTGAAATGAAGTCAAGGCAGGAAGTGAAGGAGGCTACGATACAGCCGAAGAACCTGGTCTATGGCCTTGAAGGAATAAAGACCCTCTTCGGCTGCAGCACGACCACGGCGTGGAGAATCAAGAACAGCGAATGGATCCGTCCTGCAATCAGTCAGGTCGGTCGTAAGATCGTGGTCGATGCAGACCTGGCATTGGAACTGGCGAACGAGAACACACAGCGTGTAACTTACAGGAAGTGAAATCATGAAGGCGGACTTGAAATTTCCGGTAAATATATTTCCTCCTTTGTTGAAAAGGATCATATCGGAAACCAACAGTGCTTACAGCTTTCCTGTCTCATATATCGGGTCTTCTTTGCTGATAGCCTTATCGACGGCAATAGGAAATTCCTGCTGTCTCAGAGTGAACAGGACAAGGGTCGAGCG
>JAZULP010000027.1:0-16704 GCA_045603165.1 Agathobacter sp. | reverse complement strand
CTGTTTAGTTATCAATGTTCGTTTGCTGTCGTTTTGCGTCAGCTTTGTTATAATATCATGGTGCTTTTTTAAAGTCAACACTAAAATTAACAAATCTTTAAAGTCCATCTTTTTACAAAAAAACTTCAAATTGTCTAAATTGTCTGAATTTTATATTTTTTTACTGCAATTTAATTTATTGCGTCTAATGCTTCTTTTACATTATTGACACCAACCAATTCGATTCCTTCTATATTGTGCAGAAATCCCGTCTTACAAACCTGTGGCAGGATACATCTTTCAAAGCCTAGTTTCTTTGCTTCTAACACGCGCTGCTCTGCCATACTTACACCGCGCACTTCACCACTAAGTCCTACCTCTCCAAAACAAATCGTCTTTTCATCAATTGGTTTATCGAATTTACTTGACATAATTGCAAGTACGATACCTAAATCGATTGCGGGCTCATTCATACGGATTCCACCTGCAATATTTACATAAGCATCGCATTCTGATAAACGCATGCCAAGACGTTTTTCTAATACTGCCATAAGCAGGTTGACTCTATTATAATCTGTACCCGTTGCAGTTCGTCTCGGATTGCCAAAATTGGTGTGACAGACAAGTGCCTGTATTTCTAATAGAATCGGACGTGTTCCTTCCATTGAACAGGCAACCACAGATCCAGAGGCACCAATTGGTTTTCCACTAAGCATATATTCCGATGGGTTTTCCACTTCTACCAAACCGATGTTTCGCATTTCAAAAACACCAATTTCATTTGTTGATCCAAAACGATTCTTTACACCACGTAAAATTCGATAGCTTTCATGACGGTCACCCTCAAAATAAAGCACCGTATCCACCATGTGTTCTAATACTCTTGGTCCTGCTACTACACCTTCTTTGGTAACATGTCCTACTATAAATATAGAAATCCCCATTCCCTTTGCAGTTTGCATAAATACACTGGTAGCTTCACGCACTTGAGAGACGCTACCTGGGGCTGAGGCTATATTTTCACTAAACATGGTCTGGATAGAGTCAATAATCACTACGCTTGGTTTTTTTCTGGTGATTACTTCTTTGATGACATCCAAATTGGTTTCGCATAACAGCTCCAATGTATCTGCAAAAGATCCGATTCTCTCTGCTCGAATTTTAATCTGTTGCAAGGATTCCTCGCCAGAAACGTATAAAACCGAAACTTTTTGATTAGACAGATTTCTACATACCTGTAGCAATAAAGTCGATTTACCAATCCCCGGGTCGCCACCAACCAAAACCAGTGAGCCTTTTACAATTCCGCCACCCAACACACGGTCTAATTCCTTCATAGATGTGCTTGTACGTTCTTCATCTCCAGATGAAATTGCGGATAATGGAACTGGCTTTGCTGCTTCGAGTGCTTTTTTCACACTCGCTGTAGCTGCACCGCTCTTTCTATCAATCACTTCTTCTACGAATGTATTCCATTCCTTGCATCCAGGGCACTGTCCCATCCATTTTGCAGATTCAAATCCACAATTCTGGCAAAAATACACACTCGTCTTTCCTTTCGCCATAAACTCTCCCTTCTAGTCATCTACGAAAAATCCTGTTACATACAGAAAACCCGACCAGATACTTCTGGCCGGGCGATATTCTGCCTACTATCGCTTCTCTACCACAATAGAAACTGCTGCATTTTCTGCTAATTCTACACTCATGCTTAGTTTGCCACCTAAGTTGGTAGTCATTGTACCAGCAATTTCACCGTTAATAGTAATCTCATACTCGGATTCTGCCTCTAATTCCAAGGTAATCTGTGCATCTTCTGGCCCTTCTACGAAAAAGGTCACCTTATTTTCTTCTTTATTAAAATTAGATACTGCAGTTCCTGGAACAGATTCATAAACAAACATATCATTACATTCCAGCTTGGTAATGTCCTTATAAGTTTTTACTTTGTAAGAACCACCATTGTGCTGAAAATTATCTAACTTTGCTTTTACCTCCAATGTGTAATCTCCAAAACTAATTGTTCCATCTGATTCAACACGAATCAATTCATTAATTACAGACATTTTTTATCCTCCTGTATGTGGAATAGCTTTGCTATTCCAAGCTCGCTTGCACTCATTATATCACTTTGAGATGAAAATTGCATCTTTTTTTACAGATACAGTCACTTTATCGCCTGCCTTGATATTGCCTACGATAATTTCTTCTGCGAGAACATCTTCTATCTCATCCTGCAGCTTACGCTTCAAAGGTCTTGCTCCAAACTTGCGATCAAAGGCTTTGTCTACGATATAGACCTTTGCTGCATTTGTGATAGTCAAATCAATCTCCAACTGTTCCTTGCAACGTTTCTGTAACTCTTTTACAAGAATCGTTACAATTTGGCGCATATCTTCTTTATTTAAAGCACGAAAAACAATAGTTTCATCAATACGGTTTAAAAATTCAGGCTTAAAGATACGTTTTACTTCTTCCATAACGCTATCTTTCATATGTTGATGATCCTGCTTTTCATCCTCTTTATTGCCGAAGCCCAGACGCTTTGGTTCAATAATAGCTTGTGCCCCTGCATTTGATGTCATAATAATGATAGTATTTTTGAAATCCACCTTACGCCCTTGGGAATCTGTGATATGTCCTTCATCTAGTACCTGAAGGAGAATATTGAACACATCAGGATGAGCTTTTTCAATTTCATCGAAAAGGATAACAGAAAACGGATTTCTTCGCACCTTTTCGCTCAGCTGCCCACCTTCTTCGTGACCTACATAGCCCGGTGGCGAACCAATAAGCTTTGATACACTGTGTTTCTCCATATATTCGGACATGTCTACGCGAATCATGGCTTCTTCTTTGCCGAAAACTGCTTCTGCCAATGCTTTGGATACTTCCGTTTTACCTACACCTGTTGGTCCAAGGAAAAGGAATGAACCAATTGGACGTTTTGGGTCTTTTAATCCAACACGTCCTCTACGTACTGCTTTAGACACTGCGGTAACAGCTTCCTCCTGACCGATGACACGTTTTGTCAAAACAGCTTCTAGCTTCTTCAGGCGAGCGGCTTCATTTTCTGTTAATTTATTGACTGGGATTTTGGTCCAGCCTGCCACAATATCTGCCACCTCGTTTTCACCAATTACAGGTGTTTTTCTAGCAGATGCTGATTTCGATTTCTTTTCCTGTTTAATAAGTTCTTTCAGCAGTTCTTCTTTTTTCGTTTTCTGCGCACGAACCCCTTCAATATCCCTATTAGATAAAGCTGTCTCCATCGCAAGCTCTACCTCGCGAATTTCTTTGTGGAGTCCATTTAATTGCAACGGCGAGCCCAAAAGTCCTAGACGCACCTTTGCCGCTGCTTCATCCATCAAGTCAATCGCCTTATCCGGAAGAAAACGATCATTGACATATCGGGAGGATAAAACAACCGCTGCTTCTACACCTTCGTCAGAAATGGTTACCTGATGATGCTTTTCATAGAGTCCGCGAATACCTTTTAAAATCTCGATAGTTTCTTCAATCGATGGCTCCTCCACAGTTACAGGCTGGAAACGTCTTTCTAATGCCGCATCCTTTTCTACATATTTACGATATTCCTCTATGGTAGTTGCACCGATTACCTGTATCTCGCCGCGTGCCATGGATGGTTTCAAAATATTAGAAGCATCCAGAGAGCCTTCTGCACCGCCTGCTCCAATAATGGTATGCAGCTCATCGATAAAGAGAATCACATCTCCTGCCAGAGTTACTTCGTTTATTACCTTTTTGATACGTTCTTCAAATTCTCCACGGTATTTTGATTTGGCAACCAACCCGGACATATCCAAGGAGACCAGTCTTTTTCCGCGTAAAAGTCCTGGCACAGTACCATTTACGATGCTTTCTGCAATGCCCTCTACAATAGCAGTCTTTCCAACGCCCGGCTCACCAATTAAGCATGGATTGTTTTTGCCACGTCGGCTCAAAATCTGAATCACACGTTCTGTTTCCTGTTTTCTGCCAATTACAGGGTCTAAATGTCCATCGGCTGCCATTTGTGTCAAATCTCTGGAATACTGGTCAAGCGTAGGGGTCGATGACCCTCCATGGGATGCACTGCGATTTTTTGCATATTCTTCACGATATTTGGCAGGGTCTTCCCCAATTGCACCTAATAAATCCATAAATATCTTTTGTGGATTTACGCCTAAGGTATTTAACAAACGTGAGGCTGCACAATCCCCTTCTTTTATAATTGCCAGAAGAATATGTTCGGTTCCGATTTCTTCATAGTCGAATCTGCGAGCTTCTTCCTCTGCTTTTTCTAAAATATGCTGTGTTCTTGGAGAATAGCCATCTCGTTCTTCTACCATAGTTTCTGCACCGGTAGAGATAAGTTCTTCTATCATTTGCAGTAGCTTGGACAATTCCACTCCATTTGCATACAATACCTCTGCCGCAATACCTGTGCCTTCTTTTAATAAGCCCGCAAGAATATGCTCGGTTCCTACATAGTTATAGTGCATACTTTTGGAAAGTCGATTCGCTATATCCAATGCGCGTTTTGCCTTGTCTGTATACTTTAACATCATACCTCCAACAAATGATTACACCCCTATCCGTTGATATTGATAGGGGTAAAATCATTATAAATCAAGAAATTCTAAATCATCATCTTCTACAAAACCTTTTTTGTAGTCTTCTTCTACTTCTTCTATTATATTATCTGCAAGTTTCTCTAATTCATCAGCTTTTTTGCTTGCATAGTTCTCTGCATGGTCTTCACCTACATGTGCTTCTGTTGCTTTATATGCTTCTGCATCTTCATGTGACCCTGTGGGTTCATATGCTTCTGTAGATTCATATGCCTCTGCGTCTTCGAAAGATATTTCTGTAGATTCATAATTTTCTGTATCTTCATAATCATAGAAATCTTCTGTTTTTCTATGACGTTTTTTCAAGAGAAGCACTAGAACTACGATAAATGCAATAGCAAAAACAGCTGCTACTGCAAGTAAAATATATGAAAGCATTTTCGTAGTCGTAAGCTCTGCTTCCAATTTTTGATAATCAGATGGTAGCCTTGTATTTTCTGTATCTTCTAGCATCTCTTCTGTAGCAGAAAGCTCCAGATAACGCTGGAAGGTACCTTCTATAGCATCATACTGATACCAACCATATTCCCCATCGTTATTTACACAATATATCAAATAGAAATCAGATGGCACCGGTTCTGCAGCATAAAAAGTTTCTTGTCCGAAAATACCTGAGGTCTGTGTGGAATGTACTTCTTCTGATAGTTCCTCCGTATTGAGCTGACATGCGGTAACAACACCTTTCCCTTCAATAGAAAGAGAGCATGTATAATACCCCTCAGGTATCTTATCATTTTTTGGTTCCACAACAATGACATAACGGTTTGCATTTTCCAGCTTTACAAATGGAGAAATGGTTTCATTCTCCATATTATATAAATAAAAAGAACCATTTCCTGTTGGGTTTACCAGGTACAACAAATGTACATCGGTATTTTTGAATGTGAGGCAAGGTGTTTCTGCACCATTAACCACCAAAACCGACTCTGCAAAATCTGCTGGAATCACTTCTTGCGGAATTTGATTGGACACATATAAATCCTCTCCATTCCATTTAATAATAGTTTGCGGCTGCTCTGTTTCTGGAGGGAGCTCTGTATTCGGTGTCTCTGGAGCAGTGGTCTCCTCCGCCTTTCGGGTTACAACAATTTTGTAGGTTGCCTTTACACCATTCTCTGCGCGGACAACAATCTCTATGGTATTCTCTCCCACTTTCAGATTTTCATGCCCAGTTACTGATTCTACAACAGCTTTTTCATGCGTTGGAGTCGCAGTTACTGCCACACTTTTTACACTATAATCCACTGTAGCAGTATATTTGGTTGTGCCCTTTTTGAAGGAAGGGGACAATTTTCCATTGGATAATTTCAATACCTTTAGAGAATTGTCTGCAGATTTGGTTTCCTGCGGCTGCTCTACTGCCTGATTTGCAATCGAAACCGTGCGAGATGCACCAGACATCTGTATCTGGTCTCCAGTATTATCATCACCCGCGGTTAAAACATTCGCAGAGATTGTTGCACTACCAGAGGTGAGTGCTTTAAATTTAAAGGTAACACTGGTTAAATTCATGGCACTCGTTAGGTTCACCGTCAAATGTCCGCCACCTGCATTTGAGCCATTAATCTGCTCTGTAGAAGCCCCTTGATAAGATAAGAGGTTCGTTGGGAAGCTAACATCAACTGTAGCGCTATAGCCACTGGGTATCGTGACTGTTGCCGAAACTGTATCTCCAATATTTACATTGGATGAACTAACACTCATGGAAAGTGACGCAGCTGCGTAAGTCTGTTGCTGCGGAACAGCCAAAACTGTTATTGTCATAAGTATCGCCAAAAATAGATTTGTTGTTTTTTTCATTATTTTTTACCTCAATTTATTGCTGAATAGTAGCTAAGCCAAGTGTGTGGCGATTTATAATAATTAAATCTAAAATATTCGCTCCATCAGCCTTGCGATTTGCATCTCCAGCTTCTAAATATGCCCCTTGCAAAACACTTGCGCCTATGGAATGTCTATTGATTCGTATCAAATCCAAAATATTTATCAATCCATCCCCATTTACGTCACCATAAATTACAATTTCTTTTGTCGCAACCAATGCACCATCTACATAAATACCTAGTTTATTTCCTGTTGCGACAGTTCCTGTATGCTCCGCACCAGAAGAATTGAGTAATTTGAGGCTTCCACCTTCGCAACTGATTCCACTTACAAAATCTGCAGCAGTTGTACCTGGTGCGACACCTGTAATATATGCACCAATTGCGTACTTGCCAGAAGATAATCTATATTGAGCATTTCCATCGTCTGGTCTAGCGACGTTAATTGTATAGGTCTTGGTTTCTCCACTCTGTGATTTGCAATAAATATTAATCGTGTTATTACCAACCGCCAAATTATATGTACCAGTTCCCGTTACTGTGGAAGTAGATACAATAGGGGCTGCGGATACAGCAATGGCGCTTACTCCTGGGTCAACTACAATCGAATAGTTGGTAGTTGCACCATCAAAGGTTGGCGTCAAAGACAAGCCTGACACACTTAAGGATTTCAAGTAATTGTTGCGATTGCCTGTTGCATTAAAAACAACCTGCTCTGCCGGCATATTATTGTAAACCGGAATCTTAAACACAAAGGTCTGTGTCTTATCGGTATATGCTTTTGCAACAGACTTACCTTCTGAAATTGCAGCAGTTACATTGGTCATATACTGATGCCAGTACAAGCCACCCGTTGAAATTACATCAAATTTCTGGAAATACAAGGTATCCTGTCCTACACCAATATATTTGCTTGCCAAAAATTCTGCTCCGCCTAAAAGGGATTTGTATCTGGTATTCCAACCCATGCTCTTTGCATGACTCAAGCCATTTGCGATAAGTACAGATTCTGGCGTACCAGAGGCTTTGATATTGAAATAATTATAATATCCTGTATATCCCTTATATGTACCAGAGATTAATGAACTGGTTCCTGCGCCCTGCTCCTGTCTAACTCGTGATGCTAAATGGTATGGGCTTACGCCAGTGCTTTGCCCAATCGTCATAAATGCGTTGGCATAATTTAGCGTTGTGCCATCACCATTGGCAATATCATTTTGCATGAACGAACCCTTGATAACAGCTTGTACACCGGCTAGTGTATGCGCACTGCTGTAGCTAAGACTTTCAAACTGGAAAATATTTGCTTCATTTATAAAATTTCTTGGGTCCATACAGTATGAAATATAATCAGGATGTGCTGTTACCCAGCCAGAGCCATCACGAATTGTCCATTTATTCGTTCTCCAGTCGTATTCACTGGAGGCTATTGATTTTTTGGCGTCATCCGCACTTGTCTGTACCATATTCACTGCCGACGCAGATTCATTGGCAATTACATCATTCCAATTTAATCCTGTATGCACCGGAACAAACTGCCAGTTTGGATACAAGGAATGTAATGAGGATAATTTGCTAATGTAGCTTTCTGGGAAGCCCATGTCACGAAGCGACTGCTCAAAGTTTGCATCCGGAGTAAGATTGATGTATTCCACACTCACATATGTACCAGATGTCCAACCGGTATAATTGACTCCATTTTTCGTACAATTATGCTTGTACCAGATTTTTCCACTAACCTCTGTTTTACCGATAATATCAATCTGATGTCCGAAATCCAGAGCTACCAGCTTGTTGGTATTACTTGTGCCGGCTCCATCACGCACATATACATTGTTGCCAGTGATGGTTCCTTTCGCAATAACAGTGGCATTGGATTCATATTCTGGTGACTGACTGCCAGATGAACCACTATCCAACAACACGTTAATTGCACGACAATAACCAATGCGTTCTTTTCCATTCGCTTTTAAGTAATATCTGACCTGATACCATAATTGTCCGTCATCACCTGTTGTCTCGCCAATCACAGTTAAAGGCTTTCCATTTTCCAAAGTGTTTACTCGATCCGAGCTATCAGACGCTCGAACACGGGTATAGACATATGGATTACCACCTGTAATCGTTCCTGTTTTATCCGTATACGCAAGCGTAACCAAACTGCTTGTACTTAAAAGTCCAAATATTGTTACCACTACGAGCATTGCTGCTATGATTTTTTGAACGCTTTTCTTTTCTGTATATTTCATGTGTATCCTCAACTTTCTAAAACACTTTACACACTTTTTCCTACTGAATAAATATCCAATATAATTATACAAACCAGAGCTGATATCGTCAATCAAAATCTAGTATATTCCAGCGTTTTCCAACTATATTTTGTATTTTTTATTATTGAAACGTATATTGGATGGTAATGTCATTTCCTTTTACGGTCACTTTTGCTGTTGCACCGCAAATCATTGGCATCATTGGTGCCAGATGTCCAATATCCAAATCCATGATAATCGGCACATGGTATTCCGATAGCAGGTCTGTCACTGCACGATAGTGATCAATACCAAACATTTCCTGTCCCATACAAAGCGGACGACCAATCAAAAAGCCCTTCAAGTGCTCAAACCATCCTGCTTCCTTGAGCTGCCAAATAGCACGTCGGATAGACATCAGATTCAAGTCACAGGCCTCAAGAAACCAGATGAAACCATCCTCCTTGTAGGTTTCATTGAACTCCTTTACTTTATCATAGGCTGTTCCTGGAAACATTTGCAGAATATCCATACAGCCACCGATGAGTCTACCTTCGATTTCCACATCCTCATCTGGGAATTTACGTATGATCACCGGTTCTGTTACATTGTATGGTAACAGCGGGTGCTCCTCATCTTTTCCACCTTCTTTTTCCCATAATTCATAGCCTTTTACTGTGTGAATTTTGCCGCAGAGCAAATCCCATGCATCCTGAATGGCACTATGCCAAGGCTCCATACCAAAAGCCGCTGCACATGGTCCATAAATAGCAGCGGTATCCATGAGTGTGGCGGACAAAAATGTAAAGTTGGTATTATCGGAAAATCCCATGTACCACTTTGGCTTTGCCTGTTTCATGCGCTTAAAATCCATGTGTGGAACCACTTCACACATCAGCTCTCCTCCACCGCAAGAAATCAGCACATCATTTTCTTCGGAGCAATACCATTCGTTTAATTCTTCTCCACAGAGACTTGGCGTATTACTGATGCCGATTCCTTTGGCTTCGAGACAATTTGGTCCCAACTGGATACTGTAGCCCATAGCCCTCCATTTCTTTAATGCATTTTGGAATGCAGAATAATATGGCTCTGTGGCACAGCCAAACGCTGGAGCCACGAAGCCAATACATCCATTTTCTTTTAAAAATTCAGGATATCTCATTTTATTTCCCCTTTTCTATTCTTTGACTTGAGATTTTAAATACTGATTTCTACGCTTTCTCTTGCCTTATATCTTTTGCTAAGTTAAAATGTAAGTGTTCGAAGTCAGGGTGACTTTCACACCTTGCTCTGAATAAACACAATACCATATTTTATACTTTGGAGGAAGATATTTATGTCAAAAAACAATTGTATTGTTGCACAGTCTGGTGGACCAACCGTTGCAATCAACGCAAGCCTTGCAGGTGTTATTGCAGGAGTTCTTGCTTCTGAAAAATACGATATCTGCTATGGTTCCTTAAACGGTATCACTGGCATCTGGAACAACTCCATAATAAATCTTAGTGAAAAAGCCAGCGAGAATGGCTTTATAGAGCAGCTGACCATTAGCCCAGCTATGTATCTGGGCTCCTGTCGTCATAAACTGCCTGATATTCAAAAGGACGAGGAAATCTATAAAACGATTTTTGCCCGCTTTGATGAATTAGATATTAAAGCTTTTTTCTACATTGGTGGAAATGATTCAATGGATACCGTTTTGAAGCTATCGGATTATGCCAAAAAAATAAACTATGATATTTCTATCATCGGTGTTCCAAAAACAGTTGACAATGACCTTTGCATCACGGACCACACCCCTGGCTTTGGTTCTGCGGCAAAATACGTAGCGACTTCCCTATTGGAAATCGCTCATGATACCATGATTTATCCAATCAAAAGTGTAACGATTGTAGAAATCATGGGTAGAGATGCAGGGTGGCTTACTGCTGCCACCGCACTTGCAAGAAATAGCTATCACAATGCACCTGATTTGATTTACCTGCCAGAAACGAATTTTGACGAGACACAATTCATCGCAGATGTCAAAGCCAAGCTAGAAATTCAAAACAACGTGGTGATTGCTATTTCCGAAGGTATTCATGATAAAGATGGAAATTATATCACCGCAACAGAGGCCGCTGCCGACACCTTTGGCCATGCCCAGTTAAGTGGTGCCGGAAAGGCATTAGAAATCATGGTTCGCGACCAGATCGGCGTGAAAGTACGCTCCATCGAGGTAAACATTTTACAAAGATGCGCTGCCCACCTTTTATCCAAGACGGATATTGATGAATCCTTTGCACAGGGTAAATATGGCGTACAGCTGGCTGAGGAAGGAATCACGGGCTCTATGGTATGCATCCAACGCGAATCCAATACACCATATACCGTATCCTATACCTATGCAAATATCAAAAACATTGCCAACGAAGCAAAATCCGTTCCCCGCGAATGGATTAATGATGCCGGAAATGATATCACCCAAGAGTTAATAGACTATATTACACCACTTATTCAAGGAGAATGCGCGATTGAATACAAAAATGGGCTTCCTGTATATGCCGCTATCCCACATCTGAAATAGAGAAGGAATTTTATAAACAAAAAGCTACTATGCTACTACAAGAGGAACACCCTCGTTAAGCGTTCGCATAATACAAGCTTGAATAAAAGCCTTTTTGAGCAAGGAGTTCTTCGTGAGTTCCTTGCTCTATTATTTTGCCCTCTTTCATGACGAGAATGATATCTGCATCTCGAATGGTAGAAAGGCGATGGGCAACAATAAAACTGGTTCTTCCTTGCATCATTGTAAGGAATGCCTTTTGAATCTTTATCTCTGTACGTGTATCGATGGAGGAGGTCGCCTCATCCAAAATCAGCATTGGCGGCAGGCAAAGCATAACTCTTGCTACGCAAAGCAGCTGCTTCTGTCCCTGTGACAGATTGCCCCCATCCTCACTAATCACTGTGTCATACCCCTTTGGCAGACGCTTGATAAAGCCATGTGCATGAGCTGCCTTTGCGGCTGCAACCATCTCCTCTTCTGTTGCATTTGGCTTGCCCATACAGATATTTTCACGAATCGTACCTGCCTTGAGCCAGGTTTCCTGAAGCACCATACCGAAGTTTTGGCGAAGACTTTTTCGCGTAATTGACATAATGTCATAAGACGTGCGGTCGCTTCCTTGCCTGCTAGGGAAGTCCTCTGCCACCTCTCCGAGCGAAATCCTTCCGCTGTCTATATCATAAAAACGCATCAGCAGATTGATAAAAGTGGTTTTTCCACAACCGGTAGGACCCACAATAGCTACACGTTGTCCCGGCTTTACCCGTAGGTTAAAATCTTCAATCAGTCTTTGATTTGGATTGTAGGAAAAATACACATGCTCAATGGAAACGCTTCCATCCGCTTGCTTCAAATCATAGGCTGCTTCTGCATCGGCCTTTTCTGGTGTTTCTTCGATTAATTCAAAAATTCTCGCTGCACACGCCAAGGCATTTTGCAGCTCCGTTACCACACCAGAAATCTCGTTGAACGGTTTGGTGTATTGGTTCGCATAGGTTAAAAAGCAGGATAACTGTCCAACCGTAATCCTGCCGGAAATAGCAGATAAAGCCCCAAAAATCCCTACTGCTGCATATACCAGACTGTTCACAAAACGGGTAGATGGATTAACCAGACTAGAGAAAAAAGTGGCATTTAATGAGTACTTTTGTAATCGAAGATTGATCTCCTCAAACTCTGCCTGCACCTCATCCTCGTGAGAGAATGCCTGAACAATATTCTGATTGCCAATCATCTCATCAATGAGTGCGGTCTGCTCACCCTTTGTCTTGGACTGTAGCTGGAACATGGAATAGGTCTTTTTTGCAATAAAGCTTGCTACAAATAAAGACACTGGTGTAATCACTACTACTACCAATGTAATTTGAAAATCCAACGACAACATAAACAATAGAGTTCCTACAATAGTTGTCACCCCTGAAAACAACTGTGTAAAGCCCATTAAAAGACCTTCTGCAAAGGTATCTACGTCTGCAATCACGCGGCTTACCACATCCCCATGGGAATGTGTATCCATATATCCTAACGGAAGCCTTTCGATTTTCTGAAATGCATCCTTTCTAATATCCATAACGATATGATAGGTCATGCGATTGTTACAGATATTCATGACCCATTGCGCAATCGCACTTATCGCAATCACTATGATAGCGATTTTTATCAGCTGTGAAATGCCCGCGAAATCTACCATTCCCTTTCCCAAAATCAAATCCAGTGCATCACCCGTCAAAATCGGGAAATACAAGGTCATTGCCACATTCACGGTAGCAAGAAGAATAGAAATCACCAGTAATGGAATATATTTTTTCATATACCACAGCACCTTTTTTAAGGTCTGTAGCTGGGTCGCTTTTTTATCCATTTACCTGTCTCCTTTCTTCCTGCTTAAACTGGGAATCGTAGATTTCCCGATAAACCTCGCAGCTCTCAAGAAGCTGTGCATGAGTGCCCATACCGACTGCTTCACCATCGTCCAGTACAATAATCATATCTGCATGCTGAATAGATGCAGTGCGCTGCGAAACGATAAATATCGTACGCTTTTCAGCAATCGTCTGTAGAGACTTTCGAAGCCTTGCATCTGTCGCAAAATCAAGTGCCGAAGCACTATCATCCAGAATTAATATGTCCGGATTTTTAACTAATGCTCTTGCAATGGTAAGACGCTGCCTCTGTCCACCAGATAGATTGCGTCCTTCCTGTTCTATTACGTGATGCATTCCATCTTGCTTTCCTTTTACCACATCTGTCGCCTGTGCCAGCACAATCGCGCTCCACAGCTCTTCCTCGGTGGCATCAGCATTGCCCCAACGAAGGTTTTCTGCAATGGTTCCATGGAAGAGGACAGCCTTTTGTGGAACGATACCTACCTTTTCACGAAGCTGCTCCAGAGGATATTCCTGCACATTTATACCTTCTATGGATATAGCCCCCTTGGAAACATCATAAAAACGCGGAATGAGATGCACCAGCGTGCTTTTTCCAGAACCAGTACCACCGATGATACCGATGGTTTGTCCTCTTTTTGCAGTAAAGGAAATATCGCTAAGTGCCTCCTCACTACTACCACCATAGCTCATGGCTACGTGTTCAAATTCCACCATAGGCGAAGCAGGATTTCCTTGTACCGGCTGATGATTGGTCTCCTGAATCGATGGCTCCTGTTCCAGTACATCTGCCACACGATTGCCACATGCTACAGCCTTGGTAATCAGGATAATCAGATTTGCCAGTTTCACCAGCTCTACCAGAATCTGTGACATGTAGCTTACCAGTGCTACTACCTCACCCTGCGTCAAAATACCATCATAAACCTGTTTGGCTCCAATCCAAATAATCACAATCGTCGCCAGATTTACAATAATCAGTGTCAATGGATTCATAAGAGCAGAAAGACGCCCTACTAAAAGCTGTAGATTGGTAAGAATTTCATTACTCTCATTGAAATCCGCAATTTCCTCTTCTTCTTTGTTGAATGCACGAATGACTCTGGCACCAGACAGATTTTCACGCGTTTTTCCCAGCACGCGGTCCAGTGCTGCCTGCACCTTTTTATATAGCGGAATGGTAATCAGCATAATGCCAAACACCACAACCGACAATAACGGAATCGCAACTACAAATACAATTGCAGCTTTTACATCTACAGTAAATGCCATTATCATGGCACCAAACACAACAAATGGCGAACGCATGAAAAGACGCAACACCATATTGACACCTGATTGTAGCTGGTTTACATCGCTGGTCATACGAGTAATCAATGTAGAGCTACCTATCACATCTCTATCTGCGAAGGATAGCTTCTGTATGTGGGCAAAAAGCACGCTACGAAGCTGTGTAGCAAAACCTACTGCTGCCTTCGCCGCAAAAAACTGAGCACTGATGGCACATACCAATCCAATCACAGCCAGCAAAATCAGTATGCCACAACGACTGAAAATATAGCCCGTATCTGCACTTGAAATGCCGATATCTATAATCTGAGCTACCACCAGTGGAACAATCAGTTCAAAGATTGCTTCTAGCATTTTAAACAACGGTGCAATGACAGATTCTTTTTTGAAATCCTTTAAGTATATAAGAAGTTTTTTCATGATATTATTTCCATTTCATTACGAAGTGTCTTGTATTCGCCGGAACTTTTTCCAACTAACAGGAAAAGAGGCTGTCCATTTTTACGACAACCTCTTCATTAAGTCTAGAATATCCTACTGCGCATTTTCTGGTTTTTCAACCATAGCTACTGCTGATTTCTGCATTGGAATACGGCAATTTCTGTTGCTGCCAAATTCTACGATAACTGTATCATCTGTAATATCAATGAGTGTTCCGTAAAATCCACTCGTTGTAAGCACTGTATCGCCTACCTCCAATGAGTTAAGCATCTGTGCTTTTTTCTTTTCTTCCTTCTGCTGTGGACGAATCATCATAAAATACATGATTGCGAATAATAAAATCATTGGAAGGATAGTGAATAACATATCACCAGTTCCAACTGCTTCTGCTAAAATTGAGTACATCAATTATTCCTCCTATATTTTAAACTCTGGTAAAAAGTATACTAGATTTTTCCTACCGGGGCAAGCCTTTTCCCACATTTAAAGGGAATTTATAAATATTTTATCTTATTATTGCTGCCCTTGAGACATGTTATACAATTTCTCTGCTTTGTAGTCGTGGAAACGTCCAGCATCTAATGCATCACGAATTTCTTCCATCATGGTATTGTAGAAATACAGATTGTGAAGCACACATAATCTCATACCCAGCATTTCCTTCGCCTTTAGCAAATGGCGGATATACGCTCTGCTATAATGTTTACATGCAGGACACTGGCACCCTTCTTCGATAGGTCGCATGTCCTTTTCAAATTTCTGATTGAAGAGATTGATTTTGCCATGGTTGGTATAGAGATGTCCATGACGACCATTTCTGGTTGGATATACACAATCAAAGAAATCTATGCCTCTTTCTACCCCTTCTAAAATATTCGCCGGTGTACCTACACCCATGAGGTAGGTCGGCTTGTCCTTCGGTAAATGTGGAACTGTCACATCCAGAATATGATACATATCCTCATGAGTTTCTCCTACTGCCAATCCTCCAACCGCATAGCCATCCAAATCCATTTCTGAAATCCGTTTTGCATGGTCAATACGAATATCATCGAAAATCGCGCCCTGGTTGATACCGAATAAGAGCTGCTCTTTATTTACCGTATCCTCTAAGCTGTTCAGACGCGCCATCTCCGTTTTGCATCGTTCTAACCAGCGGGTAGTTCTAGCCACGGAATCCTCCACATATTTGCGCTCAGCCACACTGGAAGGACATTCATCAAAAGCCATCGCAATCGTGGAGCCCAGATTGGACTGAATCTGCATGCTTTCTTCTGGTCCCATGAAAATTTTCCTTCCATCAATATGGGAATTGAAATAAACGCCCTCCTCTTTAATTTTGCGAAGCCCAGCTAGTGAAAACACCTGAAACCCACCTGAATCCGTAAGGATTGGTCTGTCCCACACCATGAATTTGTGTAAGCCACCAACCTCCTTGATGAGCTTGTCCCCTGTACGCACATGAAGGTGGTAGGTATTGGACAATTCCACCTGACATTTTACCTCCTTCAAATCCTGCGAAGATACCGCGCCCTTGATAGCTGCAACTGTACCTACGTTCATAAACACGGGCGTCTGGATATCACCGTGTACTGTATGGAATACCGCACGCTTTGCGCGGCCCTCTTCTTTTAATAATTGATAATTTGCCATATATATCCTTTCAATCTTGCTTTTCTTAAGCTATAAGCAAATCTATTATAAGAAAAGCTGTATATTAGTCAATGATGTGACACCTAAATCTAAAAAATAAAAAGATTGGTGTGTTACTATAAATGTTAATCGTGAACAAGTAGTTGTTTCACCAATTCTTATTCCGCTTGATCACCTTTTGTCTGCAAGAGCATGACC
>JAZULP010000026.1:0-47781 GCA_045603165.1 Agathobacter sp. | reverse complement strand
ACATAGCGGGTTGTTAGAGTTCAAAAACGTATACCGACCAATGAGGGTTCAGTCTTATAACCAAGAGACTGGAGACTTGGTGTTACATAACCATATGGATTTTGTTTCGCACAAGGATTTTATTACAATTACTTACGAATTAAATTGTGATGGCGTTATTGTGCATCAAGGAGAAGTGGAGATGGAATCATCCATTGCTCCGCACTCGGATGGCAATACTTTATTAAGCTTGCCGATTCCTGATAAGGGTAAATGTTATTTAAAGATTTATTATCGAGCAAAATATGAAACGGAATTATTGCCAAAAGATTTTATCCTTGGATTTGATGAGGTGAAATTAGCTAATCAGGATGAACGCAATCAAACAGTTGTGTCATTGCTAGAAAGAACAAATGACATAGGAGGAACTTTCGAGGTAGATGAGAATGAGTTGTGGATAGACGTTTTTGCATCAAAATTCCACTATCGTTTTGATAAGTATACAGGATTATTTGACGAGATGCGTTATCACGAAAAGGAACTGTTTTGCAGACCTATGGAATTTAATATTTGGAGAGCACCTGCAGATAATGACAGGCATATTAAGCAAGATTGGATGAGGGCACATTATGACCGAAGTATTGCAAGAGCTCATGATATACACTGTATGGTTACTAATCAAGAAGTGAAGATTGTGGCGACACTTTCTTTATCAGCAGAATCTGTTCAGAGAATTTTCAATATTGAAACAGAGTGGTGTATATCTGCAAATGGGGCGATTTCTGCAAAAATCAAAGCTGTGAAGGATGCTGAATTTCCAGAACTTCCTAGATTCGGGCTACGATTGTTTTTGCCGAAAACATTAGAAGAAGTCGAGTATTATGGGCTGGGGCCAACGGAAAACTATGTGGATAAGCGACATGCGGTGTGGCATGGGTTGTTTCAAAATACTGTCAGAGGTCTTTATGAGGATTATATTAAACCACAGGAAAACGGTAGCCACAGCGAATGTAGTTTTGTCAGCATAAAGGATGACTCGCTCAGAATTATAGCGGCAAGCGAAACGGCATTTTGTTTTAATGTTTCACACTATACACAAGAGGAGTTGACTGAGAAGGCACATAGCTATGAACTTGAAGAGTGTGACTACACAGTACTGTGTTTGGATTACGCTCAAAACGGAATTGGTTCTGGAAGCCATGGACCTAGATTGTTAGAACAATACCGCTTTAATCAAGAGGTTATTGATTTTTCAATTTGCCTAATTCCTGAAAACTTAAAATAATGTCTGGGAGGTTAAGAAAATAGTCATGAAAAAAGAAGTATTACAGTTTTACTCTATGCAATATCTTGTTCGATATCCGACGGGATATGAAAAAGGAAAAAAATATCCTGTTATTTTTTTCTTACATGGTTCGGGTTCAAGAGGGAACGATATTCATGCCTTAATGAATAATCCATTTTTTACGATTACCGATGAAAGTACAGATTTCCCTTTTGTCACCGTGGCACCACAATGTTCAGAAAACACATGGTTTGATATGTTTGAGACATTGGAGAGTTTTGTACATAAATTAGTCAAAGAAGATTATGTGGATGCATCAAGACTATATCTTATGGGTGTCAGCATGGGCGGTTATGGTGCATGGCAGCTTGCCATGAGTATGCCTGAGTATTTTGCAGCCGTAGTGCCGATTTCCGGTGGCGGAATGTACTGGAATGCAGGGAGACTTTTGAATGTACCGGTATGGGCTTTTCATGGAGAAATTGACACCGTTGTTTTTATAGATGAATCCACTAAAATGGTAGAGAGAGTAAATCAATGCGGAGGCAATGCGAGGTTGACTATTTTTCCGGGTAAGGGGCATACATTATGGGATGATGTATATCGCAACCAAGAGGTTTTTGAGTGGTTACTTTCTAATCAGAATTCGAATATTGCGGAATTGATTGATACTTATCAGGGAAGTGAGTTGTACGGGTAGGAGTGTGTGAAGAGATTTAGTGTAAATTTGTAACAGGGGATAATTGACTTTGTTTTCTCCATTCAGATGGTGCAACATTATGCGCACGATAAAACAACCTATAAAAGTGGGAGTAATGATGAAACCCACATTCATAAGCGATACTTTCGACAGGTCGGGATGTAATCTCAAGGAGATACTCGACCTGTTTTATTTTCGATAATTGCTTCGTATAAAATTAAACTAATAGTTTAATCGCTATAAATCTATTGCAATTTAAAATTTATAGTGCTAGTATTTTGCATGAGCCGTAGATTTGGCGGTACAGGAGTGCATTGAGGAAGGTAAAATCTGTCGCATTGCTGAATGTGAGGAGGAATAGCCACTAAATCCGACTTCAATAGCTGACGTTGTGGCAAGCATTCTTCCGCAACATCTCCTGCACTTGATTCTGAAAATAAGCTCCAACGTGCTTCTGGTCTTCTGCATCCAATTCCTTGAACGTGATAGGTTTGCCATATTCTATGATGACCTTGCCGGACTTTATAAAAGGAAAATGATCTTCAAAAATAGTATTTGAGCCTGTGATAGCCACAGGAATGATTTTACACCCTGTTTTCTGAGCAATCTTGAAGCTGCCATCCTTGAAGGCAGCAATGTCTGTACTATCCTCTTTGTTCTTGTTACGAGTTCCCTCTGGGAAGATGAAAATAGAGATGCCTCGCTTTATTTTGTCAATACAACTTAAAATGGTCTTCATTCCCTGTTTGAGATCATGGCGATTTAAGAATTCGCAGTGAAGGCGTCGCATCCACGCGCGAAGAGCGGGTACCTTTTCTACGCCGTTCTTTGCAACGAAACCAGTCAAGTCCGGACAAAGTGCGTACGCCACTACAATGTCTACCATGCTTCTGTGATTCCCAACATAAAGGACTGCCTCATCCTTTGGCAAATTTTCTTCACCGATTACCGTTAATTTTATGCCGGCGAGTCTCCATATAATTTTGAATACCCCCTGTACGATACGTAGCTGACAGAGATCAGCTGTCCTTTCATCAAATTTTCTATATATCCAGAAGAATCCCAACAAGATATATCCGAATAATAAGAAAAGAAAAATAAATCCAAAAGTAAGTAGTGTTCTCATAAGTAACCTCTATTGTTTTATATAAAATCTTTCCATATTATAGCATAAAAATGCTATGTGTGTAATAAATATTTCATATACATCTGTTTGCAATAGGGGGACAACATGGAATTAAACAAACATATATGTACACAGCTAGAAGAAAACGACAAGGCTTTTGCACAGATTACGTTGGACGACGATTACATTGTGCGGGATAACAAGCCGGATGCACTGCGTATTATTTATACAAAAGGGGATGTGATGCTGGAGGACACCAAGGTGGGGAATCAGGTAGTCTGGATAACAGGCAAGCTGCGTTTTTCCACACTGTATCAAAGCGATGATGAAAATCAAAGATTGGAAAGCGTTTCCGGAGAGATTCCATTTCAGGAGAAGCTAGTAATGGACGAGGTAGAAGACGGGGATGATGTGTCTGTAAATGTACAGATAGAGGACTTGTCTGCAGGTATCATCAATTCCCGTAAGCTGGCAATCCGTGCAGTACTCAACATTCTAGCAACCAGCCGTGAGGAAGAAGAAATCGAGATAGCCTGTGCCATGCCAGAAGGCTTTGGATGGGAACAAAGAGTCAGTACATACCCAATGATGTGTCTGGTAGTAAACAAAAGAGACATCGTCCGCATGCAAAAAGAAATGCTTCTTCCAAATTCCAAAAGCAATATTCGCGAAATCGTTTTTTATCAGGTGGATTTTCGCAATGAAGAAGTCGCTCTGCAGGAGGACAAAATTCAGATACAGATGGATGCCCAGCTGTGGGTACTCTATCGAAGCGAAACCACAGGGGAGTACGAATGTTACGAAACGACAGTTCCAGTATCTGGCGAGATTGACACGGATGAGCTTCGCGGAGACGAAGTATTCTGGGTCAATATTGCGCCATTGGAGATAGAGGTAGAGCCAAGAGGAGATTACGATGGAGAATCACGCATGATAGGCATGGATTTGGCACTATCTGTAGAGGTGCAGATTTATCGCGAAGAGGAATGTGCAATCCTGCAGGATGCATATTCATTGGATAGCGAACTGATTCTAGAAAGAGAGAATGTACCATTCCATCAGCTTTTGGTGAAAAATATCTCCAAAATACGCTTGCTAGAGCAGCATCAGCTCGAGCCAAATCAGGAAAGAATCCTACAGATTTGTGGAAGCAGTGGAAATATTACCATTGATCGCGTAGAAAAGAGGGAAAATGGAGTCCAGGTGGAAGGTATTTTGAACGTACATATACTATATAACACGACAGAGGATACCATGCCTTTCGCTCATGCCAACAGTCAGATTCCATTTGAACAGTTTATAGAGATAGAGGGCTTTTCTGACAATGCTACCGTATGGTTGGATTGTGGAATCGAGCAGCTTCAGGTAAATCTATTGGATAATACAGAATACGAGGTAAAAGCAGTGCTTCAAATCGGAGTATTGGCATTTACCAGAGACTATATCTCCAACATCGTAGATGTCGAAGAAGACCCGTTGGATATCGAAGCTTTGCAGAGACAGCCAGGCATGATTGGCTGTGTGCGAAACGTCGGAGAAGACCTATGGGATATTGCCAAGAAATATCATGCCACTGCCGAAAATATCATCGAAATGGGAGATAAGGTACTGATTGTCAAGCAGGTACACTAGGTAAAGACACAAAGCACGTTAAATAGCAGAAATAGAATGTGAAATTCCTATAAAATGCTACTCATTTTATCAAAAATGGGTAGCATTTTTGCAGTCTTTATGCCAAAATGGTATTGGATATAGAAAACTGTGACCAGTACACAAAGGATGATAAACGATGAAACCTTCCGATAAGAATAAATATAAAATAATAAAGAAAATACTTTCGATAATCTTGACTTTCGGATTTCTACTGGCGATTCCAGCTTCGCATAGTTTTTCCGTGCTGCGCTTACTGAAAGGAGAGTCGTTTTTTGCCACACCACAAAGTGAGCGAGATCATGCACAGGACGAACTGGATGAGGTAAAGGACAATCTGAACAATCTCGAAGACGAGCTTGCAGATATAGAGGATGAATTGAGTCAAAAAGCGGCTGTATTAAGTGACCTTCTGGCAGACCAGGCGATTCTCGAAAATGATATTGCGCAGACGCAGGTCGCCATTGATCAGGCGCAGGTTGATTTGGCAGCAGCCAAGGAACAGGAAGCAGAAAGCTATGAAGCCATGAAGCTTCGTATTCAGTACATGTACGAAAACAGTACGCAGGATTCTATATGGGATGCCATTTTAAATGCCAAGGGGATTACCGATTTGTTAAATCGCGTCGAATATGTATCCAAGGTGCATGAAGCAGATAGAGAGCTTATGGAGGAATACAAAGCTGTCGTAACACAAGTAGAAGACCTAGCAGTAGAGCTTGATATCCAGATGAATGATTTAGTTACCTTGCAGGAGGTGTACGAGCATCAGGAGATTGAACTAGAAGCTGCCATGGCAGAATTGGAAGCTGAAGCTGAGGACTTTGAAGAACAGGTAGCAGTCGCAGAACAACGCGCCAATCAGCTAGCAGATTATATTGCTGAGCAGAACCGTTTGATTGAGCTTCAAAGACAGGAAGAGCTAAGAAGACAGCAGGAGCAAAATAAGAACAATAATAGCAGCAACAGTAGTAGTGGTGGCAATAAAAAGCCAAGCACTACAGGCGGATACTTGAATGACCCATCCTATGACCCGCCTTTTACCTCAAATGTCACAGGCGAAGAGCTTGTAAACTATGCATTACAATTTGTAGGGAATCCATACAAATGGGGAGGCAACAGTCTCACAAATGGCTGTGACTGCTCGGGCTTTGTCAATCTCATTTACAGACACTTTGGCTTTAAAAATGTACCAAGACAATCCCAATCCTTCAAATCCTATGGAGAACCTGTAGCCTTCGACAATCTCAAGGCCGGAGACATCGTGGTATATCCTGGGCATGTCGCCATCTACATTGGTAACGGCAAAATCGTCGAGGCACAATCTTCCAGGGAAGGCATCACCTGTACCCGTAGTGTGACCTGTCATACAATTACTGCAATCCGTCGTGCGTTGTAGAGATATATTATAGTGACATCTTGAAGTGATATATTGTAGAGATATAGAGAAATGTGATATGAATAGAATTTTCGAAGTGATAAAAACATACAAGCTTACGTTTCTGTTGCTCATCGTTTTTATTATAATGGGCACAGTTGCAGCAGATACGAGAAAAAGTCGAGAGGAATTAATCTACAACGAATCCTTGGATATGGTCGTAGCCACTGTCGAGGACGAGGAGATTACCTTGCGTGAATTTGCCATCTATGTGGCCCATCAGGAAGCATCGGTACAAGAACAGGCGATTGTATATGATTCAGAAGATACAAGAGCCTATTGGAATATCTACACAGACGGCACCTACATTAGCCACGCTGCCCGAAACGAGGCGATGTCTATGGCGATTCACGATGAGCTGCTGTATCAGCTTTCCGAGGATTTAGATATCTTATTTACGGATGAAGAAATGCAGAAGTTAAACAACGACGTAGACGATTTTTGGTCAGATTTGGTAGACGAAGAAAAAGAACAACGCCTTGGAATTTCCAAAGAGGATGTGTATAATGCTATGTATAAAATTGCTTGTGCACAAAAAGCGCAGCTGATATATGCGAGTATGAATGGCGTAGATTACGAAGCCTTTGACTTTTATAAAGAAGGTTTTTTGGAATTTTTAGAAGATTACGAATATAAAGTAGATGACCGTGTATTGAACCGATTAGATTTTGGCGATATCACACTGGTACATTAGAAAGAGTGAACATATGGCAGTAAAAATTGGTAGAAATGATCCTTGTTGGTGTGGTTGTGGCAGAAAATACAAAGCCTGTCACGCAGCCTTTGACGACAAAATTGCACGATTTGCAGTACAGGGACATAAGGTACCACCTAGAGAAATTATAAAGACACCGGAACAGATTGCCAAAATCAAAGAAAGTGCCAAAATCAATATAGCCGTTTTGGATTATATAGGAGAGCATATACATGCAGGCATGAGTACCGCTGAAATTGACAAAATCGTTTACGAGATGACAACTGAGATGGGCGGAATACCCGCACCACTCAACTATCAGGGATATCCCTATAGCGTATGCACCTCGGTCAACGAGCAGGTATGTCATGGTTTCCCTTCTGAGGATGTCATTTTAAAAGAAGGTGATATCATTAATGTAGACTGTTCTACGATATTGGATGGGTATTTCAGCGATTCCTCCAGAATGTTCTGCATCGGAGAAGTCAGCCCAGAGAAAAAACGTCTCGTAGATGTCGTAAAGGAATGTGTAGAGTTAGGTTTGAAAGAGGTCAAGCCATGGGGATTTTTAGGCGATATGGGGCAGGCAGTTCATGACCATGCCTATGCCAACGGCTACACAGTGGTACGTGAGATTGGCGGACACGGCGTAGGTCTGGAATTTCACGAAGAGCCTTGGGTAGGTTACAACACCAGACGTGGCACAGATATGCTGATGGTTCCAGGCATGATTTTTACCATTGAACCTATGGTCAATATGGGAGGTGTAGAAATCTATATCGATGAGAAAAATGATTGGGAAGTATACACCGCAGACGGCAAACCATCTGCCCAGTGGGAAATCATGGTCCTAGTAACAGAGAATGGTGCAGAAATACTTTGCTGGTAAGGAGAGGAATACATAATGAACAAAAAAGAAGTCTTAGAACTCAAACGCCGCTTCAAGAAAGAAGAGGCTAGTTTTACACGTCTGGTAGGCTGCTACGTAGATGGAAATAAGAATAAAATCTGTAAATTTGGCAGCAAGTTTTTAAACCTTGAGGAAGAGGAATATTATAAATATTTGGAAATTGCGAATAAGGCACTTTCCGGTACTTTTGGAAATAATTTGTTGGAGCTTGCTTTTCCATTACAGGAAGAGGAAGTAGGTGGCAGACAGCAGATTCTTATGGCCCTTCGTGAAAGTAAGCTAGAGGATGAAAATCTTTTAGATACCTATTATGATTTGATTATCGATACATATGATGAGGTGGGGAATTATTTGATTCTCCTTTATCATGATAGCTACGATGTTATGACACGTACCAGCGACAATGATGATTTGGACGAGTCAGAAGAAGTGTACAACTATTTGATTTGTGCCATTTGTCCTGTGGCTCTATCCAAGCCAGGCTTGGGTTATTTGGAATCGGAAGGACGTATCGGCTCCCGTATTCGTGACTGGGTAGTAGGTGCACCAGATACAGCATTTTTATTCCCTGCTTTCACGGACAGAAGCACCGATATCCATACTACACTTTTCTACACCAAGAATACCAAGGAGCCACATGCTGAATTCATGGTGAATGGTCTTGGATGTGGTGTGGAACGCACTGCAACCGAGCAGAAAATGGCATTCCACTCTATTGTGCGAAACGTGTTGGGTGCAGAGGATGAACATACCGAAGATATCCTTATGGACATTCAGCAGAATCTGGCAGATATGATTGATGAGTACGAGGAAACTCATGAAGATGATGCAGACGCCTTCGTTTTAGATAAGAATACATTAGGCAAGCTTTTGGAAGAAAGCAATGTGCCAGAGGAAAAAGCAAATCGTATCGAAAAATCCGTAGACGAAGCTTTTGGTGACAAACCACCTGTCGCAGAAAATGTTATTGATGCAAAAGCTCTTGTACAGAATGAAATTCGTCTTGAAAAGAAAGAGATGGAAAATCAGATTGTTATCCTAAATAGAGAGCTGGAAGATAAAAATACCGAATTAGAAGAACGTACTGTTCAGCTAAAAGAAAAAGAAGAAGAAATCGAAAACTACATGGCAGAGACGCGCAACTATGATGTCGTTTTGCATGTAAAACCGGAAAAGGCAAGTAAGATTCATTCTTCGATGATTGATGGTAAGAAATGCATTGTAATTCCAATGGAAGAAAATGAACAGGCAACTATCAATGGAGTGAACACGACGCTTTAAGTGATTGTATCTTCAGAAATTAATTTTTGAAATTGAAGGTGGACAAAAATGATTAACACGATTATTTTTGATATAGGGAATGTGTTGACAGAGTTTTGCTGGCGCAAAATGTATGAAGATTTCGGTTTAGAAGGAGAAGCGTTTGAAAAAGTAGCGTACGCTACCGTTTATAATGATGCTTGGAATGAGTTTGACAAAGGCTTGATTTCCACAGAAGAAATCATAGATATTTTCGCAGAGCGAGCACCAGAATACCGAGCCTACATTGCGCAGATTTTTGAAGACCCTACGAAGATGATACAGCAATTTACATATGCCAAGTCTTGGATTCAAGAATTAAAAGAACGTGGTTACAGAGTATATATTTTATCCAACTGGTCTGAGCCAACCTATCATGCTTGTTTAGACAATGAACTGGATTTTTTACCATTGGTGGATGGAGCTGTGTTCTCTTTTCAGGAACATATCATAAAACCGGATAAAAAGATTTTTGAAATCATTTGTCAACGATATGATATTAATCCCAATGAAGCAGTTTTCTTAGATGACAATGAAGCAAATGTTATCAGCTCTCGGGAGTTTGGGTTAAACACCATTCACTTTAAGAACTATGAGCAGGGGAAAGCTAAGCTGGAGGAATATTTAGCTAAATAATGCTCGAAATATAAAAATGCCACCCTTTATTTAGGGTGGCATTATTAGGAGGAAACATGGTACTAGGTATTTTGGCGCACGTAGATGCAGGAAAGACAACTTTATCAGAAGCCTTGTTGTATGAGACAGGGAAAATTCGTGCATTGGGACGTGTAGATCATCAGGATGCATACCTAGACACAGATTCTCAGGAGAGAGAACGAGGAATTACCATTTTTTCTAAACAGGCTCAGTTAGACAGTGACGGAATCAAAATCACACTTTTAGATACTCCAGGACATGTAGATTTTTCTGCGGAGATGGAGAGAACTTTACAGGTGTTAGACTATGCAATTTTGGTAATTGGCGGTACAGATGGAGTACAGGGACATACGAAAACGCTGTGGAGACTTCTTAGTCACTATCGGATTCCAATTTTTATTTTTGTAAATAAGATGGATTTGGATGGAGCAGATAAAGAGAAAATTCAAAAGCAGCTAAAGAGCCAGTTGTCAGATGGATGCGTGGATTTTTCGCAGGTAGGGTTGGGTGAGCCTCTTGGTGTAAATGTTGACGCAATGAGAAATGATTTTCTTTCGACAGAATTCATAGAAGAAATCGCCATGTGTAGCGATAGTCTTTTGGATTCTTACATGGAAAAGAGTGAATTGTCCGCAGAGGAAATTTGTGAGGCTATTGATAGTCGCTTGCTCTATCCATCTTTTTATGGTTCAGCCCTGAACTTAGAAGGTGTAAAAGAGCTTTTAGAGGGAATTAAGACTTTTGCTCGTGGGAAATATGAAAGAGCAAAATTAAATACGACTGAGGAGGTAAATGGTGAGGCGAAAGAATTTGGAGCCCTCGTCTATAAAATTGGTCGTGATGCCAGAGGTGCGCGACTCACTCATTTAAAAGTGAC
Source organism: Agathobacter sp. (assembly GCA_045603165.1). Classification (GTDB taxonomy): domain Bacteria; phylum Bacillota; class Clostridia; order Lachnospirales; family Lachnospiraceae; genus Roseburia. The sequence goes on along the minus strand of JAZULP010000026.1, from coordinate 37,166 downwards.
CAGTGGCATTTTGCATGTCAAAGATAAAATTACCTATAATGGTTTAGAAGAAAAGATAGATCAGATTCGTATTTATTCCGGAGATAAATTTGAAACAGTAAAAGCAGTACAGACAGGAGAAATCTGTGCAGTAACAGGTTTGGATCAGACCTATCCAGGAATGGGATTGGGGGCAAATAAGACCCAGACTATGCCTATTTTAGAGCCGGTTTTGAATTATCAAATTATTGTGCCACAGGGCGTAAATCCAGTAGAGCTTATGAGAAATTTGAAGCAGCTGGAGGAAGAGGACCCACAGCTGAATATTTTGTGGAATGAGCAGTTGCAGGAAATCCATGCACAGCTTATGGGACAGGTACAGATGGAAGTGCTGGGCCGTATGATTTTGGAGCGTTTTGGTGTTCGTGTTAGCTTTGGCCCAGGGGATATCGTTTATAAGGAAACCATAGCAAAGCCAGTAGAAGGTGTGGGGCATTTTGAACCATTGCGTCATTATGCAGAGGCACATCTTTGGATGGAACCAGGAGAACCAGGCAGTGGTATCAGCGTGTTTTCCAACTGTAGTGAAGATGTTTTAGACTTAAATTGGCAGAGACTGATTACGACACATATTCTGGAACGAGAGCATCCAGGTGTCTTGACAGGTTCCGCTATTACAGATATAAAGTTTACTATTGTAACGGGACGAGCACATTTGAAGCATACAGAGGGTGGCGATTTTCGTCAGGCCACATATCGTGCCATTCGTCAGGGATTGAAATCGACAGAGAGTGTATTGCTGGAGCCATATTATGGATTTACTTTAGAAGTGCCAGTGGATGGTATTGGACGTGCCATGACAGATATTCGTGGACGTTTTGGTAAACATGATGCACCAGAGTATGTGTCGAGAGATGATGGGGATGTGGCGATTTTGACGGGCACTGCACCTGTGGCTACCATGCAGGATTATATGACCGAGGTGCATGCTTATACCAAGGGGCAGGGACAACTGACTTTGGAATTAAAGGGCTATGATGTATGTCACAATAGTGCCGAAGTAGTAGAGCGTATTGGCTATGACAGTGAGGAAGATACTGCAAATCCAACCGGCAGTGTATTTTGTGCTCATGGAGCAGGTTTTGTGGTACCATGGAATGAAGTGCCGAATTACATGCATTTGGAATATGCCTGCGATTCATCCGGTCATATCAAGCAAATGGGAGGTTTGACCTATGATTTAGAGCAGCAGGCAGAGGAACTTCGTGAGCTTGCCGAGCGTCGCGAGGCAGACCGCTTAGCCAAAACAGCTAGTGCTTCCTCTTGGGAATTGGATCAGGAATTACAACAAATTTATGCCCGTGAATTTGGTATGAACAAAGAAGATATGCTGGAGTATGAGCGTAAGAAATGGGCGAGAAAATCGGAGAACGCTTCTGTAAAAAAAGAATCCGTTCCACATCAGAAGATAGACAAAAAAGGAAATCCAATTTATCCTAAGAAACTGATTTTGGAAGAACTTTTAATTGTGGATGGTTACAATATTATTTTTGCATCACCAGAATTAAAAGAATTATCCAAGGTCAATATCGATTCTGCCAAGGACGCCCTAAAGGACATGCTAGCAAATTACCAAGGCTATAAGGGCTGTCGTATCATTGTAGTATTTGACGGATATCGTAAAAAAGGAAACTCTGGTTCCACAGAAAAATACTTTGACTTAGAAGTAGTCCACACCAAGCAGGATGAAACGGCAGATGCTTATATTGAGCGAACTGTGCACCTGCTGGTAAGCAAATATAACATTACTGTTGCTACGAATGATAACTTGGAGCAGTTGACTATTCTTAGCCAGGGAGCACTCAGAATGTCAGCAAATATGCTGATGCAGGAAATGGAACGAGTAAAGTTGATTTAAAAAAAGGATAGTGATACCATAAATACATATATTTTCGTTAGAAAAGGAAACTTTAGAAGGGGATAGAAATATGATTTACAACCAGCAAATGTATGAATTAGGCAGCAAGCGTTCTGCTATTCGTGAATTATTTGAATATGGAAAACAAAGAGCAGCTACTGTAGGTGCAGAAAATGTCTATGATTTTTCTCTTGGCAATCCTACAGTGCCAGCACCAGACTGTGTGGATGGAACCATTTGTCGCCTCACAGAGGAATTAGATTGTATTCGTTTACATGGATATACCTCCGCTCAGGGAGATATGGAAACCAGGTCTGCCATTGCAGAATTTTTAAATAAAACACATGGTACCCATTTTGAGGCAAACGATTTTTACATTACTATGGGTGCAGCGGCATCCTTATCCTTATGCTTCCGTGCACTGACCACATCAGCAGATGATTCGTTTATCGCGATCGCACCTTATTTCCCAGAATATAAAGTGTTTGTGGAAGCAGCAGGTGCCTCTCTTAAGATAGTGCCAGCGGATACGGCAAATTTCCAGATTGATTTCGAAGCATTAGAAGGAATGGTAAATGCAAATACTAAAGGTGTGATTATTAACTCACCTAATAACCCTTCTGGGGCGGTATATTCCCGTGAGACTATCGAGAAGCTGGCGGCATTACTTGGAAAAAAAGAAACGGAATATGGACATCCTATTTTTATCATCGCAGATGAACCATACCGTGAAATTGCATACGATGGAGTAGAGGTTCCATTTGTTACAAAATATTATGCCAATACTTTGGTATGCTATTCCTATAGCAAATCGCTCTCTTTACCAGGAGAAAGAATCGGTTACATTTTAGTGCCACAGGAAGCTTTTGAAAGCAAGGATCTCTATGCAGCAGTTGCAGGGGCAGGTCGTGCGCTGGGTTATGTATGCGCACCAAGTATGATGCAAAAGGTGATTGCTACATGTCAGGGCAAAACAGGAGACATCTCAGCTTACAAAAAGAATCGCGATTTGCTATATGAAGGTTTGACAAAAATCGGCTATGAATGCTTCAAGCCGCAGGGAGCTTTCTACATGTTCGTAAAAGCTTTAGAAGAAGATAGTAATACATTTTGTGAAAGAGCTAAAGCAGAAGATTTGCTTATCGTAGCAGGAGATGGATTTGGCTGTCCTGGTTATGTACGTATTTCTTATTGTGTGGATGAAGATATGATAAAGCGAAGCTTTAAGGCATTTGAACGATTATATGAGAGTTATCAGTGAATAGGGTAAAAAGGATTAATAAATATGAAACAATATAATGTAACAGGTATGATCTGTGCAGCCTGTAGTGCTCGTGTGGAAAAAGCAGTAAATGCAGTGCCAGGTGTAAAAGCGTGTTCTGTCAGCCTTCTGACAAATTCCATGGGAGTGGAAGGCGATGTATCAGAAGGTGAAATTATAAAAGCGGTAGAGGATGCAGGTTATGGAGCAACCGTAAAGGCTGGCAACAAAGCGGAGCGACAGGTTCGCGGGGGAGCGGCAACAAGCGAGAAAAATATAGGTCAAAACAATTATATGGATTACACAGAAGCCCGCGAAGCGTTAGAAGACCACGAAACACCAAAACTGAAAAAAAGATTATTCACATCTCTTGGATTTTTGCTGGTACTTATGTACTTTTCTATGGGACATATGATGTGGGGCTGGCCGGCGCCAGAATTCTTTGCCCACAATCTGATTGCACAGGGGCTCTTGCAGCTTATCCTATCGGCCATTATTATGGTGATAAATCAGAAGTTTTTCATTAGCGGACTTAAGAGTCTGATGCATAAAGCTCCAAATATGGATACATTAGTAGCTTTAGGATCAGGAGCATCCTTTGTATACAGTACCTATGCGTTGTTTGCTATGTCAGACGCGGTGACAAAGGGCGATATGGCTTTGGCCCACGAGTATATGCATGAATTTTACTTTGAGTCCGCGGCTATGATTCTGACATTGATTACAGTAGGAAAAATGCTAGAGGCACGTTCCAAAGGCAAGACCACAGATGCACTGAAAAGTCTCATGGAACTAGCTCCAAAAACAGCTACTATTGTACGAGATGGAGAAGAGGTAGTAGTACCAATCGAAGAAGTACAAATCGGAGATGAATTTGTGGTTCGTCCAGGAGAAAACATTCCAGTGGATGGAGTTGTATTGGAAGGAAGTGGGGCAGTAAACGAAGCAGCTCTTACAGGAGAAAGCCTTCCTATAGATAAAGAACCAGGTCACAGGGTTAGCGCCGCCACCGTAAACCAGTCAGGATTCCTAAGGTGCCAAGCTACACGCGTTGGGGAAGATACTACGCTTAGCCAGATTATTCAGATGGTATCCGATGCAGCTGCCACGAAAGCTCCCATCGCAAAGGTGGCGGACAAGGTATCGGGCGTTTTCGTGCCAGTGGTCATCTCGATTGCAGTAGTGACATTTATCATTTGGATGCTGGTTGGGGAGACTTTCGGATTTTCTATTGCAAGAGCGATTTCAGTATTGGTTATTAGTTGTCCATGTGCTCTTGGCTTGGCAACACCGGTAGCTATTATGGTAGGTAGTGGTATGGGTGCAAGGCATGGCGTACTTTTCAAGACAGCGGTATCTTTGGAAGAAGCTGGAAAGACACAGATAATTGCTTTGGACAAAACTGGAACTATCACAAGCGGAAAACCACAGGTAACGGACATATATCCAATGAATGGACTGGATGAAAAAGAATTGCTATCCTATGCGTATTCTTTGGAATGTAAGAGTGAGCATCCTTTGGCACACGCCATTGTAGAAAAGGCGAAAGAGGAAAAGGTTTATGCAAAGAAGGTGACGGATTTTTCGATTCAGCCGGGAAATGGTTTGCGCGCGATGATTGGGGAGGAAGAGCTCTTTGGAGGAAACCTGAAATTTGTGCAGAGCCAGTTAGCAGAAAATAGAAGGCATATAGTTGAGAAGGAAAAAATCGAATCAGAGGCAGAAAAAGATGGAGATATTTTATATTCGGAGATTACGGTACTTGCTGAGAAAATCGCCTCCGAAGGGAAAACACCAATCTTCTTTGGAAAAGACACCACACTTCTCGGCATAATCGCCGTAGCGGATACCATCAAAGAAGACAGTCCGGAAGCAATACGCCAACTTCGCAACATGGGTATTCATGTAGTGATGCTGACTGGAGATAACGAATGGACTGCAAAAGCCATCGGCACTCAGGCTGGAGTAGACGAGGTTGTCGCAGGTGTATTACCAGAAGGAAAGGAGCAGGTTATCCGCAAGCTGAAGGAAAAAGGCAGGGTGGCTATGGTAGGTGATGGCATTAATGATGCGCCGGCACTTACTAGAGCAGATATTGGTATTGCTATCGGTGCAGGAACGGATGTCGCGATTGACGCGGCAGATGTGGTACTCATGAAGAGTCGCCTTACCGATGTTGCAGCAGCTATCCGTCTTTCCCGAGGAACGCTTCGCAATATTCATCAAAATCTCTTCTGGGCCTTTTTCTATAATGTCATCGGTATTCCTTTGGCGGCAGGATTATGGATTCCTATTTTTCAATGGGAGTTAAATCCAATGTTTGGTGCAGCAGCGATGAGTTTATCCAGCTTCTGCGTCGTAACAAATGCGTTGAAATTGAATCTGTTTCCGATGTATGGAGCAGATAGAGATAGACCGATTCGAAAAGCAAAACATCAGGAGCTTTCCTGTGAAGATAATAAAAGAAAAGAGGAAAAGACAATGGAAAAAACAATGAATATCGAAGGCATGATGTGCCCACACTGCAGTGGTCGTGTGCAGAGTGCTTTAGAAGAAATGGCAGAGGTTGCAAATGCTGTAGTAAGCCACGAAACAGGTACCGCTGTCATAACATTGGCAAGTGAAGTTGCGGATGAAGCATTGATAAAAACCGTGACAGATGCCGGATATACAGTGATTGGAATAAAATAGAATATATGGTATAATTAAAAAAATACACAAATGAAAAGGAGAGAGTCTATGAAAAAGAAGGATAGTTTGTTGGTTAAAATTTCGCTTTTGCTTATGGTGGTATTATTGATTACATTTACAGTGATTAATTTCCTTTCTGTACAAATTGTCAAAGATGAAGTGCTTAATCAGATGAAAAAAGACGATGCAAAGCTTGTGGAGAGTTATGCAGAACTCATGAAAGCCAAGGGATGTACTGAGGTTGCAGATTATCAGGCTTTTATAGACGAGATTAATACTAAGAATACATTGAATTATGCCTTGTATATTGAGGATGTGGATGGCGTTGTGACAGCAATTGCGCATAGCAATCCAGAACGAATTGGGCTGGTGCTGGAGGATGCAGGCAGTATTGCAGCAGCGAGAGATGGAGAGGCATATGTGGGATTTTATACTGATCAAGTAACAGGAGGCTTGACACTGGATGTACTGACTCCAATCTATGATGATTCAGACCAACTACAGGGTGCTTTGAATCTAGGCATTCCAGTGGACAATGATTCTTTAAATGCTATGGTAACTCAAGCAAGTTCACAGATAGCTCTCATGTCGGTTGGTTTTACAGTTTTGTTGTTGGCAATTATTAGTGTGTTAATGTATTTGTTGATATTCCGTCCGTTAAAGCAGTTGAGTGCAAATGTGGAGAAGTTAGAATCTTATGATTTATCAGAAGATACGACAGGTACTATGGTCAAGACCATAAAGCGTAAAGATGAAGTTGGTTTGATTGGAAAAAATATCGAAAGCATGCGCTATAGTCTGATTGGGTTGGTAAAAGCAATTCAAGCTGTCACGGATCAATTAATTGGACAGGCTGAAAATCTCTCTGAAGTATCAGAAAAAGTATCAGAGATGGGGTCACAGTTGTCTGTCTCAGTGTCTGAGGTAGCAGAAGGAGCAACCAATCAGGCACAGGCTACAACAGACGGACTAGAGCAGATTAATCATCTCAACGAAATGTTAGAGATTTTAAAGGACAATATGGAGCAGCTTAATACCAGTACTCACAATGTTAATTTAATTAAAGAAGAGGGTATAGAGGCATTGGCTGTAGTAGTTGCTAATACGGAAAAGAGTCAGGAAAACTCCACGAGAGTGAACGAAGTGATTCTGGAAACCAGTCAGCAGACGGAGAAGATTCAGGACGCTAGTGCGCAGATTCGAGACATAGCATCCCAGACAAATTTATTGGCGTTGAATGCATCCATTGAAGCGGCTAGAGCAGGAGATGCAGGGCGCGGATTTGCTGTAGTAGCGACAGAGATTGGAAACCTTGCCAATGAGACGAATGCACTGACAAATCAAATCGAGGAAGTAGTACAGGTTTTGGTATCCAAGATGGAATTGGCGGTAAAGGCGATGGATGATATGCAAAAAGCATCTGAAGTGCAAGGCAACAGTGTATCAGAGACACATGAAAAATTCCAACGTATCTCAGACAATATTAAAGATATGGAAGGAAAATGCGAGCAGTTGAATGAGTCTACGGAAGAGATGAACAAGAGTAGGGATGTAATTCTTGGTATGATTAGTGACTTGTCAGCGCTATCAGAAGAAAATGCGGCGTGTATGCAAGAAGCGTCCGCATCGGTAATCGAAGAATCCCGGACGCTGGAACAGGTGTCAGAAGCAAGCCAGCAGTTAGAAGAATTAGCCGAGCAGTTAAAAGAAGAGGTAGGAAAATTTACCATTTAGATAAAACATAGTAATTACATCTAACGAGTAGTGCCCCTATAGAATAAAATTCACTGTTAGCTGTAGTTAAAAACCAGAAGGTTATATTTATAACATAATCAGTCCACCCCTGCATACAATGTAGAAACAAGTATTGCAGGGGTTTTCTCATGAAAAATATATTGAAGAAAGAGCAGTAGAAATTGCCAATTACATTATTGATAACAACGCCACAGTAAGGCAGGCGGCCAAACAATTTGGAATTAGTAAAAGTACGGTACATATGGTTGCGACAATATAGAGCGATGGAAAGGTAAGGTTGTTTGGGTAGTTGAATAGGATTAAAGTAGGAACACTCTCAGGTGGAAAACTGAGGGTGTTTTTGTTACTATATTTATTTTTTCCAAAGTTCTATGGTTTTTAACAATTTTTCTTTGGTTTCAATATCGAGATCAATAATAGCTTGATAGAGCTCTCGGTCTAAGGCAGTTTCTGAATATTCAGGTTCTAATTCTCCAACAAGGGAATCCAGAGAACAACCAACGAGACGTGCGTAGTAGGTCAGAATACGCAACGACATAGCGGTACGGTTGTTTTCCACATTGCTGATATAGCCCGGAGTGACGCCAAGGGATTCTGCAACCTGATTCTGGGTTAATCCGTTTTTTATTTTCAATTCTTTAATCATAGAGCCATAGTTTTCAGTTTGCATAGAATATATTTAATAAATATAGTTTTATGAACTCTTTCAAGACGTTGAAATTGTTCATCAACTTGGGGAATAATTTAAGGTGTAGCAATGGAGGTGTAAAAATGAAAAAAGAGAAGAAATCCATGATGAATGTGAATAACAACTTAGTAGGAGTGCTACGTGTTGAGAATATTGATTATATATCATTAACTGATTTGGCACGTTATAAAAATCCAGATAATCCGGGAGATGTAATTATTAAATGGATGAGCAATAAAAGTTCATTTGATTTTTATTCATTATGGGAAGAATTGTCAAATGAAGATTTTAAACTAGCGGAATTCCGCGAGTTTAAAAACGACTCATCAACACAGTCGTTTACCATGAGTCCATCTAGATGGATTAGTGCGACGTATAAGTGAATTCAATCAAATCAAAAAAGAAGAGGTATAAGTCTATGAGAATTGCAACATATCAAACCACTCCAGAAGAGAATGGTAATGGAACCTATTTTTTTACAGATTGTGGACACTGGATGTTTTCTATCAGGGACCAGATGGCATATCATGGATGCCTGTGTCATGGGTGTCTGTATAATGGAAAGCAAACAACTTTGTATATTCGAGGTTCGAAAGAAGCAAATGATTACCTTGCAAAAACTAGAAACGTAAAATTTAAAAGATTTTTTAAATAGTTATATAGTCATATATTATTACATCCCCTGCATACAATGTAAAAAACGTATTGCAGAGGTTTTCTCATGAAAAAATATATCGAAGAAAGAGCAGTAGAAATTGCCAATTACATTATTGATAACAACGCCACAGTAAGGCAGGCGGCCAAACAATTTGGAATTAGTAAAAGTACGGTACATAAAGACTGCGCAGAAAGATTGGCCCAGGTGAATCCGGCCTTAGCAGCAGAAGTTCGCAAGGTGCTAGACGTAAACAAAGCAGAGAGACACATCCGTGGCGGTCTAGCAACAAAAGAAAAATATTTAGGGAAATAATTTTCGAATTGCCTATCCATGCATATTATTGACCATTCTGGACACACTATCAAGTATTCTCAGAAAGGTCAATAAAGCTATGGTAATCATCAACGGTAAAATATTTACGATGGAAGAGTCTCCAATCGAAAACGGTTATATCCGCACAGATGGCAGACTGATAGAAGCAGTAGGTCCCATGTCAAGCTTTCAGCCCAAAGCGGTAAAAGAGGACATTCTTGACGTAGGCGGGGCGTGGGTCTTTCCGGGTATTATTGAAGCCCATGCCCACATCGGTATTTCAGAAGAGAAGATTGGAATTATTGGAGATGATTGCAACGAAGGAACTACGCCAGTAACATCATCGCTTCGAGCAATCGATGCAGTAAATCCCATGGATGCTGCGTTTTATGATGCTATAGAAGCCGGTATTACCTCAGTAATGGTAGGACCTGGTAGTGCCAATGTGGTAGGAGGACAGTTTTTGTTTATGAAAACCCATGGCAGATGCGTAGACCAGATGGTAGTGAAAGAACCTGCTGCCATGAAAGTGGCATTTGGTGAAAATCCCAAGACCTGTTATGGGGACAGAGATGAATATCCAGCTACAAGAATGGGGATTGCAGCATTGCTACGAAAGACACTATTCGAAGCGACACGCTATAAACAGGAAAAGGAAAATGGTAAACTAGAAAAAGAAGATTTTGAAATGGAAGCCTGGCTTCCGGTTTTGAATAAAGAAATCCCGTTGAAGGCTCACGCGCATAGGGCGGATGATATTTTGACGGCAATACGAATTGCCAAGGAATTTGACATCGACATGACCTTGGACCATGGCACAGAAGGGCATCTGATTCCAGAGCTTATAAAAGCATCAGGCTTTCCTGTGATTGTAGGCCCTGACTTAACCTCGCGCTCCAAATTGGAAGTAAAAAACATGAATTTCAAGACTAACAAAATCCTTTATCAGAAGGGTGTTTTGTTTGCTATCACCACTGACCATCCAGTCACTATGATACAGTACTTGCCCCTTTGCGCGGGCTTGGCGGTAAAGAATGGACTCCCGATGGAAGAAGGATTAAAGGCAATTACCATCAACGCAGCAAAAATTTGTCGGGTTGATGACAAAGTAGGGAGCTTGAAAAAAGGAAAGCATGCAGATATTGCCATTTTTTCTGGAAATCCAATGGAGATTTTTACCCGAACGCTATATACCATTATAGATGGCGAGATTATTTATGATGCTTTCATGAAATAAGTAAAAAATATTCCGCTGCAATTCCGAAGATTATTACGGAATTGCAGCGGAATTTGGCATTCGTACTATTTTTCATTTACTTCATTAGAAATATAAGAAATTTGAACAGCGTACTCATCATTTTGGGAAAACGTAACTAAAAGAATAGAGCGATCCTTCAATTCCCATTTGTAACCGTTGTACATATCACTGTCCATAAGGTTTCCCCCCTCGCCGAAGCGTGAAGAGGTATCTTCGCGTAAAGCTTCAGAAATGGTCTTCGCATCTTCCTGATTATTCCCAATATAAAACCATCCAACACCAACTAGCTTTTCTTTGTCATCAAACATGTATTGGATGGAGCCATCATAGTCTAAGTACTGTTTTGGAAAAATATAATTGTATCCCCCGTACACGGAAACGGTGCTCTCATATTCGGTGCCCTCAAGCTCAGAAATCTCGTCTAGAGTACTATCCCATACTGCGCTTGTAAATGGTGCTATTGTAGCAAGCGTGGTATCTTGTCCACACGAGATAATTATGCTTAAACTTATGGCAATCATCGAGAATAGTTTGCATAGATTTTTCTTCATAATTGACACCTCCAATCTATGTCATTGTAAAGGTTTTTTGGTATAATTGCAAGGGTATCTATAAAAGTGCATAAAAACAGATTGGTATTTTTGTGCAAAATTAGAAAAGTGACGATAAATGACGAGGATACGGAATTTTGTTTCGTAAAATTGCATAGAGATGGTGTTGACTAGAGAGGTACAATATGTCATAATGACTATAGTTAAGAAATGTGTTTGTGGCTAGCGCACTTATACGTTTCGTCTCTAAACTAAATGAATAAATGGGGGGAATAAATTTGGAAAAATTTAAGCAAAATCCAATTGTAAAGAAAATCGGTTTCAACCGACTTGTCTTAATTGGTGTTTTAATCCTAATGTATCTGGCATTTGGAATTTTAGTTTCATTGATGGGCAGAGCGACATTTTTTAATATCTCTCGTCTTTACAGTGCATTGAACTATACATATTTCCTAGGTTTTCTTGCATTGGGGGTTACATTTGTAATTGGTACAGGTGGAATTGACTTTTCGATGGGTCCTGTAATGTTTTGTTCGGCGTTGATTTCCGGCTACATGCTTACAATGATGAATGTACCTGTAGTGCTTGCGCTTGTTATATCCGTGCTGGTAGGTACACTTTTTGGATTATTTAATGGATATCTTGTAGCATATTGGAAGATGCCATCTTTCATTACATCTATGGCAAGTATGATGCTTGCAAAGGGTATTGGTTCTGTATTTACAAAGACGCAGTCGGTAAGCTGGCCATCATCAATGGAAGCAAATGGATGGTATCGTAACCTTGTTAAGATTCCATTAGGTGGAGGTTTATATATTCCTACAGGTCTGATTATTCTGGCGATTGCGGCTATCATTTGTGCAATTGTTTTGAACAATACAAAAGCAGGACGTTATATCTTATGCCTTGGTAGCAACAAAGAAGCAGTTAGACTTTCAGGTGTAGATGTCAAGATTTGGGAAACACTTGCATATGTACTTTGTGGTATGCTGGCAGGCGTTGCGGCAATCTTTTATGTAGGTGCATATACAACTGTACAGCCTGGTCTTGGCGATGCATTCAACAACGAAGCAATCGCAAGCTGTGTAATGGGAGGAACCTCCATGGCTGGTGGAATTGCCTCAATTGGCGGAACATTTATCGGCGTTCTGATTATCTCAGTTCTTCAAGAAGGTATCCTCGCAATGGGATTCCAGAAGGATTATCAGTACGTTATTACTGGTATTATCGTTTTAGTGGCAGTATATGCTGATATTCGAAGCAGAAAGAGAAGAAATTAATTGGAGAATAGTTCAGAAAGGTCTAGAGGTGTTAGCATGGGTGAAGTGATTTTAACCATGAAGGGTATAGATAAATCCTTCCCAGGTGTGCATGCATTGGATCATGTAGACTTGGAAATTCGCAAAGGTGAAGTTCTGGCTCTGATGGGTGAAAATGGAGCTGGTAAATCTACATTAATGAAGGTTCTTACAGGTATTTATAAAAAGGATGAAGGAACCATTACATATGAAGGAAAAGAAGTAGAGTTTGAAAATCCTAGCTCTGCGCAGGAGGCTGGTGTTGTAATCGTACATCAGGAATTAAATATGTTAAGTCACTTAACAGTTGCGCAGAATATTTTTATCGGACGCGAAATTATGAAGGGCAAACTCATTGATGATGAAAAGATGAATGAGGAAGCCAAAAAATTATTTGATAAATTAAATATTGACATTGACCCAAGAGAAACTATGGGTAATCTTACCGTTGGTAAACAACAGATGTGTGAAATTGCAAAAGCCATTTCACATGATGCAAAAGTAATTATTTTTGACGAACCTTCAGCTGCTTTGACAGAAGCTGAAATTGAAGAATTATTTAAAATCATTCGTGATTTAAGAGATAAGCAGCTTGGTATTGTATATATCTCTCATAGAATGGATGAAATTAAAGTAATTACTGATCGCGTAACTGTAATGCGTGATGGTACATATGTTGGAACCCTGATTACAAAGGATTGCACCAAAGATGATATTATTAACATGATGGTAGGTCGTGTTATTTACGAAGATCCTAAAACAGAAAGTGCTGTACCAAAGGATGCACCGGTAGTTCTGAAGGTAGAACATTTGAATGCAGGAAGAATGGTACGCGACGTAAGCTTCGAGCTTCATAAGGGTGAGATTCTTGGTTTCTCAGGACTTATGGGGGCAGGCAGAACAGAAACTGCAAGAGCTCTTTTTGGCGCAGATCCAAAAGATAGTGGTGACATATACATTAATGGTAAGAAGGTAAATATCAATTGTCCACAGGATGCTGTAAAAGCTGGAATTGGATATTTGTCAGAAGATAGAAAGCGTTATGGTATTGTTGTTGGCAAGAGTGTTGCGGAAAATACAACCATGGCGACTCTAGAAAAATTTATGCGGGGCTTGTTTATTAACAAGAAAAAGGAAGAAGAAACCGCATGGAAGCATGTTGAAGCATTGAAGACCAAGACTCCAACGGTTGACACAGAAGTAGTTAATCTATCCGGTGGTAACCAGCAAAAAGTTGTTATCGCAAAATGGTTGACACGTGACTGCGATATCTTAATCTTTGATGAACCTACTAGGGGTATAGACGTAGGTGCAAAGAGTGAAATCTATACATTGATGAACGAATTGGTAGCACAAGGTAAATCCATTATTATGATTTCTTCAGAAATGACAGAAATTTTAAGAATGAGTGATCGAGTAATCGTAATGTGTGAAGGTAGAAAAACTGGAGAAATCGATATCTCCCAAGCTACTCAGGAAAGCATTATGCACTTGGCTACACAGAGAGATTAGGAGGGAAGCAGGATGGCAGATAACAAAAAACCTAACGTTTTTTCGAATAATGCGTTAGTGAAAAAAATAGGTGGACAGCAGCTTGTTGTTGTACTTGTAATGCTTGCGCTTTTTGTATTCTTCTGTGTTGCAAGTGAATCTTTTGGACAGTATTCAACAGTCGTAAGTATTATGGATTTTTCCTACTATGTTACGTTCTTGGCAATTGGTGTTACCTTTGCCTTGATGACAGGTGGCAATGACTTATCTATCGGTACTGGTATGGTATGTTACAGTCTTATTGGTGGATATGTGATTTCTCGCTTGGGATTGCCAGTAGGAGTAGGTATTTTGGTAACCATTCTTTGTGGTATGTTGATGGGTACATTGAATGGATTTCTTGTGGCGATTTTGGAATTGCCACCATTCATCGCAACACTTTGTACTATGATGATTGCTCGTGGATTGGGCTCTATTATTACTGGTGGTGTCAGCCTTAGTTGGCCGGCTGCAGATACAGCACAAGGATGGTTTAGAAATTTCTTCAAAATGACAATAGGTAATACCAAGGTTCCGGTGGGAGTTGTTTGGATTATATTGGCAGTTGTGATTATGTCGATTATTCTTACAAAGACAAAACCGGGGCGTTATATCATAGCAATTGGTAGTAATAAAGAAGCGGCGAGACTTTCTGGTGTAAATGTAATCAAATGGCATATGCTCGCATATATCATTTGTGGTTTCTTTACAGGACTCGCAGGTATTGCGTATGCAGGTACTTTCCAGACACTGACACCAGGTACTGGTGCGGGCCTTGAGCTTGATGCAATCTGCGCAGCGATTATTGGCGGAACCTCTATGTATGGTGGACAGGGAACTATAGTAGGAACACTTATTGGTGTATTTCTTATGTGTGTATTAAAAACAGGTCTTCCGTATATTGGACTACAGGCCAATTGGCAGCAGATTATTATCGGTATTGTGTTAATTGTAGCTGTTTTCATGGATGTTCTTAGAACAAGAAAGCGTAATTAATAATGATATGTAAACCAAAGAGGGTTTCATATAAAGAAAAAGGAGGGTTTTAAAATGAAAAAGAAAGTTTTAAGTGCACTTTTATGTGTAGCAATGGCTGCGACAATGTTAGCAGGTTGTGGTCAGCAGAGTAGTGGTGAAGGAGCAGCAGACGGATACAAATTTGAAATCGTATCTAAAGGTTTCCAGCATCAGTATTGGCAGGCGGTATTAAAGGGTTCTCAGAACCAAGCAAAAGAATTGGGTGATACCATTAACTTTGTTGGTCCTGATAGTGAATCAGATATCGCTGGTCAGGTTCAGATGTTACAGAGTGCTATTAATGCACAGCCAGATGCTATTGGTTTAGCGGCTCTTGATACAAAAGCATGCTTAGATGCTATTATCGCAGCTCAGGATGCAGATATTCCAATCGTTGGATTTGACTCTGGTGTTCCAGGTGCTCCAGACGGTGCTATCGTTGCGAATGCAGCAACAGATAACTATGCAGCAGGCGTTCTTGCAGCAGAAGAAACTTACAAATTAATCGAAGCAAAGCTTGCAAAAGGTGTACGTATTGGTGTTATGGGCCAGGATGCTACAGCTGAATCTATTATCAACCGTGGATTAGGTTTCGTTGATAAAATGGCTGAATTAGTAAAAGAAAAAGGCTTAACAGTTACTGTTGAAGGCAATGACAAATATGTTGCTGATTCTAAAGTAGATGCAACAGCTAATGCTGATGTTGTAATCGAAGTTTTAGTTCCATCAGAAGTTAAGAATGACTTATCTATTATTGATGGTCAGACATTATTAAACAAAGCTGATACAATTTGTATCTATGGTTCTAACCAGTTCTCAGCTGAAAACTTAGTATCTGCAGATGAAAACATCGGTAGATTAGGAAAAGACGTTGTAGGTATTGGATTTGACTCTGGTGCAAACTTAAAAGCAGCAGTTAAATCTGGCAAAATCGCAGGTGCTATTACTCAGGCTCCAGTAGCAATGGGTGAAAAGCTTGTTGAATTACTTCATGCAGCAGCAGCTGGCGAATCTGTAGCAGATGTTGATACAGGATGCCAGTGGTACACAGCTGAAAATATGGAAAATGACGAAATCGCTCAGAACTTATATGACTAATTCATAAAACTTTTGACGTACGTTTAGAAAACAGCTATTATAGAAGTGCCCTATTTTAGGGCACTTCTTATAAATTACAGAGGTTTATGAAAACCGATTATACTTAAGTGGTATTTGGAGGAATGATATGTTAAATCAGGTAGTAACAATGTTCGAAGGCATGACAAAGAAAGTAAAGCGATTGAAAAAGACTTCCTATGAGGAGAATATGAAAGTCTTTCGTGAAAAATATGGACATTATATTGATGAAATGATAAAGTATATAGAAGAGAACGCGGACAAAAAAATTGCGGCAAAAGAAGCTTCTTTGTGTTTTGTGAATCAAGTAAAAGAACATTTTTCAGTAAGAGGGAAAGTGAAATCTGTGACACAGCTGGATTTGAATCTGTTTATGATTTTTTATGTTTTTCCTGCAATACTTTTAACATATCATGAAGATGCAAAATTACTTGCAGACACCTTATGTGGCACATGGAATGAGCAATTTAAAAAAACAAATATAGGGTATACAGATTATGATACTTTATATAAATCCTTCAGGGAAAAAATATTTGGAATTTTTTAAAGGAGTGGAATATGAGTAAATATTTTTTAGCAATTGATATTGGTGCTTCTAGTGGCAGACATATCTTAGGAAGTCTTGAAAACGGCAAAATTGTATTAGAAGAGGTTCATCGTTTCTGGAATGGTATGGACAATGTAGACGGTACACTTTGCTGGGATGTTAACAGGCTTTTTAAAGAAGTTGTTGCAGGCATGAAAAAATGCAAAGAAATCGGAAAGGTTCCTGTAAGTGTTGGTATTGATACCTGGGGTGTAGATTATGTGCTTTTGGATAAAGATGATAACATCGTAGGGAAAACAGTTGGTTATCGTGATCATAGAACAGAAGGTATGGATGAGGAAGTATATAAGATTATTTCAGAAGATGACCTCTATGCTCGTACCGGTATTCAGAAGGCGATTTATAATACGATTTATCAGTTGATGGCTGTAAAGAAAAACTATCCACAGCATATGGAAAATGCAACGTGTATGCTTATGATACCGGATTATTTGCACTATAAATTGAGTGGTAAAAAGGTACAGGAGTATTCAGAAGCAACCACAAGCCAATTGGTAAATCCAACTACAAAAGACTGGGATTATGAGTTGATAGATATGCTCGGCTTCAATAAAGAAATGTTCCAGAAGATTCAGATGCCAGGAACGGATATTGGCAGTTTGACAGAAGAAGTGAAAGCAATGGTTGGATATGATTGTAGAGTGGTATTGCCACCAACTCACGACACTGCATCTGCTGTCATGGCAGTTCCAACAAATGAAGCAAATACCTGTTATATCAGCTCAGGTACATGGTCTCTTATGGGTGTAGAAAGAGATGATGCTGATTGCACACCAAAGAGTAAAGAAGCAAACTTCACCAACGAAGGTGGATATGGCGGAAAAATTACATATCTTGCAAATATTATGGGTCTGTGGATGATTCAGTCAGTGCGCAATCAGTTAGCTCCAGACATGTCTTATGGTGAATTGTGTGACCAGGCATCTCGTGAGACGATAAAAACTGTGGTGGATTGTCAGGATGAAAGCTTCCTTTCACCAGATGATATGGTAGAAGCAGTAAAAGACTACTGTAGAAAAACGAATCAAGAGGTTCCGGATACTCTGCCTGCACTTGCTAGTGTTATTTACAATTCTTTGGCAAAATGCTATGCAGAAAAGTTGAAGGAAATCGAAAAACTGACGGGTGTAAAATACGATAGAATTAATGTTATCGGCGGCGGTTCCAATGCGGTATACTTGAATGAATTAACTGCAAAATACACAGGTACAGCAGTGCATGCTGGTCCTGGAGAAGCTACTGCAATTGGAAATATTCTTACCCAGATGTTAGAATCTGGAGAGTTTGAGGATTTAAAAGCAGCAAGAGTTTGCGTTGCGGAATCCTTTGATATCCGTATTTATGAATAAAAGAACGGTAAGTAGGAAGGCATGGAAACTATGAGTAATCATAAAACGAAAACTATATGCTTTACGAATAATAAAGGTGGAAGTGGAAAATCGACTACCTGTGCAAATTTGGGATATGAATTGGCACAGGCTGGCAAAAAAGTGCTTTTAATCGATGGCGATATGCAGTTGAATTTGTCCCTATCGTTCTTTGGGGAAGATGCTGTGCTCGCTATGGCAGAACAGGAGAAAAATCTTTATTATGCAATCAGAGCAAAAAAGGATTTGTCAGAATATGTGGTCTCTACACCATATGAAAACCTGGACTTAATTCCATCATCTACCCTTATGAGCCAGATTGAGTACGAGCTCTTTACAATGATGCAAAGAGAATATGTGCTGAAAAAATGTCTCAAAACCATATATGAATCTAAGAAATATGATTATATTCTAATTGATGCACCGCCTACCTTGGGAACCTGGGTGATAAATATTCTTTGTACTGCAGATTATGTGATTGTGCCGGTGGAAGCATCGCCGTGGGGACTGTTTGGGTTAGCTAACATGTTTGATTTCTTAAATGGAATACAAGAAATGACGGATGCACAAATTATGGGAGTACTCATTACAAAAGTAGATGAGAGAAAGAACTATTATAGACAGACCCGGGAAATCCTGGATGGATATGAGGATATTCATGTGTTTGATGCTTTTATCCATGTAGATTCTTCTATCGAATGGGCTCAGGATAATTCAGTTCCGGTTGCGGTATATAAAAAGAGCACAAGAAGTGCAAAAGAATTCTATGAACTTGCAAAGGAGGTAATAGGTTATGGCAGTAGGTAAAGGAAGTATGGCTAGAGCATCAAAAGCAGCCCAAAAAACAGTAGCTGCACCTGAAAAAACTAAGGTAGAGGCTGTTGCTGAAGTGAAGGAAGAGGTTGTGGAAACGAAAAAGCCTGTCGTTAAGAAAACGACAACGAAAAAACAGGCAACGAAAAAACAAGCTCCGAAAAAGCAGAATCCGAAAACAACAGTAGCAAAAGAGACTGTTGTACAAGAAAATGAAATAGTTGCTGTAGGCGACGAAATGCCAATTTATTATTTCTAATAAAATTAAGTCAAAAATAAAAAGGCTGTTGCAATATCATAAAGAGCTGATGTGTTTCTATCAGATAGATAGGGGTGCACCATCTGTTTATGATTTTGTAACAGCCTTTTCCTATATCAAAATATTTAAAATCTATCCAAAAAATGAAGGTTGCAATTTAGAATGAGTTCTTGTGGAAAGTTGACCTCCTTTAACAAAGGAAATATATATTCCATATTACCTACCTGAGACTTTCCGTGACTATCACTAGAAAGTAAAACAGGAAGCTCCAGAACTTTGCAGATTTCTAGAATCTCTCTACTGTTTGCATGCCCATTGGTTCGATAAGCTTCTGGCACAAGGGACATATTGTTGATTTCGGGATAAATGCCCTTGGTTTTTGCGGTCTGCAAAACTTTTTGATAATCTGCAGGGTAACGTCCGTCATCCATATGCCCGATAAAGCGCACGTTTTTGTGGTTCATTGCGCGAATATAGCCGGATGTGTTCTCTTCCTTTGACATAGGTGGGCAGGTCGGAAGATGAAAGCTAATCAGAGCATAGTCTAATTTTTCCAAGATCTCGTCATCCAAATCTACATCACCGTTACTATTTAAAATATTCAGTTCTACACCGTATAACAAACGCACATCAAAATGCTTGCGGCAAGCCAAAGACAAATTTCTGAAATAGGACTCTTTTGCGGAACCTGGTGTGGCTGGTCCATGTTCGGAAATGCCCAGTGCCTTAAGTCCGGCGATGGATGCAGCCTTTGCCATAGCTGTAATTGTATCGCTAGAGCCGTGTCCACTACTTACGCTGTGTGTATGAAGATCAAATAAAATAGATGAATTCATAGAATATCCTTTCTAAGATTACGCAATTTTTTTACTATTATACTCTATATATTGCGGTATTCCAAGTCTATTTTACTATTTATGGCTTCAAAACCAACAAAAACCAATAAAACAGTCACAAAACAACAAAAAACAGAAAAATAAACATACGAAAACTTCAAAAACCAAAAAAAAGTTGTTGTTTTGTGTTGACTTGAACTTGTATACATTATATACTTGGCTTATAGGAGTGCTAAGAGTGCCTTTTTAGGCACAGAAAGAGGTTAGCAGCATGGAAAATAAGCAGAGAATTATCCAGGAATTAGTACCTGGGAAACAGATTACCCTTGCTCACATTATTGCCAATCCGGATTCCATATTATATGAAAAACTGGGGTTGAACCCAGCTGTGGCACATTCAAAATCTGCGATTGGTGTTTTGACTGTTAGTCCAGCAGAGACGGCAATTATTATGGCTGATATTGCTATCAAATCGGCAGGTGTGGATTTGGGATTTGTGGATCGTTTTTCCGGCTCAGTTATTATTAGTGGTACCGTTTCTGAGGTGGAGGCGTCCGTACAGGCAATCTTAGAATATGTAGAGAACACACTGGGATATGCCGTTGCACCTATTACTCGCACCTAAGTTAGAGTAGTTTAGATGAGTTAGAATTTAGATATGAAGAAAATTATTTTAATGGGACGCAGCGAAGCAGGCAAAACGACCCTGACGCAGGCATTAAAGGGTGAGACGATTACATATAAGAAAACACAATATGTCAATTATTTTGACGTGATTATTGATACGCCTGGAGAATACCTGCAAACAGCAGGTCTTGGAAGAGCGTTGGCTTTGTATTCCTACGAAGCAGATGTAGTTGGATTATTAGCTGCATCGACAGAACCGTATTCCTTATATCCTCCGAATATTACTTGTATGGTAAATAGGGATGTTATTGGAATCGTTACCAAGATTGATGAAGAAAAAGGGAATGTGGAGCAGGTTACCAAATGGTTAGAGCTGGCTGGGTGCAAAACTATTTTCTATGTTAATTCCAAAACTGGCGAAGGGGTATCGGATATTTTGGAGTACCTAAGAGAGCCGGGAGATATCATGCCTTGGGAACAAGGCAATTGAATAAGAGCCTTATTTTATAAATATAAAATAAAATATAAATAAAAAGGAGAACGAAAAATGGCACTGAACGAATACGAAATCAAAAAAATGATTTGCGACGTGGGTAAAAGAATCTACGATCGTAACATGGTAGCAGCAAATGATGGTAACATCTCTGTAAAGCTGAACGACAATGAATTCTTATGTACACCAACAGGTGTTTCTAAGGGCTTTATGACCCCAGAATTCATTTGTAAGGTAGACGCTAAAGGAAATGTTATCCAGGCAAATAAGGGCTACAAACCATCATCAGAAATCAAAATGCATATGAGAGTATATGAAAAGAGACCTGATGTAGGTGCTGTAGTTCACGCACATCCAACATTTGCAACAAGCTTTGCAATTGCTGGTATTCCATTAACACAGCCAATTATGCCAGAAGCAGTTATCGCATTAGGCTGCGTACCTATCGCACCATATGGAACACCATCTACTATGGAGATTCCAGATGCGGTAGAACCATACTTAGAACATTTTGATGCTGTATTATTAGAAAGCCATGGTGCTTTAACATGGTCTACAGACCTTATGGCAGCGTACATGAAGATGGAATCCGTAGAATTCTATGCAGAATTATTATACAAGGCAAGACAGCTTGGCGGACCAAAGGAATTTGATAAAGTACAGATTGAAAAGCTTTATGAACTTAGAAGACAGATGGGTCTTCCAGGACGTCATCCAGCAAACCTCTGCCAGAACAAAGGCAAAGAAAACTGCCATAACTGTGGCAACTGCGGTGGACATGGACATAAAGATGACAGTCAGGAATTGGTAACTGCAATTACGAAAAAAGTATTAGAACAGTTAGGCAAATAGTATATGGATAAAAACAAACTGGAAAAATTAATTCACAATATTGTCGGGGAAGCCATTGTAAAAGAAGTAATGTCCCTGAAGCTGGCGGTGAAGTTAATTGAGGCTGTAGAGGAAAAAGCAACAGAAATGGGTTTAGCTGTGGTGATAGCTGTTTCTGATGCATCCGGCAGACCGGTAGCAGTTCATTGTATGGATGGTGCTTATCATGGAAGTTATGATGTAGCAGTAAACAAGACTTATACGTCCACAGCATTCCAGATGTCCACAGCAAAATTATCCAAATTATGCCAGCCGGGCGGGGAATTGTATGGTTTACAATTTTCCAATGATGGCAAAGTAATGATATTAGGAGGCGGAGAACCATTGATGGTTGGAAATACCATGATTGGTGCCCTGGGGGTATCAGGGGCCAGTGCTAGTGAAGACACTGAACTAGCAGCATATGGAAGAACCGCGTTAAAGGAGGTAATTACGTGTCTGTAGATGAACGCATGGTACATGACATTGTTCAGAAAGTCATGGCAAACCTGCAGATCGGCAGTGAAGTGACCGGTATGCATGGCGTATTTAAAGATATGAACGATGCGATTAATGCTTCCATCGAAGCGCAAAAGATCGTTCGTAATCTCACACTTGATCAGCGTGAAAAAATTATTTCCTGTATTCGAAAAAAAGTACATGAAAACGCTGAATTATTAGCAAACATGGGTGTAAATGAAACTGGAATGGGTAATGTTGGTGATAAGATTCTCAAGCATCAGCTTACCGCAGACAAGACACCTGGAACAGAAGATATTACAACAATTGCGTGGTCTGGTGATAGAGGACTTACATTGGTAGAAATGGGTCCGTTTGGTGTTATCGGTGCTATTACACCGGCAACCAACCCATCAGAAACTGTAATTTGTAATACAATCGGTATGTTGGCAGGTGGCAATACAGTAGTATTTAACCCACATCCGAATGCTAAAAAGACAACAATTTATACCATTAACATGATTAATGAAGCTTCTGTAGAAGCAGGAGGACCAGACAACATCGCAGTAACAGTTGAAGTTCCAACGATGGAATCAAGCTCCGTTATGATGAAGCATCCAGCAATTCATCTTTTAGTAGCAACTGGCGGTCCTGGTGTAGTAACAGCGGTTCTTTCTTCTGGAAAGAGAGCTATCGGAGCTGGTGCAGGTAACCCACCTGTATTAGTAGATGAAACAGCCGATGTTAGAAAAGCCGCAAAAGATATTATCAATGGATGTACATTTGATAACAACCTTCCATGTATTGCAGAAAAAGAAATCGTTGCAGTAGACAGTATTGCAGACGAACTTATGGATTACATGATTTCTGAAAATGGCTGTTATTTGGCAAGCAAAGAAATTCAGGACAAATTAGTGCAGACCGTTTTCACACCAAAAGGAGCATTAAACAGAAAATGTGTTGGTAGAAGTGCAAAGGTTCTTCTATCTATGGTTGGTGTTGAGGTTGGACCTGAAGTTCGTTGTATCGTATTTGAAGGCGAAAAAGAGCATCCATTAATTGCAGAGGAATTGATGATGCCGATTCTAGGCATGGTAAGAGTGAAGAACTTTGAAGAAGGCGTGAAAACCGCTGTTTGGCTCGAGCATGGAAATCGTCACTCTGCGCATATCCACTCTAAAAATGTGGATCACATTACAACATATGCTAAAGCATTAGACACGGCAATCTTAGTAAAGAATGGTCCAAGTTATGCGGCATTAGGTTTTGGAGGAGAAGGATATTGTACCTTTACAATAGCTTCCAGAACAGGTGAAGGCTTAACAAGTGCAAGCACTTTTACAAAGAGAAGACGTTGTACAATGTCAGATAGTCTTTGTATTAGATAATAAAAGGAGAATAAAAGATGGCAGTAAAAGAACAGGATATTGAATTAATTGTAAAACAAATCCTGGATCAGATGTCTGGTAGTGCAGCTCCTGCTGCAGCTCCAGCAGCTAGTACAGGTATTCCTTCTAAAGCACATGTTGCAATGCTTACTGAATTGGAAAAATTCGAAATCAAAGAATATCCGATGCCAGAAGTTGGGGATGATGATATCCTCGTAAAAGTAGAAGGGTGTGGCGTATGTGGAACAGACGCACATGAATTTAAAAGAGATCCATTTGGTCTTATTCCAGTAGCTTTAGGACATGAAGGAACTGGTGAGATAGTAAAAATGGGTAAAAATGTTAAGAAGGACTCAGCAGGAAAAGACCTTAAGATTGGAGATAAGGTTGTAACCTGTATGATTTTTAAGGATAACCCAGATATCACCATGTTTGACTTAAACAAGCAAAACGTGGGTGGTGCTGATGTATATGGTTTACTTCCAGATGATGATATTCATTTAAATGGATGGTTTTCTGATTACATATTAGTACGTGGTGGTTCTACAGTATTTAATGTAAGTGATTTGGATTTAGATTCCAGAATCTTAATCGAGCCATGTGCGGTATTGATTCACGCAGTAGAAAGAGCGAAGACAACAGGCATCCTTCGTTTCAACAGCCGTGTAGCAGTACAGGGTTGCGGACCAATTGGCTTAATCTGTATCGCGATTCTTCGTACGATGGGTATCGAAAATATCACAGCAGTGGATGGCAACCAGAAGCGACTTGATTTCGCAAAGAGAATGGGTGCGACAGCAACTGTGAACTTTATGGAACACAAGGGAATTGAAGAATTGACGAAGGCAGTAGAAGACTCCTTTGGTGGATATCTTGCAGATTTCGCGTTCCAGTGTACAGGGAATCCAAAAGCACATGCAAACATTTACAAATTCATCCGCAATGGCGGAGGTCTTTGTGAACTGGGCTTCTTTATTAATG
Organism: Agathobacter sp.; assembly: GCA_045603165.1. Classification (GTDB taxonomy): domain Bacteria; phylum Bacillota; class Clostridia; order Lachnospirales; family Lachnospiraceae; genus Roseburia. The sequence goes on along the minus strand of JAZULP010000026.1, from coordinate 12,434 downwards.
GTGGAGACGCTCAGATTAATCCACACTTTGACTTATGTGCAAAAGAAATCACATTAGTTGGTTCTTGGGTATATACCTTAAGAGATTATGCTACAACATTCGATTTCTTAAAGAGAGCAAAAGGTATAGGACTTCCAATGGCTGAGTTAATTACAGATAAATATCCATTAGAAGAAATTAATGAAGCATTAAAGAAGAACTTGGAAATGACAGGTCTTAAAATTGCAATCGTGAACAAGTAAGATAATTCAGAAAGGGATATGATATGGAAAATCTCGCATCACGTGACAATCAGGAAGCGGTAGGTCTGTTAGAGGTATTTGGTCTTGTATGCGCATTCTTGGCGGCAGATGCAGGCTGCAAAGCCGCAAATGTAAGACTTGAAGTGTTTGACAAGAATAAACCTGGCAATGCAGATGCTTTACCAGTACCACTTTTGGTCACAGTTAAATTCAGAGGCAGCGTAGCTGATGTAGAAGAGGCTATGAAGGCAGCAGAAGAGGTAGCATTAGCTAATACAGGAATCGTATCCAAGTACATAATTCCAAGACCTACAGAAGATACAGAAAAAATGCTGAAAATCAGCGCACTTGATAAAAATTAATGAAAGTAAATCTTAAGGAGGATTTAAAAATGGCACAGGAAGCATTAGGAATGGTTGAAACAAGAGGACTTACAGCAGCAATCGAGGCAGCAGATGCAATGACAAAAGCGGCAGAGGTTGTATTAGTTGGAACAGAAAAAATCGGTTCTGGCTTAGTAACAGTTATGGTACGTGGAGATGTTGGAGCTGTTAAAGCATCCGTAGAAGCTGGTGAAGCAGCAGCTTGCAAGCTTGGTGAATTAGTTGCTACACACGTAATTCCAAGACCACATAACGACGTTGAAAAAATTCTTCCAAAATTCAAAGGCTAACTATCAGCTAAAAGAAGGAGAACCGGCATGGGGAATGCATTAGGATTTATCGAAATCACTGGTGTTGTAGCAGCAACAGATGCGCTTGACATCATGTGCAAAGCGGCAGATGTATCACTTGCCACCTGGGAAAGAAAACTGGGTGGAAGGCTGGTTACTCTTGTAGTTGAGGGCAAGGTGGAAGCAGTGCGACAGGCAGTGGAAGTAGCCACAGAAAAAGCGATAAAAAAACCTGTAGCAACTGGAATAATCCCAAACCCACATCCAGAGATTACAAGAATGGTTCAGTTATCAGCAAGCCGCTTTAAATAAGAAGCAATAATAAAAATATATTTAAAAACAGGAGGAAATTATTATGGCATTAGAAGCATTAGGAATGGTTGAAACAAGAGGTTTAGTAGCAGCAATTGAAGCAGCAGACGCAATGTGCAAGGCTGCAAACGTAACATTAGTTGGAACAGAAAAAATCGGTTCTGGTTTAGTAACAATTATGGTACGTGGTGACGTTGGAGCAGTTAAGTCTTCTGTAGAAGCTGGTGAAGCAGCAGCTTGCAAGCTTGGTGAATTAGTTGCTACACACGTAATTCCAAGACCACACGCTGATGTAGAAATGATCTTACCAAAGGTAAAGTAAGAAAATAAGATAAGCAGCAGTTGGGGCAATTGCTCCAGCTGCCCCTTATATAAGGATGGTGTGAAACTTGAGTACATATAATAACGTTGAAGAAATTACCAGATTGGTATTGCAAGCAATGGAAAGTGTTAAAGAAAAGGAAGCACCTAGTGTTAAGGTACCAGTTGGGGTATCAGCAAGGCATATTCATTTAACACAAGAAGATGTAGAAAAATTGTTTGGACCAGGTTATCAGCTCACCAAGAAGAAAGAACTTATGGGTGGACAGTATGCGTCCAATGAACAGTGTACCATCGTTGGTCTAAAACTCCGTGCAATCGAAAATGTACGAATTTTAGGACCTGTAAGAAGTAAATCTCAGGTGGAGATTTCTGCGACGGATGCTCGCACATTAGGCATAAAAGCACCTATCAGACAGTCTGGTGATACAGCTGGTTCTGCGCCAATCGCATTAGTAGGACCAAAGGGCGCTGTATATTTGGATGAAGGCTGTATCGTAGCAGCAAGACATATTCATATGTCAGTTCCAGATGCAAAGGCAGCATCCTTGAAGGATGGAGACTTTGTTTCCGTTCGTATGGGCGATGAGCGTGGTGCAGTGTTAGAAAAGGTAAAGATTCGAGTGGATGAATCCTTTACCACAGAAATGCATATTGATACTGACGAAGCAAATGCTTGTCAGGTAAAACAAGGCGATATGGCAGCAATCATTTACTAGAGAACGAAATGATAGCTTCAGATTGGAGAAGATATGATAATAGGAAAAGTTGTGGGAAGCTTATTTTCTACCAGAAAAAGTGAAAAATTAGTAGGCAACAAATTTATGATTGTTGAGCCGGTAGAAGGAATGTACACATCCGGCGAACGCTTGGTTGCGATAGATATCATAGGAGCAGGTATTGGCGAATATGTTTTAGTCGCAGAAGGTTCTGCAGCTAGAATCGGATGTGATATGAAGGATGCGCCAGTAGATGCAGCAATCGTGGGCATCATTGATCAAGGTCAAGATTGGGGCAAATAAATATGCAAACAAATATGCAAATAGAAGAATTAAAAAATATAGCACGAGAAAAAGGCATAGTGGGCGCCGGTGGAGCCGGCTTCCCATCCTATGCCAAAATGACAGACAAAGCAGATACTGTTATTTTGAATTGTATCGAGTGTGAACCTTTATTAAAATTACATAGACAACTATTAGCAGTTCATACGGAAGAAATCATTCAGATGTTGGATGAAGTCCGAGAGATTTTTGGAGCAAAAGAAGCTATAGTTGGAATCAAGAACGAGTATAAGACTACCATCAAAGCCCTCAAGGAGGTTCTTGTGAACTATCCAAAGGTAAGAATCTGTGAATTAAAGCCAGCTTACCCAATGGGCGATGAGATAGTATTGATTTATGAAACCACTGGAAGAAGAATAAAACCAGGTGGGCTTCCTATAGATGAAAACGTAGTGGTATACAATGTAGAGACGATGTACAACTTGTATAGAGCGGTGCATTTAGATATCGCTGTAACCAATAAAATTGTGTCTATTGTTGGAGAGATTGACACACCGTTAACGGTCAGAGTTCCGCTGGGAACGACAGTAAAGGAAGCAATTTCCTTAGCTGGACACATCACAACGGATCATCCGGCTTATATTTTGGGTGGACCTATGATGGGCAAGCTTGGTACAGAAAATTCTGTAGTTACCAAGACGACAAATGCCATTATTATTCTGCCTGATAACCATAAAGCGGTATCCTATATGGAAAAAAATCTGAATTTGGAACGAAGGAAGGCAGCATCTTCCTGTTGTCAATGTCGAACCTGTACAGATATGTGTTCTAGACACTCCATTGGATATCCGATTGAACCGCATCGTATTATGCGAGCAGTAGCCAATCATGACACAAGTGATATGAGTGTATACATCAATGCAGCATATTGTAGCGGTTGTGGAATTTGCGAAAAATATGCCTGTCCACAAGGGCTTTCTCCAAAATCCATTATTCAGGAGTTTAAAGCTGGACTTAGGGGCGCAGGTGTTCGGGTAGAAAAGAAAGAACCGGCCCCGGTTTTAGAGGATAGAGAGCTTCGAAAGGTACCTGTTCCAAGGCTCGCTTCCAGATTAGGATTGATGCAGTACCATGTACCTGCACCTTTCCAGGATACAACACCAGTGACGCAATATGTAAGGATTCCTATGAGTCAGCATATTGGTGTCCCAGCAAAGCCACTTGTAGCCAAAGGTGACAAGGTTTTAAAAGGTCAAAAAATTGGCGAGGCAAGTGAAGGACTTAGTGTATCTATTCATTGTTCAATTGATGGGATTGTAGAAAAAGTTACAGATAGAGAAGTAATTGTTAGAGGAAATTAGCATTTCCTGAAAGGATGAAAATATGGCCAAAGCAATAGGAATGGTGGAATGCAATACCGTTTCCACAGGATTTAGAGCAGCAGATGAAATGGCAAAAGCAGCCGATGTTGAAATTTTGCAGGCAGAAGTTACCTGTCCAGGTAAGTTTGTGATTTTAGTGACTGGCGAATTGAGTGCAGTTCGTGCTTCGGTAGATTGTGCAGCAGAGAAATTTAGTGAAAAAATTATAGACACATTTGTATTGGGCAACCCACATGAATCTATTTTCCCAGCAATCTATGGCACAGCACAGCCTGAAAAAATCGATGCATTAGGTATTTTAGAGACCTACGATGTAGCAGCATTAATTGTAGCAGCTGATTTAGCTGCCAAGACTGCAATCGTGGATTTAGTAGAGCTTCGTCTTGCAAAGGGCATGTGTGGCAAAAGCTATATGACACTGACAGGAAGCGTATCAGCAGTACAGGCAGCTATCGATAGAGCAAAAGGAGAAGTTGGAGAACGAGGAATGTTCCTTGACAGCTCTGTTATCGCGCGCCCATCTGATAAATTGCTGAAATATATTTTCTAATCTAAAAGGTCGAGAGGTGGCATATGCTTGCAGTAGAACGACGGAAATTGATTTTAGAAAAGATACACGAAGAAAAGAAAGTAATCGTAAGTGAACTCAGCAAAGAATTTGAGGTATCAGAGGAAACGATTCGAAGAGATTTAGAAAAGCTCGCCGATGAAGGTCACGTAATCAAAAGCTATGGTGGTGCCGTCATTAATGAAATGGGTAGTATTGATTTACCATTCAACATAAGATGGAAATCGAACTCCTTGGGAAAGAAAAAAATAGCAGAATTGATTAACCAGGAGATTCATGATGGAGATCATATTTTTCTGGATGCCTCTACGACAGCAGTGTTTATTGCAAAGAATATCAAGCAAAAGAAGCATTTAACAGTAATTACGAATTCCATAGAGATTCTATTGGAATTGGCAGATGTTTCCGGATGGGATATCATTTCCACAGGGGGATTGTTAAAGCAAGGCTCCATGTCTTTATTAGGGAAGAAAGCAGCAGATTGTATCGAAAGCTACAATGCAGACAAAGTATTTTTCTCCTGTAAAGGGATAGATTTGGAGAAAGGTGTCACAGAAGGAAATGATGAAACCGGCAGCATTAAACAAAGTATGATGTCAACAGCCCGAAAAGTATATTTGACTGTTGATTCATCGAAATTTGGCAAAATAGGATTTTCAAATATCTGTAAGCTTTCCAAGATAGATGTGGTGGTTACAGATAAAAAACCAGAGGATAAATGGCTGGATGTGTTTGAAGACTTAGGAATCCAATGCATTTATCCGCAGAATTTAAAAGGGGAAGGTCTATGATTACATTTGACAGCACACCAGTAGCAAAATCAGATAGAATCAAACGATTAGTGGATCATTTATATGCGAAAATGCCTGAAATTGAAGCAGCTAGAGCAGAGCTTATCACAGAGTCCTATAAGGCAACGGAGGGACAGCCAGTGGTAATGCGTAAAGCAAAGGCGTTTGAGCATATCATGAAGCAGTTGCCAATCATTATCAGACCAGATGAGCTGATTGTTGGTAGTACTACAATTGCGCCAAGAGGGTGTCAGACATACCCGGAATTTTCATATGATTGGCTGGAAGCAGAATTTGAAACAGTAGAAAAACGTTCTGCAGATCCATTCTATATTTCTGATGATACCAAGAAGAGATTGTCAGAGGCCAACAAATATTGGAAGGGTAAAACCACTAGTGAGTTGGCAACCTCATATATGGCACCAGAAACATTGCGTGCCATGGAGCATAATTTTTTCACACCAGGAAACTATTTCTATAATGGTGTTGGGCATGTAACTGTCCAGTACGATCAGGTATTACAACTTGGATTGAAGGGCATTAAGGAAAAAGCCCTAAAGGAAATGGAGGTATGTAATTTTGGTGATGCAAATTATGCGACCAAAAAATGCTTTTTAGATGCAGTTGTCATCTCATGTGATGCGGTAATCACCTATGCAAAGCGTTATTCCGCATTAGCAAAGGAAATGGCAGAAAAAGAAACCAATGCAACAAGACGTCAGGAGCTGCTTACCATTGCACAGGTATGTGCAAACGTACCAGAGAATCCAGCAGAAAGCTTCCAGGAGGCATGTCAGTCATTCTGGTTTATTCAGCAGGTGCTACAGATTGAGTCAAGTGGACATTCAATTTCGCCGGGACGTTTTGACCAGTATATGTATCCGTACTATGCAAAAGGCATCAAAGAAGGTACATTAACTCGTGAGTATACACAGGAATTAATTGACTGTATCTGGGTAAAATTGAATGATTTGAACAAGGTGCGTGATGCAGCTAGTGCAGAAGGTTTTGCGGGATATTCTTTATTCCAAAACTTGATTGTTGGTGGACAGACAGTAGATGGAAAGGATGCAACGAATGACCTTTCATTCATGTGTATCGATGCATCGGAGCATGTGTTTTTACCAATGCCATCCCTGTCTATTCGAGTATGGAATGGCTCATCAAAAGAATTGCTGTTACGTGCAGCAGCCCTTACTAGAACCGGTATTGGTTTGCCTGCGTACTATAATGATGAAGTAATTATTCCTGCATTGATTCATAGAGGAATCGCCCTAGAGGATGCAAGAAACTATAACATCATTGGTTGCGTAGAGCCACAGGCACCAGGAAAAACAGATGGATGGCATGATGCAGCATTCTTTAATATGTGTCGCCCATTGGAAATGGTATTCTCAAATGGTTATGACCAAGGCGAGATTGCAAGTATCCAAACTGGTGATGTAGAATCCTTCCAGACCTTTGAAGAATTTTTCGATGCATATAAGAAACAGATGGAATACAACATTTCGTTAATGGTAAATGCTGATAATGCGATTGATATGGCTCATGCCAAGCTATGTCCATTACCATTTGAATCTTGCTTGGTAGATGATTGTATCAAACGTGGTATGAGTGCGCAAGAAGGTGGCGCCATTTACAACTTCACAGGACCACAGGGCTTTGGTATTGCAAATGTTGCCGACTCCTTATATACCATCAAGAAATTAGTATATGAAGAAAAGAAAGTGACCATTGGTGAATTGAAAAAAGCCCTAGAAATGAACTTCGGTCAAGGACTTGATATTATCACAGCCAAGGAAGTCGCATTACAGGTAGGAAGAGCTTTGGATGAAGTTGGTGAGGACGTTACCGAAGAAGTAATTTCTACAACCATACAGGCAGTATTGAACATGGAACTTCCAGAAAAAGAAAAAGCACGTTATCAGGAAATTCTTGATATGATAGATGAGCTACCGAAATTCGGTAATGATATTGATGAGGTAGATGATCTGGCAAGAGAAGCGGCTTATACATACACAAGACCATTAGAGACATATATGAATCCAAGAGGAGGTATGTATCAGGCGGGTCTTTATCCAGTATCAGCTAATGTTCCATTGGGTGCACAGACTGGTGCTACTCCAGATGGAAGATTGGCGCATACACCTGTGGCAGATGGTGTATCACCATCCTCAGGAAAAGACATCAGTGGGCCAACAGCAGCATGTAATTCTGTCGCAAAATTAGATCATGGAATTGCAAGTAATGGAACTTTGTTCAATATGAAAATGCATCCAACTGCTATGGCAGGCGAAAAAGGCCTTGAAAGTTTTGTTGCACTAGTTCGAGGCTATTTTGATCAAAAGGGTATGCATATGCAGTTTAATGTTGTAGATAAAAATACCTTATTAGACGCACAGAAGCATCCAGAAAAATATAGCGGATTGGTGGTACGTGTTGCTGGTTATTCTGCGCTATTTACTACACTATCTAAGTCATTGCAGGATGATATTATCCGTAGAACTGAACAGGCAGCAAATCGATAAGAGAGGTGCAGAGAAGACGTGAGAGATTATTTGAATGTTAAAGGAAGAATATTTGATATACAAAGATATTCTATACATGATGGAATCGGTATTCGCACAATTGTATTCTTCAAAGGCTGTGCCCTGCGTTGTAGATGGTGCTGTAATCCAGAGTCGCAATCCCCTGAAATTGAGACCATGATAGTAAATGGTAAGCAGAAGGTCATGGGAAAAGATGTGACGGTACAGGAGGTTATGGAAACTGTAAGACGCGATATGCCATATTATAGTCGCTCAGAAGGTGGGCTTACACTATCCGGTGGAGAATGTTTGCTTCAGCCAGAATTTGCCAAAGCATTATTGCAGGCGGCTAAGGATATGGGAGTAAGTACAGCGATTGAAAGTACAGCATTTGCAAAATATGAAACCATAGAACAGCTTCTTCCATATCTTGATACCTATTTGATGGATATCAAGCATATGGATTCTGCGAAGCATAAAGAGTATACAAGGGTGGAAAACAAACGCATACTTGAAAATGCGAAAAAAATTGCAGAAAGCAGACAGACCGAATTGGTGATTCGTGTTCCAGTCATTCCAGGCTTTAATGATACCGAAAAAGAAATTTTGGATATTGCTACATATGCAGACTCTCTTCCGGGAGTGAGAAAAATACATCTTCTTCCATATCATAGCTTTGGACGTGGAAAATACGAGGGCTTGAATCGTGATTATCCAATGGGCAATACACAGCATCCAGAGGATGCAAAAATGCAAAAATTAAAAGAATTAGTAGAAAAAAATACAGCCCTATATTGTCAAATTGGTGGTTAACTATTACGAAGTGTCGCTACAAAGCGGCACTTCTATTATTTTACAAAAAAGTTGTTTTCAATAAAACGAATATTTTCTTTTTCATTTACGCATACTTTTTTCGAACAAATGTTATCTAATGGGAGGTATGCAATATGGCACAGTTATCAGAAAAAGAACTTTCCTCTATCCAAGAGCTTCTTGCAGATGAAGACCTTTTGGTAAAGAAATTCAAAATGCTCGCAGAGCATGCACAGGATGAGAAAATCAAATCCAAAATGCTTGAGATATCTGACAAGCATCAGGAACATTTTAACGAGCTTTATTCGAAATTATCGTAGGAGGTCAAATTTATGCCAGCAATCTATACGGAAAAAGAAATTTTAGGTGATGCTTTATCCACACAGAAAGCCACAACAGAATTATTTAATAAAGCATCTAATGAATGTGTACACGAGGACGTAAGAGAAACCATCCTCGATATCTTAGAAGAAGAACATGAAATTCAGCAGGATGTATTCTGTATGATGCATGCACAGGGGATGTATCCAACACCTGAGGCAGATGATAAAAAGGTGCAGCAGCTAAAGCAACAGTATAAACAGTGTGTAAAGTAGAAATCTCATAAAGGATGAAAAAGAAGCTGTCATAAAAGGCAGCTTCTTTTTCTAATGCGCGAAGAGCACATACTTTTAAGAGTCTTTTTTCTTATCCTCTTGGTTCTGTGGTGTAACACGTCTTCTCATTTGTGATTGAATTCCTTCTGCCATAGGTGTATCTGGAACTGTAATTACAGAATTTGGTAGAATTGGCGGAAGATAAGGATAGATCTCTTCATAGTTGGCTGCCTCATATTCATTATGTGCGACCGTTGGTGCGAGGCCGGTCATATCCGTTGCAGATGCAGCCCAGAGATAATTATCATCCATAGTTGAATTCTCATTTACGCTTCCTTTTTTTTCTGCATTCATTTTGTTTATCATATTGGATGTTTCATTGTAAGGCATAAACAAATCTCCTTTTTCAAATACAACTAAAAATGGTTTTCACAATTAGTATGTGTTTCAAAAGAAAAGAGTAAACTGGGAATAAATTGCAATAAAAAAAGAGGATGCTGCAATTTACGGCATTTGCAACACCTCTTTTTTAAAAATTATCTGTTGTTAATAATTTTGGTTAACTCAACTGGGTCAACAATTTTACCATCTTTGTAAACGCGCATATTACCAGAAGCAATTTCATCAATAAGGATTACTTCGTCGTTGTTGTAACCAAATTCAAATTTGATATCCCAAAGGTCAAGACCAAGTGTCTTCAAATCATCTGACACGATTTTGGTAATTTTAAGAGTCTGTTCCTTCATACTTTCGAACATAGCAGGTGTCATGATTCCAAGAGCTGCAAGACCTTCACCAGTTACAAGGGGATCGCCGAGCGCATCATTTTTGAATGTACACTCTACGTAGCCACCTTCTAAAACTGTGCCATCTTCGATATATTCGCCATATCTGCGGATGAAGCTACCTGTAGCTACCTGACGACAGATTACTTCAAGACCATGTCCAAATACGGTTGCTGGAAGAACTTCCATAGTAGCATTTTCTACATCTGCGCTTACATAGTGAGTTTTGATTCCAGCTTCTTTTAATAATTCAAAGTAGTGAATGGATGTAATAACGTTTGCTTTACCAATACCATCGATAGTTAAACCAACACTATTTTCACCTGGATCAAATACACCATCTTTTCCAGTACAGTCATCCTTGAATTTGAGCATTACATTGCCATTATCAAGTTCGAATACGTCTTTTGTTTTTCCTTCGTAAATCTTTTTCATTTCTATTAATCTCCTTTTTAGTTATTTGTATAGTTATCAAAATATCCCTGGATATGAATAACAGGTGTTCCCTTATCACCAGAACCAGATGTAAGGTCACAGAGGGAACCAATAAGGTCTGTAAGCTGTCTAGGGGTTGTACCCTGAGAAGCCATATTGCCTACCAGGTTGTCCTGTTTTGTCCTAATGCTATTCGAGATAGCTTCTTTTAGTTCTGCACCGCTAAGATTTGCAAAATCATTGTCAGCTAAATATTTCAACTTAAGCTCATTTGGTGTACCAACTAATCCATCTGTAAATGCTGGAGATACAACAGGGTCTGCCAATTCCCAGATTTTTCCTTGTGGATCCTTGAATGCACCATCACCATAAACCATAACCTCCACATGTTTACCAGTCTTTTCTAAAATTTGTGACTGAATATCCAATACAAGGTCTTTGCATTCCTTTGGAAATAATTTGATAGTATCTTCGGTAGATTTGTTTGAACCAAGTAAGCCGTATTTTTCATTGTAACCACTTCCATTGATAGGAGTAGTAAGAATGTCATCAAGGCCACACACAACCTTTGCCCCGTTTTCGCGAAGAATACGTTTGGTTCTTACACGAGTATGAATATCGCAATTAATGATGCAATCTGTGTATTTTAAAATTTCTCTTGGATTGTTAGCGAAGATAACCTCTACTTCAGCACCAGCTTCTTTGATGATGCTTGAGTAGTAGTCGACATAATCAATACCCGTGAATTCGTGTACATTTTCACCAAATAATTCACGATATTTTTCCAATGTAAGGACATCAGAATATGGGTTGATGCCAGCTTCGTCCAACTGATCGTATGTTAAAAGTGCGTTACCTACTTCGTCGCTTGGGTAGCTTAACATAAGCACTATTTTTTTAGCGCCCATAGCAATACCTTTTAGGTTGATTGCGAAGCGGTTACGGGAAAGGATCGGGAAAATAACACCTATAGTTTCTCCACCGAGTTTTGTTCTTACGTCATCAGCAATATCCTGAATGCTAGCATAGTTTCCTTGTGCTCTGGCAACAATAGATTCTGTCAATGCAATGATGTCTCTATTGCGGAGTTCAAATCCTTCACTTTTAGCAGCTTCTAACACGCTAGTAACGGTCATAGAAACCAGATCGTCACCTTCACGGATAATTGGACAACGAATACCTCTTGAAACAGTTCCAACTTTTCTTTCCATCTTTTTTACCTTCTTTATACTAAAATTATATCTGGGTTGACCCACAAATACATTATGTATTATAAGACCTAATAATGTCCGACGCAAGAAAAAAGTATATTATTTTACAAAAAAATTTACCATATCATTGTTATTATTCGCTTGTTAAAAAAATAACATACATTTGCTAAAGAAAAGATTGAAAAAATTAAATCTAATGATTGATTTCTGACAAATCAAGTAATATAATGAAAATCTATTAAAAAATAAATGCACAATCTTAGGAGGTTATTATGGATTCAAACAAGAGACCTGAAACCATGGAACGCATTACTACACCTGAACTTGCAGTAGCATTTATCGATGAACAGGTTGCAGCAGTGCGCGAACAGGTAGGAGACAAAAAAGTGTTATTAGCATTATCTGGTGGTGTAGATAGTTCTGTAGTAGCAGCACTTCTTATTAAGGCAATCGGCAGACAGCTTGTGTGTGTACATGTAAACCACGGTTTAATGCGTAAGGGTGAAAGCGAAGAAGTTATTGATGTATTCCAGAAGGGTATGGATGCAAACCTTATCTATATTGATGCTACAGATAGATTTTTAGATAAATTAGTGGATGTCGCTGAACCAGAAAAGAAACGCAAAATTATTGGCGAAGAATTCGTTCGTGTATTTGAAGAAGAATCAGGAAAAATCGAAGGTATTTCATTCCTTGCACAGGGAACAATTTACCCAGATATCCTCGAAAGTGATGGAGTAAAAGCTCACCACAACGTTGGTGGTCTTCCAGAAGAT
>JAZULP010000025.1:0-25440 GCA_045603165.1 Agathobacter sp. | reverse complement strand
AGTTTTGAGGTGTTGACCCCGCAGATGTCTACTTTGTATGTGCCCATGGAAGCCTCCTGTATAGTTTTACAAATAATTTTCTATATAGGAAGTTTTTGCAGAAATGGGAGATTTTATACTTGAACTCAGAAGATAATATTTTAGAATTATTGTAAGGTCAAAAATTGCAGATTTGGGAAGGTTGCATTTTTGAAAAGGCTGTGTTAAAATTTTCAAGTTATAAATGGTGAGTTCGAGACCTTCCTCACCTAAAACAAAACTAAAGGAGATAAATTAATATGAGAAAAACAAGTGTAACAATGATTACACAGGCGGCGATTATTGCCGCACTGTACGTGGTGTTGACACTAGTAGCCAATGCCTTAGGACTGGCAAGCCAGACTATACAGGTGCGTTTTTCAGAGGCACTATGTGTATTGCCTTATTTCACTTTTTCAGCGGTGCCGGGATTGTATGTTGGCTGTTTGATTGCGAATATCGTGACAGGGGTAGCTATCTGGGATATTTTATTTGGAAGTTTGGCAACATTAATTGGAGCAATTGGAACGTATCTGCTTCGCAAACACAAATTTTTATTAACTCTGCCGCCGGTAATCGCAAATGTTGTTATCATTCCGTTTGTTATTAGATATGGATACGGAATTACATGGTATTACAAGGGAGTGGATTTGTCGATTCCTTTTAATGCACTTACAGTTGGACTAGGAGAGATTGTCTCGGTTTGCGTGCTAGGTAGTATCCTTTTGAAAATGTTATTACCATATAGAAATATAATTTTTAAAAACAATTAATTGAGAAAACCATAGAGGAGGTTATGATGAAAAAATTACTGGATTTGATTTCAGAAGAAGTTACCAAAGCATTCGTGGAATGTGGATATGATGAGAAGTATGGCAAGGTAACTCTGTCAAACAGACCAGACCTTTGTGAATATCAGTGTAATGGTGCCATGGCAGCTGCAAAAGAGTACAAATGTGCTCCATTTATGATTTCCGATAAAATTGCAGAAATGTTATCTGGGAATAAAATGTTCTCAATGGTAGAATCTGTAAAGCCAGGCTTTTTGAACTTCAAAATAAATGATGCATATTTGGCAGCATTTTTAAATGATATGCAGGCTGATCAAGGCCGCTTTGGTTGTGATGAAGCAGAAAATCCAAAGACAATTATAGTAGACTATGGCGGACCAAATGTAGCAAAGCCCCTTCACGTAGGACATCTGCGTTCTGCAATCATTGGAGAAAGTGTAAAACGTATTGGTAAATTCGTAGGACATGAAATGATTGGTGACGTACATCTTGGAGATTGGGGGCTTCAGATGGGACTTATTATTACAGAGTTGAAGCTTCGCAAACCAGAGCTGGTATATTTTGATGAAAGCTACACAGGAGAATATCCTGCAGAAGCACCTTTTACGATATCTGAATTAGAAGAAATCTATCCAACAGCAAGTAGTAAATCCAAAGAAGATGAGGCCTACAAAGAAGCTGCCCTTGCAGCTACAAATGAGTTGCAGCAGGGGAGAAGAGGCTATCGTGCATTATTGGCACATATCTTAAATGTGTCTGTCACGGACTTAAAGAAAAACTACGAAAAACTAAATGTTTCTTTTGAATTATGGAAAGGTGAATCTGATGCACAAGCCTATATTCCAGATATGGTTGAAAGGATGAAAGCAGATGGTTTTGCCCATGAAAGTGATGGTGCGTTGGTAGTAGATGTAATGGAAGAAACGGATACCAAGGAGATTCCACCATGTATCATTTTAAAATCTGATGGAGCATCCCTTTACAGTACTACAGACCTTGCCACATTGGTAATGCGTATGGAAGATTACAATCCAGAAGCAGTTATCTATATTACTGATAAGCGACAGGATCTTCACTTTCATCAGGTCTTTCGTTGTGCAAAAAAAACTGGAATTGTACAACCGGAAACAGAATTGACACACATCGGTTTCGGTACCATGAATGGAAAAGATGGTAAGCCATTCAAAACACGTGATGGCGGTGTCATGCGTCTGGAATATCTTCTGGAAGAAATCTATGAAGAAATGTTAAAAAAGATTTTGGAAAACCAGAAGACCAAGGAAAATCTTGACATTTCTTTGGAAGAAGCACAGGATACAGCAAGAAAGATTGCTCTAGCGGCGATTAAGTATGGTGACCTTTCCAATCAGGCAAGCAAGGACTACATCTTTGATATCGAGAGATTTACATCCTTTGAAGGAAACACAGGCCCATACATTCTTTATACCATTGTTCGTATCAAATCCATCCTTGGAAAATACGAAGCAACTGGTAAATCAATAGCAAATTGCCTTGGTACAATGGAATCAGCGCACAATGAGCACGAAAAAGATTTAATGCTCGTACTTTCGCGTTTCAATGCAGTCATCGAAAATGCATACGAAGAAAAAGCACCACACAAAATCTGTGCGTACATCTATGAATTGGCAAATGCCTTTAATGGTTTCTATCATGGAACAAAGATTCTTTCCGAAGAAAATGAAACTGTACAGAAGTCATATATCGCTTTATTAAACTTAACAAAAGGTGTACTTGAAACAAGTATTGATATGCTTGGTTTTGAAGCACCTGAACGCATGTAATGAAATACAATAAAACGAGGTGGTTGTTATGAAATTTGGAATGCCTACATTAATTGAAATCTATGATTTGGAGGAAAGCGCAAAGCTTTGTAAGGAGCTCGGATTGGACTTTATGGAACTCAACATGACCTTTCCGCAGTACCAGATAGAGCAGATGGAGGATACGGATAGATTGCAGAAAATTGCAGATAAGTATGGCATTTTCTATACGATTCATTTAGATGAAACTATGGATGTATGTAATTTTAATCCATTGGTAGCAGAGGCATATATGGAAACTCTGCAGCGTACCATTGCGGTGGCAAAGAAGCTACACATTCCATCTTTAAATATGCATATGTTAAATGGAATCTATGTTACATTGCCAGAGAAAAAGGTCTGCATGTATCAGGAATATATCGATAGCTATATGAATGGTATCAAAAAGCTTCGTGACATGGCAGAGGAACTCATCGGAGACTCGGAGGTAAGAATCAATATCGAAAACACCGACGGATATCTGCCTTTCCATAAGCAGGCTATAGAGTATTTGATGGAAAGTGCTGTATTTGGTCTTACTTGGGATATTGGACATTCTCATGCTCTGGATAATATTGATGAACCATTTATTATGTCTTTAGAGGAGCACTTAAATCATTTCCACATTCATGATGGATATGGGACTAAGAATCACCAGACCCTTGGTACAGGAGAAATCGATTTACATCAGAGATTGGGATTAGCTAAGAAACATGATTGTACCTGTGTGCTTGAGACCAAGACAGTAGAAGCATTGAAGCAGTCTGTAACATGGTTACAAAATAATTGGATGAAATAATTTAAAAAAACGAGTTATCCCTGCATTTTGCGGAGATACCTCGTTTTTTTATGACACTTTAGATTATAACACTTTAGATAAGAAATCCTTCGCTCTATCGCTCTTAGGATTTTCAAAAAATTCTACGGGAGCAGCATCCTCCACAATTTTTCCTTCATCTAAAAACAGAATACGGTTTGCAACCTCTTTTGCAAAGCCCATTTCATGGGTTACAATAATCATAGTCAAACCTTCCTCTGCAAGAGATTTCATAAGGTCTAATACTTCTCCAACCATTTCTGGATCAAGAGCACTGGTAGGCTCGTCAAAGAGAATAACATCTGGGTTCATAGCAAGAGAACGAACGATTGCTACACGTTGCTTTTGTCCACCAGAGAGGGTAGAAGGGTATACATCTGCTTTATCCTCCAGACCAATTCGCTTTAATAGTTTTATTGCATTTTCTTTTGCATCGGCTTTTATCTGTGCCTTTGTAGATGTGATTGGAAGAAGCTCCTTCTTTTTATCCGCTGATTTGAAGAGGTTGGTAATGGTAGTGAGTCTATTAGTACGTCTTGCTTTGTTTAAATCCTGACATTGTACATGAACAGGCGCCAGCATAATATTTTCAATCACAGTTTTGTTGTTGAATAGGTTAAAGTGCTGGAACACCATTCCCATCTTTCTGCGATGGATGTTGATGTCAACCGAATAATCTGCAATGTCAATGCCATTGAAAATAATTTGTCCGCCAGTTGCGTCCTCCATACAGTTCAAGCAGCGTAAGAAGGTGCTTTTTCCAGAGCCAGATGGACCAATGATACATACGATATCACCTTTTTTGATGCTTACGTTGATACCGTCTAATACGTTTTTATCACCGAAGTGTTTTTCTAGATTAATTACGTCTATCACTCTTTCTCAAGCTCCTTTCCATAATTCGAATGCCTGCACTGATGATAAGTACAAGTACGATATAAATAAGTGCCATTACAATGTATGGAACCATGAATTCATAGCTGTTAGAACCAATCAGGTTGAAGGCTACGTAAAGGTCGGTTGCCCCTACGAAGCTCACAACGGAGGTTTCTTTTATTAAAGCAATAAATTCGTTACCTAAAGTAGGAAGGATGTTTTTCACGGCCTGTGGAATTACAATTTTTATCATAGTTGTACCAAAGCTTAGACCAACTGCACGACCTGCTTCCATCTGTCCACCATCAACGGAGAGTATCCCCCCACGCATGATTTCCGAGATATACGCACCACTATTAAGACCAAATACCAGCATGGCAACGTTTACCCCAGATAATCGGAGACCAATAATTGGAAGAAGTACATAGTAAAAAATCAAAAGCTGTACAACGATTGGTGTACCTCGGAAAAGCTCTACATAAAAGCTACAAAATCCATTCAAAATACGTGGCAAAAGCTTGTATTTTGGAAGAACTCTTACTGTAGCAATTAGTGTACCAATGATAATACCGATAATTAAACCGGTAACTGCAATAGTGATTGTATTTTGCAAGCCTTCAATGACTTTTTCAAAGCCGCCTTTGTTTAGAAAGATGTCTATAAAACGTGCGACTTTTGCATCAAAATTTCCCATACAATATTCTCCGTTACTGTACTGCGTTAATTTCTTCTACGATACGTTTAGCAGGAGCTGAGTCGATGATTACGTAATCGATATTACCATTCAATAAATCCTGCACTGCTAAGGAGCCATTTTTATAACCAACTGTTTTTACAGGGAAGCCCGCATAGTTTTCCTCATCACCTTCACTGTAGAATTGACCAGTTGTACCAGTCTGTACGCCAATTTTGCAGGTGGCATCTTTTTTATTTAAGATGGCTTCAATAGCTGCTACATCTTTACATTCATCGAACTCTGTGTTATCAGACATTACGATAAGCTTCTGTGATGCATTGTAGTAAGAGTCAGAGAAGTTTACGTGTTCTTTTCTGTCTTCCTGAATTGTAAGACCAGCCATAGCGATGTCACATTTATGTTCTCCGACTGCTAAACATACAGAGTCGAAATCCATATGTTCAATAACTAATTCCTTTCCAAGCTCTTGTGCAAGCAAAGATGCGATTTCCATGTCAATGCCATAGAATTCTTCACCACCTTCTGTGTATTCAAATGGTGCGAATTCTGCGTTTGTAGCAACTACTAACTGGTCTTTGCTATCATCGCGTTTTTCTGAAACTACAGCTGTTGGAGTACCATCTCCGAAGTATTTGTTACAGATTTCATCGAAGGTTCCATCTTCTTTGATTTTTCTGATAAAATTATTTACCTGTGTCAATAATTCAGGCTGTTCTTTGTCTACACCGAATGCATATTCTTCCTGGGTAAGTTCGATGTCAAGTACCTTTACAGTATTTGCGCCAGAACCACCACAAGCGGTTAATGTTCCCAATGCTATTACGAGTGTTAGGGCTAATGCGATAATCTTTTTCATTTTCTTTCCTCCATTATCATGATACATTTTATACATAAATCATTGTATATTTATGCAATACACAGCTAATATAACATTTCCTATTGTTATGTGCAATAATTTTTTGTTGCATTGAAAAACGTAAAGCACTATAATTATTCCTGTATTTTTTAGAAGGAGGTTCAATATGAGCATCAGAGTTGGAATTATGGGTTATGGTAACTTAGGACGTGGCATTGAATGTGCTTTGAAGCAGAACGATGACATGGAGCTTGTAGCTGTATTTACCAGACGTGACCCAGAAACAGTAAAGATATTAAGTGAAAGTGTAAAGGTATATCATGTCGATGAAGCGGTGAAAATGAAAGACGAAATTGATGTTTTAATTTTGTGTGGTGGCAGTGCAACAGATTTACCAAAGCAGACAAAAGAATATGCAAAATACTTTAATGTAGTTGACAGCTTTGATACACATGCGAAAATCCCAGAGCATTATGCAGCTGTAAATGAAGTAGCTACCGAGAATCATACTGTGGCTATGATTTCCGTAGGCTGGGACCCAGGTATGTTTTCATTAAATCGTTTATATGCCAATGCAATTTTACCAAATGGTTGTGATTATACATTTTGGGGAAAAGGTGTCAGTCAGGGACATTCCGATGCAATTCGTCGTGTAGAAGGTGTTGCAAATGGTAAACAGTATACAGTGCCTGTCGAAAGTGCTTTGGAAAGAGTACGAAATGGAGAAAACCCAGAACTTACTATACGAGAAAAGCATACCAGAGAATGTTATGTGGTAGTAGAAGAAGGGGCAGATAAAGATAGAATTATAGAAGAAATCAAAAATATGCCAAATTACTTCGCTGATTATGATACAACTGTACACTTTATCACAGAAGAAGAATTGGAAGCAAACCATAGCGGTATTCCACATGGTGGCTTTGTAATCCGCAGTGGTAAGACAGGCTGGAACGAAGAGAATAATCACATTATAGAGTACAGCATAAAGCTGGATTCCAATCCAGAATTTACAGCATCTGTTCTAGTAGCTTATGCAAGAGCAGCATACCGCATGAGTAGGGATGGACAGAAGGGCTGTAAAACGGTATTTGATGTTGCACCATCATATTTAAGTCAGTTAAGCGGTGAAGACTTAAGAGCACACTTGTTATAAAATGATATGGGATAAAATCATACGGGGGAATTATGAGCGAAGCAAAATGGCAGTCTTATCCAAGACCGCAGTTAAGAAGAAATAGCTATGTAAATATGAATGGGCAGTGGGAGTTAGAGGGAGAAAAGATAGAGGTTCCGTTTCCACCACAGAGTCCGTTGTCAGGCTATGAAAAAAAGGTAGGAGAAAATCTTGCCTATGTAAAATACTTCACGATTCCGGAGGATTTTACGCTTCCTAGAATATTGCTACATTTTGGTGCAGTAGATGAAGTGGCAGAGGTGTATGTCAATGACTTGTTTGTTGGAAAGCATATGGGAGGATATCTGCCTTTTACTATCGATATTTCTCATGGTGTTTACAAGGGACAGGAAAACAGATTAGTGGTGAGAGTAGAGGATAACCTGACTGGAGTATATCCATATGGAAAGCAGCGTAAGAAACGTGGTGGTATGTGGTATACCCCTGTGAGTGGTATCTGGCAGACCGTCTGGATGGAAAATGTGCCGGATAAATATATCAAGGAAATTAAGCTGACGCCATCTCTTAGCGACATAGAAATTAGCGTGATTGGAGCAGTACAGGGGTTTGAGGCCGTTGTATCGGGCAAGGATGGTGTAATAGCAGAGCAGAAATTTTCTGAAAATACCGGAAAGCTTACGATTCCAAATCCAATTCACTGGACGGTAGAGAATCCGTATCTATATGATTTGAAAATAAAAGCGGGCGAAGATGAAGTGGATTCTTATTTTGCACTTCGTACTGTAAATATTCAAAATATAGATGGCATAAACCGCATTTGTCTAAATGACAAACCGATTTTTATGCATGGATTACTGGATCAGGGCTATTTTGAGGATGGCATCTATCTGCCAGGCGATGAGGAAGAATACACCCGTGATATACTTCGTGCAAAAGAGCTTGGATTTAACATGCTTCGGAAGCATATCAAGGTTGAGCCAGAAAAATTCTACTACGAGTGTGACCGACTTGGTATGTTGGTTGTTCAGGATATGGTCAACAATGGTGGATACAATTATATTTTGGACACTGTTTTGCCTACCCTTGGATTTAAAAAGCGAAATGATTGCAGGGGGCGTTATCAGGATTCTGATTGTATGCGTGAATTTGAATGGCACATGGTCGCTATGCTTAAAGACCTATACAATCACCCATGTATTATCGGTTATACGATTTTTAATGAAGGCTGGGGACAATTTGAAAGTGATCGTATGTATGAGCTGGCAAAATCAAAGGATAGTACCAGATTTTATGATTCCACCTCAGGCTGGTTTGCGCAATTAAAAAGCGATGTAGATAGTGAACATGTTTACTTTAGAGCAGAAGAACTACATGCAAAGGAAAGACCAATGTTCTTATCTGAATGTGGTGGCTTTTCCTATCGAGTGCCAGAGCATCTCTTTAACAAAAAGAAATCCTATGGCTATGGCGCTTGTCAGAGTGTAGAAGAACTAACAGATCGTATTATAGATATGTATAATGTTATGGTTATTCCGGGGATTCAAGGCGGTGTTTGTGGTTGCGTTTATACACAGCTTAGCGATGTTGAGGACGAAATCAATGGCATGTATACCTATGATCGTCAGGTTTGTAAGGTAAACAAAGAAAAAATGAAGGCGCTTGCACAGCGCATTTATCACGAAATAAAAAGTATATAAAAAGGGCTGTTGCAGAACCATAATCCTATTTATGGTGTTTTGCAACAGCCCTTCACATTTTCATATCGACAATTATTTTACAAAACGATTTTTTAACGCTTCAAAGCTTTCCGGACTGATAACGTGCTCAATTCGGCAGGCATCCTCAGAAGCTATATCCTCGGGTACACCCAAAGAGGTAAGCATCTGTGTGAGTATTTCATGTCTTTCAAAAATCATTTCAGCAATAGCAAGACCGCTTTCTGTCAAATCAATATAGCCCTCATTTGTGACGGTGATATGCTCTTTTTCACGAAGATGCTTCATAGCGATACTTACACTAGATTTTTTATATCCTAACTCATTTGCAATATCTACAGCGCGAACGACACGTAGCTTTTTGCTAAGTATGAGAATTGTTTCTAAATAATTTTCAGCGGATTCGTTGTAATGCATTTGTTTTCCCCCAATAAAAATCTATTTGTTTAGTATATCATAACTATCAGTAATCCGCAAACATTAAATTGCCTGTGATATAAATTAGAGTTATGGAATTTATGAAAAAGTAAAATGGTTAGTTATATTGAAATAATGTGCTACATGCATTATTATTAATGAATAAGTAGAAGCGTATTATTACGAGAAAGAGGTAGATTATGAATTTTAAGGTTGGCGTAATTGCTGGAGATGGAATTGGACCAGAGGTAACAGCAGAAGCCACAAAGGTGCTTGATGCTATTGGAAAAAAGTATGGACATACATTTGATTATACAGAAATTCTGATGGGAGGATGCTCGATTGATGCAACCGGCGTACCTTTGACAGAGGAAGCAATTGTAGCAGCAAAGAAAAGTGATGCAGTGCTAATGGGCTCAATCGGTGGAAATACTACAACATCGCCTTGGTATCAGCTCCCACCAAACCTTCGTCCAGAGGCAGGCCTTCTGAAAATTAGAAAAGAACTGAATCTTTTTGCAAATCTAAGACCAGCTTATCTTTATGAAGAATTAAAAGCGGCTTGCCCACTTCGTGATGATATTATCGGTGATGGATTCGACATGATGATTATGCGAGAACTTACCGGTGGTCTTTACTTCGGAGAAAGAAGCACCAAAGAAGTAGACGGCGTAATGACAGCAGTGGATTCTCTTACATATACAGAAGATGAGATTCGTCGTATCGCAATCCGTGGTTTTGATATCGCTATGAAACGTAGAAAGAAAGTGACTTCTGTTGATAAAGCAAATGTGCTGGACTCTTCTAGACTTTGGAGAAAGGTAGTAGAGGAAGTGGCAAAGGATTATCCAGAAGTTTCCTATGAACATATGTTGGTTGATAACTGTGCGATGCAGCTTGTGAAGAATCCAGCGCAGTTTGATGTTATCTTGACGGAGAATATGTTTGGAGATATTTTATCAGACGAAGCCAGCATGGTAACAGGTTCCATTGGAATGTTGTCTTCCGCTAGCTTAAACGAAACAAAATTTGGTCTTTATGAACCTAGTGGCGGCTCAGCACCAGATATTGCCGGAATGGGTATTGCAAATCCAATTGCAACCATCCTTAGTGCAGCAATGATGCTTCGATACAGTTTTGATTTAGACAAAGAAGCAGATGCAGTGGAAGCAGCTGTAAAACAGGTGTTAAAAGAAGGTTATCGTACTGGAGACATTATGCCACAGTCAGGTGAAAGCATGGATGGTATCACAAAGGTTGGTACATCTGAGATGGGTACATTGATTGCGGATAGAGTTTAGATGTGTTAGTATAAGAAATATTCAGGTTGTGCATTGAAAAGCTTAGTCTTTTCCAATACACGTATGGCTGATTAATAACAAGAAAAGAGGGTATGACATGAGAAGTGATAATGTAAAATCAGGAATGCAGCAGGCTCCACATAGAAGCTTGTTTAACGCTTTAGGATTTACAGAAGAAGAAATGAAAAAGCCTATGGTTGGTATTGTTAGTTCCTACAATGAAATCGTACCAGGTCATATGAACCTAGACAAAATCGTAAATGCAGTTAAGCTTGGGGTAGCAGAAGCTGGTGGTGTACCAGTCGTTTTCCCAGCGATTGCAGTATGTGATGGTATCGCAATGGGGCACGTGGGTATGAAATATTCCCTCGTAACCAGAGACTTAATCGCGGACTCTACAGAGGCTATGGCGCTTGCACATCAGTTTGATGCTTTAGTAATGGTTCCAAACTGTGACAAAAACGTTCCAGGGCTCCTTATGGCAGCAGCTCGTATCAATGTTCCAACTGTATTTGTATCCGGTGGTCCAATGCTTGCGGGAAAAGTAAAAGGCTGTAAAACAAGTCTTTCATCTATGTTCGAAGCGGTAGGTTCTTATGCTGCAGGCACGATGACAGAAGATGATGTAAGAGAATTCGAAGAAAAAGCTTGTCCTACCTGTGGTTCTTGTTCCGGTATGTACACAGCAAACTCTATGAATTGCTTAACGGAAGCTCTTGGTATGGGGCTTGGTGGAAACGGAACTATCCCAGCAGTTTACTCAGATAGAATTCGTCTTGCAAAACATGCTGGTATGGCAGTTATGGAATTGCTGAAAAAAGATATTCGTCCACTTGATATTATGACAAAAGAATCCATTATCAATGCACTTACGGTAGATATGGCACTTGGATGCTCAACCAACTCTATGCTTCATTTACCAGCTATTGCACATGAAATAGGATTTGACTTTGATATTGAATTCGCAAACCCAATCAGCGAAAAGACTCCGAACCTTTGTCACTTGGCACCAGCGGGTCATACCTATATGGAAGATTTAAACGAAGCAGGCGGTGTATATGCAGTTATGAAACAGCTTGCTGATGCTGGGCTTCTTAACACAGACTGTATGACAGTCACTGGTAAGACAATCGGTGAGAACATTGCAAATGCAGTAAATAAAAATCCAGAGGTTATTAGACCAATGGATAATCCATATAGTAAAACAGGTGGTCTTGCAGTATTAAAGGGGAATCTTGCTCCAGACGGCAGCGTAGTGAAACGTTCTGCAGTCGTAGATGAAATGATGGTACATGAGGGACCTGCTAGAGTATTTGAATGTGAAGAAGATGCTATTGCAGCAATCAAGGGTGGTAAAATCGTAGCAGGCGACGTAGTAGTAATTCGCTACGAAGGACCAAAAGGTGGCCCAGGTATGAGAGAGATGCTTAACCCTACATCAGCAATCGCAGGTATGGGCCTTGGTAGCTCTGTAGCACTGATTACAGACGGACGTTTCTCGGGAGCTTCCCGTGGTGCTTCTATTGGACACGTTTCACCGGAAGCCGCTGTTGGTGGACCTATCGCACTTATTGAAGAAGGCGATATGATTAAGATTAATATTCCAGAAATGAAATTGGATGTAGCCATTTCTGATGAAGAAATGGAGGCACGTCGTGCAAAATGGCAGCCACGTGAACCTAAGGTGAATTCTGGATACTTAAAGAGATATGCATCTATGGTTACCTCAGGAAACAGAGGCGCGGTATTGGAGATTAAATAATATGGTTTTAAATGGATCACAGATTATAATTGAATGTTTAAAGGAGCAGGGAGTAGATACCGTCTTCGGTTATCCAGGTGGCGCGATTTTAAATGTATATGATGCGATTTATCAACAGAATGACATCAAGCATGTACTTACATCTCATGAGCAGGGAGCTGCCCATGCGGCAGATGGATATGCTAGAAGCACTGGTAAAGTAGGTGTTTGCTTTGCAACTAGCGGACCAGGAGCAACTAACCTGGTGACTGGTATCGCAACAGCATATATGGATTCTGTTCCAATGGTAGCCATCACTTGTAACGTAACCTTGCCTCTTCTTGGAAAGGACAGCTTCCAGGAAATTGACATTGCAGGTATTACCACACCTATTACAAAGCATAACTTTATTGTAAAGGATGTGGCCAATTTGGCAGACACCATTCGTAGAGCATTTCATATCGCTCGCAAAGGTCGTCCCGGTCCTGTGCTTGTGGATATTCCAAAGGATGTCACTGCAGCGAAATGTGAATATAAGGCGAAAAAGTTAGAATTACCAGAACGAGTATCACATACAATTGAAGATGAAGATATCGAAAGAGCACTTCGCCGTATCAGAAAAGCAAAGAAACCATTTGTTTTCGTGGGTGGTGGAGCAGTTATCTCAGAAGCCAGCGAAGAGCTTCGCAAGTTTGTAGAGTTGGTTGACGCACCAGTCTGCGACACATTGATGGGGAAGGGTGCTTTTGATGGTACCGATGAAAGATATACTGGTATGCTTGGTATGCACGGCACAAAAACTTCCAACCTTGGCGTAAGTGAATGTGATTTACTGATAGCCATCGGTTCTCGTTTTTCAGACCGTGTGCTTGGTAATCCAAAAAAATTTGCTCATCAGGCAAAGATTTTACATATTGATGTAGACCCAGCGGAAATCAACAAAAATATAGTAGCTTCTGCTAGTGTAATTGGCGATGTAAAAGAAGTGCTTAGTCGCTTAAATGAAAAGCTTCCACAGTATGCGCACCCAGAATGGATGGAACATATCAAGGAGCTAAAAGAAAAATATCCGCTTACCTACAATCCAGAAGGACTTAGCGGTCCATTTATCATTGAAAAGATTTATGAAATGGTACATGGTGACGCAATTATGGTAACAGAGGTTGGACAGCATCAGATGTGGGCTGCCCAGTACTACAAATATAAACAGCCAAGAACTCTTTTAACATCGGGTGGACTTGGAACTATGGGATACGGACTTGGAGCAGCAATTGGTGCTCAGATGGCCAAACCAGATAAACAAGTTGTAAATATAGCTGGTGATGGTTGCTTTCGTATGAACATGAACGAACTGGCAACTGCCAGCAGAAACAAGCTTCCGCTTATTGAGGTAATCGTAAACAACCATGTGCTTGGTATGGT
The DNA here is from genome assembly GCA_045603165.1 of Agathobacter sp. Lineage (GTDB taxonomy): Bacteria > Bacillota > Clostridia > Lachnospirales > Lachnospiraceae > Roseburia. The sequence goes on along the minus strand of JAZULP010000025.1, from coordinate 11,834 downwards.
TCGCCAGTGGCAAAACCTGTTTTACGAACAGCATTATTCCGCAACCATTTTAGATGACGGAGTAGACTTCGTGAAGCTGGCAGAGGCTATGGGATGTGAAGCGAGACGTGTTACTTCAAGAGAAGAATTTGAAGTAGCTTTCAAAGACGCATTGGAATGTAAGATTCCATTTGTAATTGACTGTATCATTGACTCGGACGATAAGGTATGGCCAATGGTAGCACCTGGCGCACCTATCAATGAGGCATTCGATGAAAACGATGTAAAGGGGTAGATCCTTTTATATATAAATCAATTTCCAAAAGAATAAGAAAAATATAAGGAGGTAGTTGGAAATGAGTAGAGTGTATAATTTCTCGGCAGGACCTGCGGTTTTACCAGAAGAAGTGCTTCGTGAAGCAGCAGAAGAAATGATGGATTACAAGGGAAGCGGAATGTCGGTAATGGAGATGAGTCACCGCTCGAAAGTTTACGACGAAATCATCAAAGAAGCTGAAGCTGATTTAAGGGATTTATTGAACATTCCTGAAAATTATAAGGTATTGTTCCTACAGGGTGGAGCATCTCAACAGTTTGCAGCAGTACCGATGAACCTGATGAAAAACCGCAAAGCCGGTTATATCATTACAGGTCAGTGGGCTAAGAAAGCTTTTGCAGAAGCAAAAATTTATGGTGAAGCAGTCGAGCTTGCATCGTCCGCTGACAAGACATTTTCCTATATCCCAGATTGCAGTGATTTACCAATCACAGATGATATGGACTATGTGTACATATGTGAAAACAATACTATTTATGGTACAAAATTCAAAGAATTACCAGATACAAAGGGCAAGGATTTGGTAGCAGATGTATCCTCATGTTTCTTATCTGAACCAGTGGATATCAGCAAATACGCGATAATGTATGGTGGCGTACAGAAAAATGTTGGTCCAGCAGGTGTTGTAATTGCAATTATTCGTGAAGATTTAATTACGGATGATGTATTACCAGGAACACCAACTATGCTGAAATACAAAACACAGGCGGATAATGATTCCCTTTATAATACACCACCTTGCTACGGCATCTATATCTGTGGCAAAGTCTTTAAATGGCTCAAAAAAATGGGTGGGCTAGAGGTAATGAAACAAAAGAATGAAGAAAAGGCAAAAATCCTTTATGATTTCTTAGACGAAAGCACAATGTTCAAAGGTACTGTTGCTGCCAAAGATCGTTCTCTTATGAACGTTCCGTTCGTAACAGGCGACGCTGACCTTGATGCAAAATTCGTAAAAGAAGCAAAAGCAGCTGGTTTTGAAAACCTAAAAGGACACCGTAGTGTAGGTGGTATGAGAGCATCTATCTACAATGCTATGCCAAAGGAAGGCGTAGAAAAATTAGTTGCATTCATGAAAAAGTTCGAAGAAGAGAATCAATAAAAAGGAACTGCCGAAAATATACTTCGGCAGTTTTTCATAGGAGGTTTTTAATATGTACAAATATGCTTGTTTAAATCCAATCGCAGAGGTAGGATTAAATTTATTTTCAGATAATTACGCTAAAGTAGAAGATGTAAAGGAAGCAGATGCAGCATTAGTTAGAAGCGCTTCCCTTCATGATATGGACTTGGGCGACAATGTAGTGGCTATCGCTAGAGCTGGTGCCGGAGTAAACAATATTCCACTGGATGCTTGTGCAGAAAAAGGTATCGTAGTTTTCAACACACCAGGAGCAAATGCCAATGGTGTAAAAGAACTTGTGCTTGCTGCTATGCTTTATGCATCTCGTGATTTAGTTGGCGGTATCGAATGGTGTCTTGCAAATAAAGACGATGCAAACATTGCAAAGACAGCAGAAAAAGAGAAGAAAAATTATGCAGGAACAGAAATTTCAGGCAAGAAGCTTGGGGTTATTGGTCTTGGTGCAATCGGTGTTTTAGTTGCAAATGCAGCTACAAACCTTGGTATGGATGTATACGGATATGACCCATATATATCTGTAAATGCAGCATGGAGCTTATCTGGAACAGTAAAACACATTAGCAACGTAGAAGATATCTACAGAGAATGTGATTTTATATCTATCCATGTACCCCTGTTAGATTCTACAAAGAAGATGATAAGCGCAGAAGCTATTGCAATGATGAAACCAAACGCAATCGTTTTGAACTTTGCAAGAGATCTTCTTGTAGACGAAGAAGCAATGGTAGTAGCTTTGGAAGAAGGCAAAATCAAACATTATGTAACTGACTTTGCAAACCCAACAGTAGTCGGCAAAAAAGGCTGTATTGTAACACCTCACCTTGGTGCATCTACAGCAGAATCCGAAGACAATTGTGCCATTATGGCGGTTCGCGAAATTCGTGATTACTTAGAAAACGGTAACATCGTTCATTCCGTAAACTTCCCAGACTGTAGTATGGGTGCATGTACAAAAGCTGGTCGTATCGCTATTTTACACAAAAATATCAAAGGTATGATTAGCCAGTATACTGCTATTTTAGGTGATGCTGATGTAAATGTAGCGGATATGACGAATAAAGGAAAAGGAGACTATGCGTATTCTCTTATTGATGTAGATTCTTTGGTTACAGATGAAGTGATTAAACAATTAGAAAGCATTGATGGAGTTTTAAAAGTTCGTCTTATAAAATGATAAAAATCGCTACTTTGTTGCATTTTAACAGTAAAAATATTATTTGATTGACAGATTTTGTCAAATATGCTAATCTTAAGCATGTGGAACGCATAATCCACAAAGGTTTATGTCTTAGGAGGATTTTTAGTTATGCAGCAGGGAACAGTAAAATGGTTTAATGCAAAAAAAGGTTACGGATTCATCTCTGATGAAGCTGGCAACGAAGTGTTCGTTCATTTTTCAGCACTGAACATGGATGGATTCAAAGAATTAAAAGATGGTGAAAAAGTTGAATTTGAAGTAGTTGATGGTGAAAAAGGCCCACAGGCTGCAAATGTAACTCGTCTTGCTTAAAATGAACACACGCCCTTCGCTTCGGCGAAGGGTCTTTTTTTATTTGATAGATTTGATAGGCAGTAGAAGACAATTTCATTTCATTTTAAGTGAGGTTGTCTTTTTTTGCTTTAAAAGGTATAATATAACCAATTATGTTTATTGGAGGACTAGCATGAGTTTTTATGGTTTAGAAGCTTACGAATTATTAGAAGAACAAGAATTAAAAGACATAAATTCGAAAGGATATATTTTACGCCACAAGAAAAGCGGTGCAAGACTTGCCCTCATTTCTAACGACGATGATAATAAAGTGTTTTATATCGGCTTTCGTACACCACCTACAGATGAAACTGGTGTACCTCATATTATCGAGCACACCGTGCTTTGCGGTTCTGAGAAATTCCCTGTAAAAGACCCATTTGTAGAACTGGTAAAAGGTTCATTGAATACATTTTTAAATGCGATGACTTACCCAGACAAAACCTTGTATCCAATTGCAAGCTATAATGACAAGGATTTTAAAAACCTAATGAATGTGTACATGGATGCAGTTTTCCATCCCAATATTTTGAAATGTCAGGAGATTTTCAAGCAGGAAGGTTGGCATTATGAATTAGAGGACAAGGATGCACCTATCATTATCAATGGTGTTGTGTACAATGAAATGAAGGGTGCATATTCTTCGCCAGATGAAATGCTACAAAAGAGTATTTTTGAAGCGCTTTATCCAGACAATACCTATAGCAAGGACTCTGGTGGGAATCCGGATTTTATTCCGGAGCTGACCTATGAGGATTATGTTTCTTTTTATAAAAAGTATTACCATCCATCCAATTCTTATATTTATCTCTATGGAAACTTTGATATCAAAGAACGTCTGGAATGGATGGATCGGGAATATTTATGTCAGTATAGCGAAATTGTGGTAAATTCTGAAATTCAAGAACAAAAGTCCTTCGACACTGTAAAAGTGGTAACAGGAAAATACCCGATTGCTTCTGATGAGTCAGAAGAGAATAATACCTATTTTGCATACAGTAAGGTAATTGGAAATGTGCTAGACAAGACCTTGAACCAGGCGTTTGCTATCTTGGACTATGCATTGGTAAGTGTACCGGGTGCACCAGTACGTCAGGTCCTTTTGGATGCTGGAATTGGACAGGATGTATATGGCATTTATGATGAAGGCATTTATCAGCCAAACTATACCATTTATGCAAAAAATGCCAATGCATGTGATAAAGAACGTTTTGTAGAAATTATCGAATCGACATTGAAAAAAGTAGTAGAAGAAGGCATCAATAAAGATTCACTGTTGGCAGCCATTAATGCTACTGAGTTCCGTTTCCGTGAAGCAGACTTTGGACATTATCCAAAGGGTTTGCTCTATGGTATACAGTGTATGGATACCTGGCTGTTTGATGATATGCAGCCATTTACCAACCTAGAGTTGTTGGATACCTTTGCATTTTTAAAGGAGCAGGTCAACACTAGCTACTTCGAAGATTTAATTCAGAAGTATTTGCTGGATAATACGCATGGTGTGGTGGTTTCCATGGAACCAGAAAAGGGATTAAATGGAAAAAGTGAGCAGGAATTAGAAGAAAAGCTGGCTGCCTACAAGGCAACTCTTTCAGATACTGAGCTAGAGGCATTGATTGCAGAAACAGCTTATCTACAGGAATATCAGGAAACTCCTTCTACGGAAGAAGATTTGAAAAAAATTCCGATGCTCGAGCGCAAGGATATGCGTAAAGAGGTCTTGCCATACAGCAATATTGAGGAGCAGATTGGCAATGTGTCAGTGGTACGTCATGAGGTATTTACCAATGGTATTGACTATATCAGCTTTTATTTTGATGCGGAGGATATTGAAGCAGAGGATGTGCCAGTATTAGGGTTTTTGCGAAATGTTCTATCCTTTGTAGATACAGAAAACTATTCTTATTCAGAGCTTAGCAATGCCATCAATATTCATACAGGAGGTATCTCCGGTGGATTGGGATTGTTTCCGGATGCAAATGATGCCGGTCAATATCAGATAAAATTTGAGCTTCGTATGAAGCTATTAGAGGAAAATCTAGAAGATGCAATTGCACTTGTGAAGGAAATCATCCTTACTTCCAAGCTGGATGATACAAAGCGTCTTACAGAGATATTGCAACAGACAAAGTCACGTTTGCAATCTGTACTCAGCAGCTCTGGAAATGTCGTTTCTGCAACTAGAAGTATGGCGTATTTTTCAAAGCATGCTTATATGCAGGAGGCGATTTCTGGTATTTTATACTATGATGAAATTTGCAAAATGGAGGAGCAGATACGCAATCATCCAGAAATGGTGGTCCGCCGATTGAAAAACGTGGTAAATAAGTTGTTTGGACAGGCACGTTTGCTTATCAGCTTTACAGGTACAGAAGAAAATTATAATTATGCAGTGCCAAAACTAAGTAAATTTATCCAGGCATTGCCACAGGGTGAGAAGGCAGTCGCTACAAAGCTCCAGGTACTCGGACAGCAGAACGAAGGATTTACAGATGCATCTGCCATTCAGTATGTATCCCGTTCCGGCAATTTTGTGGAACATGGATTCGCTTATACAGGAGCACTTCAGATTTTGAAGATGATTTTAAGCTATGACTATCTGTGGATGAATGTGCGCGTGAAGGGTGGCGCCTATGGGTGTAGCAGCTCCTTCCTTCGTACAGGAGATTCTTACTTTAGCTCTTATCGTGATCCAAATCTACGTAAAACGAATGAGATATATGACAAAATTCCGGAATATCTTCGTGCGTTTACAGCAGACGAAAGAGAGATGACAAAATATATTATCGGAACTCTTGGAGGAATGGATACACCACTATATCCAGAAGGTAAAGGACATCGTTCCATGTCGGCATATCTGCGTAACCTTTCTATTGAGGATATTCAGCGTGAGAGAGATGAGATTCTAAATGCTACAGAGGAAGATATTCGAAATCTTGCAGTTTTAATAGAGTCTGTATTATCAGATGGAAATATCTGTGTGCTTGGCAATGAAAACAATATCCGAAAAGAAGAGGCTATGTTTATGAACATTCGGAGCTTGAATGAATAAAAGATAAAAAGGTGAAACTATGAATGCAAATTTTAAATCTGGTTTTGTAACCATTATAGGTAGACCAAATGTGGGTAAATCCACACTTATGAATCGTTTGATTGGACAGAAAATTGCGATTACTTCCAATAAACCACAGACCACAAGAAACCGTATTCAGACGATTTATACAGATATGGAAAAGGGACAGATTATTTTTCTAGATACACCAGGCATCCACAAGGCGAAAAATAAGCTGGGCGAATACATGGTACATGTAGCGGAAAAAACCTTAAAGGAAGTAGATGTGATTCTGTGGCTTGTAGAGCCAACCAACTATATTGGTGCAGGCGAACAGCATATCATTGAACAGTTGAAAAAGGTAAGTACACCAGTTATTCTTATAATCAACAAAATTGATACGGTAGAAAAAGAAAAGATATTGGAATACATTGACACCTACCGCAAGGTTTATGATTTTGCAGAAATTATTCCAACATCCGCTTTAAGAGGAAATAATACGGATGATATCATCGACAGTATTTTCAAGTATTTGACCTATGGTCCACAGTATTATGATGAAGACACCATCACTGACCAGCCAGAGCGTGCCATTTGCGCAGAGATTATTCGTGAAAAAGCACTCCATGCCTTAAGTGATGAGATTCCACATGGTATTGCAGTTGGCATTGACCAAATGAAGGACCGCAAGGGTAGCAACATCATTGATATTGATGCCACTATCGTTTGTGAGAGAGATTCCCATAAAGGTATTATTATTGGAAAACAGGGTGCTATGCTGAAAAAAATCGGTACCCATGCCCGATTCGAAATGGAACGTCTTTTGGATGCTAAAGTGAACTTAAAGCTTTGGGTTAAGGTAAAGAAGGATTGGCGAGACAGTGATTTCATGATTAAGAACTTCGGATATCGCGAGGAGGAGTAAAATTACACTGTTAAGCTAAAGTGCCAAGACAGTGCCCAAATTTTTTCCAAAATTATACGGGGATAATTACAGCTACATTGCAAAACCTAAAATCATCGGAGGGAATTGCAATGGAGAAATCATGGGAAGATTTTTGGACAACTGGAAAGGTAGAAGATTATCTAACTTACCGCAACAGCATGGGAGAGAAAGAAGACAAAAACACACAGCAACAAGGGCTGCGTGAAGGTACAAAAGAAACAGGACAGACATGGAAAGGATTCTAAAAAGGACAACGGACACATGGGACAGTCGGTAATAGTAACAGGAATGGTGTTAAATACGATGCCTATTTCTGAATACGACAAAAGAATAACGATACTCACCAAGGAACGGGGGAAGATTACTGCCTTTGCCAGAGGTGCAAGAAGACCAAACAGCCAGCTTCTGGCGGCAACCAATCCCTTTTCCTTTGGAGAGTTCGAACTTTTCGAAGGCAAAAGCTCCTATAATGTGTCCAAAGCCAACATACATAATTATTTTCGTGAACTTACCTTGGATGTGGATGCTGCATATCTTGGATTTTATTTTCTAGAATTTGCAGAGTATTTCTGTCAGGAAAATAACGATGAGAAAGAAATGCTAAAGCTCCTATACCAGTCATTACGGGCCTTGGAAAGTCCGGCCTTATCCAACAATTTGGTACGTGCAGTGTTTGAATTAAAAGCTATTACCATAAACGGGGAAGGTCCAAATGTTTTTTCCTGTATGCATTGTCGCAGTACCGAGGATATCCAGTATTTTTCTGTAAAACGTGGCGGCCTTTTCTGTACAAAATGCAAAAGCGGACAGGAAACCAGACAAATCCACGAATCCACACGATATGCGATGCAGTATATTATTTCCTCCAGTGTAGAAAAGCTATTTACCTTTCAGCTTTCCAAGGAAATATTGGAGGAATTACAGGATATTATGAAGGAATATCTTCAGACCTATGTCAGACATTCCTTTAAGTCCTTACAAATTATTGATGAACTTGTGTTGAAATAAAAAAACGAAAAGTGTATAATGGATAAGATTACGAGTTAGTTTGGAGGTATTATGAACGGAGAAATAAACATAAGAACCAGACGTGCGGCATTAAGAGCCAGAGAAAGACAGAAACGAAAATTGATGCTGGCAGGCGGATTGATAATTGTCCTGTTACTGGTTATCATTCTGGCAGTATTTGTTTTTGGTAGCTGTGGAAAATATGATACAGATACAAGCACAGTATATGTCTTAGAAAACGGAAAGGTGATTTCTACCAGTGTAGAAGCCTTTGATGAAGAAAAATATGACAAAGGTCAATTAAAGGATTACATAAAAGAAACAATAAATACTTATAATTCAGAAAATGGCAAGGGCTCTATAAAACAGAAATCCTTTGCTGTAAAGGATAATATGGCAAGCCTTGTCATGCAATATGCTGATGCAAGTGTTTTTGGAGATTTCGAAGGAATCGAGCTTTTCAATGGAACACTTGAAGAAGCAAAGGAAGCTGGATATACCTTTGAAGGCGTGTTTGCAAGAGTGTCTGATGGAGTATACACACAATGTTCTGTAGAAGATTTTATGAATGAAAGTGAGTACAAGGTTGTTATCATCAAAGCCAACACCAAAGTGTGCGTGGAAAATAGTGAGATTTGTTATGTTTCCACCGAAAATGTTGCTTCGGTAGGTGAAGACTATGTCGTTATCAAGGGCGGAAGTGTACTTTCTATGACACAGGAAGATGCCCAGCAGGTTGAAGCTGTAGAGACTACGGAAGGCGCTGACGGAGCTGTCGGTGAGGATGAACTAGAAATCGGAACTGAGAGTACCGAAATGCAGTTCGACTTTGGAGAAAAAGAAGCAGAAGATGATAAACAGTATACCAATGTGTATACATATATCATTTACAAGTAGTTGTAAACTACCGAAAAGCTTTTATACTGCATACTAATTTGCAGTTTTTCAAAATATCATTATAGAAAAGAGGAACATGTTATGGAAAAAACCATGGACAAAATTGTACAAGTAGCAAAAGCAAGAGGATTCGTATATCCAGGCTCCGAAATTTATGGAGGCCTTGCAAATACATGGGATTATGGTAATCTTGGTGTAGAATTGAAAAACAACGTAAAAAAAGCATGGTGGCAAAAATTCGTGCAGGAAAACCCTTACAACGTAGGCGTTGACTGTGCCATCCTTATGAATCCACAGACATGGGTTGCATCTGGCCATCTTGGTGGCTTTTCTGATCCACTTATGGACTGTAAAGAATGTCATGAAAGATTTCGCGCAGATAAGCTGATTGAAGATTTCTGCGAAGAGAAGAAAATCGAGCTTAGTGGTTCTGTGGATGCATGGTCTAAAGAAGACATGGAAAGCTTTGTAAAAGAAAATTCCATTCCATGTCCAACCTGTGGAAAACACAACTTTACAGATATCAGACAGTTCAACCTAATGTTCAAAACCTTCCAAGGTGTAACGGAAGATGCAAAAAACACTGTATACTTAAGACCAGAAACAGCACAGGGTATTTTCGTAAACTTCAAAAATGTACAGAGGACCTCACGTAAGAAAATTCCATTCGGTATTGGACAGATTGGTAAATCCTTCCGTAACGAAATTACTCCAGGTAACTTCACATTCCGTACTCGTGAATTTGAACAGATGGAATTAGAGTTTTTCTGTGAACCCGGAACAGACCTCGAATGGTTCTCATACTGGAGAGGCTTCTGTCGTGACTGGTTACTTTCGTTAGGTATCAAGGAAGACGAAATGAGACTTCGTGATCACGCTCCAGAAGAGCTTTGCTTCTACTCAAAAGCAACTACCGATATCGAATTCTTATTCCCATTCGGCTGGGGTGAGCTTTGGGGTATTGCTGATAGAACAGACTACGACTTAACTCAGCATCAGAACGAATCTGGACAGGATATGAGCTATTTTGATGATGAAAAGAGAGAAAAATATGTACCATATGTTGTGGAACCTTCCCTTGGAGCTGATCGTGTAGTACTTGCATTCCTTTGTGCAGCATACGACGAAGAGGAATTAGACGGAGGAGATATGAGAACCGTACTTCGTTTCCATCCAGTACTTGCTCCAGTTAAGATAGGTGTGCTTCCACTTTCTAAGAAACTCAACGAAGGTGCAGAAAAAGTATTTGCTCAGCTTAGCAAGAAATACAACTGTGAATTCGATGACAGGGGAAATATTGGTAAGAGATATCGTCGTCAGGATGAAATCGGAACACCATTCTGTATCACTTACGATTTTGAATCCGAAGAAGATGGATGTGTAACGGTTCGTGATCGTGATACCATGGCTCAGGAACGTATCAAAATCGAAGATTTGGATGCATATTTTGCAGATAAGTTTACTTTTTAAGCAAAAGTGTGAAAAAAAACAAAAATTCCAGTTAAAATTCGACAGTTTTTTAAACGGAAAATACTTGCGAAATAGGAAATCTATGTTAAAATAATCTATGTGCGACCTTTTTTAGGTTGTACATAGATTTTTGTTTATCAGGGTAGGAACCGTACGGATCCTTACCTGAGCAATACATAATATTTATTTTTAGGAGGAAATGTCAAATGGCAAACAAATGGGTTTATTTGTTCAGCGAAGGCGATGCTAGCATGAGAAACACTCTTGGTGGTAAAGGTGCTAACTTAGCAGAAATGACAAAACTTGGTCTTCCAGTACCACAGGGCTTCACAATTACAACGGATGCTTGTACACAGTACTATGAAGACGGTCGTCAGATCAATGACGAAATTCAGGGACAGATTAACGATGCAATCGTTAAAATGGAAGAAATCACTGGAAAGAAATTCGGTGATTTAGAAAATCCATTACTTGTATCTGTTCGTTCAGGTGCTAGAGCTTCTATGCCAGGTATGATGGATACTATCCTTAACCTTGGTCTTAACGAAGAAGTAGTAGAAGTAGTTGCTAAGAAAACAGGCAACGAAAGATGGGCTCGTGACTGCTATAGAAGATTCATTCAGATGTATTCTGACGTAGTTATGGAAGTTGGTAAAAAATATTTCGAAGAACTCATCGACAAAATGAAAGAAGAAAAAGGCGTTACACAGGACGTTGACCTTACAGCAGAAGACCTCAAGGTTTTAGCAGATCAGTTCAAAGCTGAATACAAAGCTAAAATCGGTACAGACTTCCCAGATGATCCAAAGGAACAGTTAATGGGTGCTGTTAAAGCCGTATACCGTTCATGGGACAACCCACGTGCAAACGTGTATCGTCGTGACAATGATATCCCATATTCTTGGGGTACTGCTGTTAACGTGCAGGAAATGGCATTTGGTAACTGGTCAGATGAATCAGGTACTGGTGTAGCATTTACACGTGATCCAGCTACCGGCGAAAAGAAACTGATGGGTGAATTCCTTATCAATGCTCAGGGTGAAGACGTAGTTGCTGGTGTTCGTACACCACAGCCAATCGCTCAGCTTCAGGAAGTTATGCCAGAAGTATACGAACAGTTTGTTAACGTTTGTAACACACTTGAAAACCACTACAGAGATATGCAGGATATGGAATTTACAATCCAGGATCGTAAATTATTTATGCTCCAGACTCGTAATGGTAAGAGAACAGCTCAGGCTGCTCTTAAAATCGCTTGCGATTTAGTTGACGAAGGAATGAGAACAGAAGAAGAAGCTGTTGCTATGATTGATCCTCGTAACTTAGATACATTATTACATCCACAGTTCGATGCTAAGGCTCTTAAAGCTGCTACACCAATGGGCAAAGGTCTTGGTGCTTCACCAGGTGCTGCTTGTGGTAAAGTTGTATTTACAGCTGATGATGCAGTAGCATGGGCTGAAAGAG
>JAZULP010000024.1:0-11388 GCA_045603165.1 Agathobacter sp. | reverse complement strand
GGTCATGCTCTTGCAGACAAAAGGTGATCAAGCGGAATAAGAATTGGTGAAACAACTACTTGTTCACGATTAACATTTATAGTAACACACCAATCTTTTTATTTTTTAGATTTAGGTGTCACATCATTGACTAATATACAGTTTTGTGAGAAGTATGTCTGGATTTGGAAAAAATAATAAGATATAATGGAATGGAAAGATTATACTACGAGGTGATTTATGAAACTACCGGGCTACTACTCATCCGGACAATTTGCCAAAATGGCGCAGGTCTCGGTAAGAACAATACGTTTTTATGATAAACAAAATATATTGAAGCCATCCTATGTAACAACTGCCGGAGCAAGGTTTTATACTGATTCTGATTTAGTGAAGCTACAACAGATTCTACTTTTAAAGTACCTTGGCTTTTCACTGGATGACATCAGAGGTATGACTATTGATGACGTAGATTCTCACTTTCTACGCAACTCATTAGAATTACAGAAAAAACTGGTAGCTGACCGCATTGAACAGATGCAGCTGGTGGAAACAGCGATTGATAATACGGTATCCGCTTTGGAAAATAATCAACAGATTGATTGGAGCCAAATGCTCCACCTAATCCATCTGACAGGTATGGAGAAAAGCTTAAAAACGCAATATGAAAATGCCAACAACATCTCCGCCCGAATCCGTCTGCACAGAGACTATTCCACAAATACACAAGGCTGGTTCCCATGGATTTATGATACAGGGATTCTTCCTATTGTGGAAAAGAAACAGATAGAACAAACAACGGTCCGTATTTTGGAATTGGGATGTGGCGAGGGTTCTCTGTGGATAGAAAATCTAGAAAAGATACCTGCTAATGTATCCATTGATTTGTCTGATATTTCCGAGGGTATGATTCGAGATGTACGAAGAAATTTAGGAGAAGACACTCGCTTCAGCTACGAAACCTTTGACTGCCACCAAATCCCAGGCAAGAGAAAAAGCTATGATATTGTTATTGCCAACCATTTGCTGTTCTATTGCGATGATATCGAAAAGGTATGCAAGGAAATTACTCGGGTGTTAAAGCCAGAGGGCATTTTCCTTTGTAGCACATATGGTTCTAAGCATATGAAAGAAATCACAGAATTAGTTCAGAATTTTGACAAGCGAATTATCTTGGCTGCAGAAAATCTCTATGATCGATTTGGTTTAGATAATGGGGAAGCTATATTAAAGGAGCATTTTTCTGAAATTGAAACCCATACCTATGAGGATGCAATCCTAATCAATCAAGCGGAACCTCTTATTGAATATGTGCTTTCCTGCCACGGAAATCAAAACCAATATATTTTGGAACGTTATCATGACTTTCGTCAATTCGTAGAAAAAACCGTAAAAAATAAATATCGCATCACCAAAGAGGCTGGCTTTTTTTTATGTAAAATATAAACAGGTTATTACACAACTCTGTAAATTTCATGTGCCCCTGTCTACTTGACAGGGGCACATGAAATTGCTGCGGAATTGTTTTTATTTAGAACGAGAAGGTATCTGCAAGACCAACCCATTGCTGATCTTTTTCACTTAAATTCAATGGTGTACCATCATCTAATGCATAGCCTTCTGCTGATGCAGTTCCCTGATATTCACCCACAAGCTGAGGCCATTTGATACCAATCGCTGGGTCATTCCAAGCCAAACCGCCTTCATCACCTGGATGATAGAAATCTGTACATTTATAACAAAATTCTGCTAAATCTGTAAGCACAAGGAATCCATGTGCAAACCCTTGTGGAATATAGAACTGTTTCTTGTTTTCTTCCGTAAGCTCTACACCATACCATTTTCCATAGGTTTCACTATCCTTACGAAGGTCAACTGCTACGTCAAATACAGAACCTTTTACTACACGTACCAACTTGCCCTGTGGAAACTCCTTCTGGAAATGCAGTCCACGAAGCACACCCTTTACGGATGAAGACTGATTGTCCTGTACAAATTCCATTGTAAGACCTGCTTCTTCCATATCTCTTTTGCTATAGGTTTCCATGAAGTAGCCTCTTGCATCACCATGCACTGCTGGTTCGATAACGCAAAGCCCTTCAATTCCACCTACATTTTTTTCTACTTTTATCTGTCCCATAAATTTTTCTCCTAAAAGATATTGCTTCATTCATGTTTACATACATACTTAAAATTCGATTTCCTGTAAGTAACGTTTCAGTGCATCCTGCCATGCAGGAAGTGGTGTAAATCCAGCTTTCACTAGTTTACTCTTGTCAAGACGACTGTTAAACGGTCTAGCAGCTTTGGATACACCATACTCTGCTGTCGTCACTGGTGCAACTGTAAGCCTGTCCGTAGAATACTCTGTACGTCCCATAGCGACTGCCTGACGGAAAATTTCTATCGTAAAATCATACCAACTGATATAGCCACCTTCGTTGGTCGCATGATAATAACCATATTTATCCGTTTCAATCATATCTACAAGAAGCACTGACAAATCTAATGTATAAGTAGGAGTGCCAATCTGGTCACAAACCACAGTCAGCTTATCACGCGTTTTCCCAACATTTAACATAGTTTTGATGAAGTTCTTTCCGTTTACTCCAAACACCCATGCAATACGCACAATAAAGTATTTCTCCAAGGTGTTTGCTACTGCAAGCTCACCCTCTAGCTTTGTCTGTCCATAAACATTTAATGGCGCAAAGTCTTTGCAATCCGCCTCCCAAGGCTCTTCTCCCTGACCATTAAACACATAGTCCGTACTAATATATACCATCTTTGCATCCAACTCTTTGCACACATTTGCAATGTTCTGAGTACCTGTAGCATTGATTGCTCGAACCTTATCGATTTTATCTTCATCCTCTGCCAAATCTACTGCTGTCCACGCAGCACAGTGTATCACTACATCCGGATTCACCTCTGTAATGATATTTTTCACCGCTTGTGCATCTGTGATATCCATAGCTACATATGGCATAGTTGTCACAGCCGTACCATCCTCTGCACCAGAGTATGAAGGTGCAATATCACTCCCCACACCTTCATATCCTCTTTTGTCCAATTCATTCATTACATCGTGGCCGAGTTGTCCAGCCACACCTGTTACGAGAATTCTCACTCTTTATATCCTCCAAATATAGGTCATAGGATCATTTACTCGTTTGATCCTACTCCGTAGTGACGCTCATAGTAGTTCTGATACTCCCCAGAAATGATTTCTTCCCACCATTCCTTATTATCAAGATACCACTGAATTGTTTTCTTAATACCATCTTCAAATTTAGTTTCTGGCAACCAACCAAGCTCGTTGTGAATCTTTGTTGGGTCGATTGCATAACGCATATCGTGGCCCTTACGGTCAGTTACGTATGTGATAAGACTTTCTGGTTTGTTAAGCTCTTTACAAATAATCTTAACGATATCAATGTTTGCCTTTTCGTTGTGTCCACCAACATTGTAAACTTCCCCTACACGTCCTTTGTGAATGATAAGGTCGATTGCCTTACAATGATCTTCCACATACAACCAGTCACGAACATTTTCTCCTTTTCCGTATACTGGAAGTGGTTTGTCATTAAGTGCATTCGCAATCATAAGTGGAATCAGCTTTTCTGGGAAATGATATGGTCCATAGTTGTTTGAACAACGGCTGATTGACACTGGCAACCCAAAGGTTCTGTGATAAGCCAAAACCAAAAGATCCGCACCAGCTTTGGATGAGCTGTATGGGCTACTTGTATGGATAGGTGTTTCCTCTGTAAAGAAAAGGTCAGGTCTGTCTAATGGAAGGTCACCATATACTTCGTCTGTAGAAACCTGATGATAACGTGTAATACCATATTCACGACAAGCATCCATAAGAGTTGCTGTACCAATGATATTTGTCTGTAAGAAAATTTCTGGATTTTCGATAGAACGGTCTACATGTGATTCTGCAGCAAAGTTTACTACAATATCTGGATGTTCTTCTTCGAACAATCCATAGATACCTTTACGATCACAAATATCCATTTTTACAAAACGGAAGTTAGGGTTGTCCATAACATCCTTAAGTGTAGATAAGTTTCCTGCGTATGTGAGTGCATCTACACAAACAATACGATAATCAGGATATTTATTTAACATATGAAATACAAAATTGCTTCCGATAAATCCGGCTCCGCCTGTTACAATAATTGTCATGATAATAATCTCCTTTTCCCTTTATATAATTATGCATTCGAGAAGTGAACTTGATTCCTCTTCTCCTTCGTTTCTAGTAGAGCTGTTCACGATATTTTCCATCGATAACGTCTTTTAAGTACTGTCCATACTGGTTTTTCTTTAGGACCTCATATACCTCTAAAACATCTTCTTTTGTAATCCAACCATTCAAGTATGCAATTTCTTCAAGACATCCAATTTTACGATGCTGATGTGTCTCTACAGTCTTAATAAAGTTTGTAGCATCTACAAGACTTTCATGTGTACCTGTATCCAGCCATGTAAAGCCTTGTCCCAAAAGCTCTACATTTAATTCACCATCTTCCAGATAAATACGATTTAGGTCTGTGATTTCCAACTCACCACGAGCAGATGGCTTTAAATTCTTTGCATATTCAACTACCTTGTTATCATAGAAGTATAAACCAGTTACACAATAATTACTCTTTGGATGTTCTGGTTTTTCTTCAATAGAAATCGCTTTTCCCTCTTTGTCAAATTCTACGATACCAAAACGTTCTGGGTCATCTACATAGTAACCAAATACTGTAGCGCCTTTTCCTGTTTCTGCATTTTCTACTGCCGCCTTCAGACGTTTCTTCAATCCGTGTCCAGCAAAAATGTTGTCGCCAAGCACCATAGCAACCGTATCATCACCGATAAATTCTTCACCAATGATAAATGCCTGAGCAAGTCCATCTGGGCTAGGCTGTACTGCATAAGAAAGATTTACACCAAACTGATGTCCATCTCCTAATAATTCCTTAAATCTAGGTGTATCCTGTGGAGTTGAAATTATGAGAATATCACGGATACCTGCATTCATAAGAACGGACATAGGATAATAAATCATAGGTTTGTCATAAATAGGAAGCAACTGCTTTGATGTTACCATTGTAAGTGGGTAAAGACGTGTGCCTGACCCCCCCGCCAAAATTATACCTTTCATAGTGAAATCTCCTTTTCCTGCGCGGACGCATATAAATTCATTTTAAACCTTATAAGTGTATTATAAAAGGTGACCTATGGTCACCTTCAATAATTAATTATCAAATTTTTGTTTTTTATGAAAACTTACTAATTTTACCCAAGTGTATTTTGGCAAAATAGATAAAATTAATAGCTATTCTATCCACATGAGATTGATTTCTCCTGGATTTGTGACGGAAAATGGCATGCGTTTGTAGAAAAGACAAGTCTTTACCAGCTCCTTCTGTAATGCCTTTGCCTTATCTTCTTCACCATTTGCAGACAAATGAGCAGACAAACCATTTAGCAAAAATTCCATGACTCCTAAATGTGCAGGATGAATTCCCTCTTTCATGTTTTGAGAGCAATAGTCCTTTAACACTTCTATACTACGTTCGGTATCTGGTCCCTTCACCATAAATGCCACATCATATATACAGGCCAGCTCTGAACGAGTGAAATATGTCATGGAATTGTTTTTGTGATTATGCAATGCCCAGATTGGTAACGTACACTCTAGCGCATCTATGGCTTGCTCATACAATTCTTCCATAGATAGTTCGCCCTTTCTGTATGCACAAAGATTTTCTATACGTTTTACTTCCTGTTGATTAAAGGAAATGTGCATACACAATCCATCTTTTAATTCTGCGATATGTGTCTCACACGTTTCCATGCGTGAAGAATTCATTGCCTCCACCAGCTTCTTGTATATATCCAAACAATACGTATTGAAGCTGACTATTTGTCCACGTCTATATTCTGCGCATAAGCCCATACGCTCAAAAAGGTTGTTTAACGCAAACATGGATGGGCTCAAATTGGTTCTTTCAATACGAATTAGGCTTCGCTCCGTACAGATATCTTCCCTTAATGTAGCTCTTGGAATACGAAGCATCTTTCTTCTGGCTTCCAATGTTTCTACTGCACTGCAACACTCTGTTTCCCAATACAGATAACTACTATTATCCATATATGGAGAAACACCAGCTGCCTCATAACGCGCTTTCCATTCTTCCTCCATTTTCGCGTTCTCCACCAAGCTAGCATTCAATTCCTTTTTCTCAAAATCATCCAAATCACAGTTTAGCATACGATAGAGAATTTCTTTTCTATATTCAAGTATTTCCATGAAATAATAGAGACGATGAGTATCTAATAACAACTCCAGAGATTTATCACAAAGCTTTAAAGCATCACGAAGCTTATGCAATGGTGTTTCCTCTTTTAACAATTCTTCACATATAAAATGAGTAACCTTAGGATAAACCTTGACCTTTAGCAAATTCTCCATAAACGAACCATTGATATAAGAAATAATCTTTTGATATTCCAAAATCCGCCAGGTGTTTTCATTGGATGGATTGCCTGAAAAGTCCTTTAAACGCATATATTCTGCAATCAGATTTAACTCCTGCTCTGCCAAAAGGTGCTTGCCAACGAGTGCCTTATCGATATTAGGAACCGTGCAATCCACCGCTTCTTTTACAGTGGCACATAATTCCTCTTTAGAAGCGCCTTTTAATTGTAATAAGAAAAAGCGCATAGACTTCATAAATTGAAGTTGAACTGTATTATCTTTATCAAATATCTCAGCCAATTCGGCCAAAGCTGCTTCTGCCACCTGCACATCCTTGTGCGCCAAGGCTTTTACTATGGTCTGCCGAAGCTTCCACTGCTGTAATTCTACGATACACACATATTCCACATATCTTTCACCAGAAAAACCAATTCGTGAAGTAAGCCGATCTCTCACCAATTTCTCCGGTACACGTACCCCCATTTCTGCGCGATTATAAGAAGTATGTGTATATATTCCCTTTGCAACCTGAGGCTGATTGGCACCATTTCTTTCTCTCGCACTTCTCAAAAATCCGTGGTAATTTATTTGATCACGGTCATTTACATACATATCCTTTCTCCTTTAAGTGTCATTGAAGTAAAATTACTCCTTTATCTCCCTTGTTGCATATCATAATCGCAACATATAAATCCATTTGCAATTATCGTTCTATCACCTAGTGAAATGCTATATACCATGAGTTCTTCGCCCACAATCTTTTCTTTTGCAGTAAGTGCATAGAACTGTCGACCATCAAAGAAATCATAGCACATCATTTGATCCCCAATCTCAAGATTCTTTGCACGCTTCCAGCCATTTTTAGTTAAGATGGACTGCCTCGCCGTTAGCTTTAACGTCTTACCGTTCTTTGCTGTTATAACATAATACGTGTTTTCCTTTCGCTTCCAAATATCTTTCGGGAAAAAATGACATTCCTCTGAGGTGAGAAGATAATCTTTTCCCGTAAGCTCTGAAATCGTTTTCTTTTTGTTATGCATAGACTCCATTTCTGTATCTGGCAGAAATGCTCCGCAAATGGAATCCTCCAATAATTTTGGTTCTTTCTTTTTCATAAAAATCACCTACCAAATAATAATTCTAATTTTACGCCCCTTTTTGTGGTTTTACCCTTACTTTTTGTTACAAAATAGTGGTAAATTCCTTACTTTTCGTTCCTAATTGTTGTCATTACGACAAATTTCTTCTATAATTTTCCTATTACAAGAGGAGAAAAACTATGAATAACATAATTTCTATTTTAGTCATTGAGGATGATAACACTGCATGTAGAGAATTAAAGGAATCCATCGAAAGACACGAGGAGTTAAAATTAGTAGAAACCACAAACAATGCACACGACGCATTAAACCTGGTGCGTTCGCACCTGCCAAATGTTATACTTTTGGATTTAGAGCTACATCGTGGCGGTGGTAATGGGCTAATCTTTCTTCATGAATTGGCTAAGCTTCATCTAGATCATCCACCTTATATCCTGATTACTACCAATAATATGAGTGAAGTGACCTTGGAGCAAGCAAAAGAACTGGGTGCAGACTTTACGTTAACAAAATACGAGGACGGATATTGTGCAGAATATGTCATCGAAAATATACTGCTGATGCGCAATGCTATCCGCAAGAAAAACTCTACCGTACTGCCACTGCCAGATATGACACCCGCACAGGCAGAACAACTGCTAATCAATCGTATCCAGCGAGAACTGGATCTTCTAGGCGTTAGCACAAAGTTAATTGGTTATCTCTATCTGGTGGATGCTATTTTGTTGACCATTCAGGGACATATAGGAAATCTGGCACGTGCACTTGTACCAAAATATCAAAAAAGTGAGAAAAGTATTGAACGAGCCATGCAAAGTGCAATTAAGCAAACATGGCAATCTGCAGACATTGACGACCTACTGGTATATTATACCGCTAAGGTTCGTCCCGAACGTGGTTGTCCTACATTGATGGAATTTGTGAGCTATTATGCGTTGAAGATAAAGAAGGAGAATGAGGAGAGTTAAGATTATTTCTTAAGGATGGATGTTGGGATAAAAAGAAAATGGACCATGCTTACGCATGGTCCGGTGGGTATTACATCATAAAGTATTCATACCAAGTATTAAATGCCCATTCAAGCCAAGCTGGCATAACGTATACCTCCTTTTCTTTTTTTGAAAGTATACGTCTCTCTCAATTTTCACCCTATTAAATGTGGTGATTAGTTTTTATTATAAATCTTCAGAAAGGAAACTTAAGGTGGAACCTTATACCTTAAAATACATCATGATGGCTGATATTATTAAATTTTACTGCATATTTCTATGTTGCACTTATATTTCCTTTAGAATAATGAACCATACTATTAAATACTTAATTCATAAAATAGCATTTTTTCTATTATCATTTATATTTGCAAGTTTATCACATGTTTTAAGTTCATTTTTGCCTAAATTAGAATATATTTTACCAATCATTTTACTTTGGATTTCTATTAGCATATTTACTTTACAGCCTCAAGCCTCTTTTATTTCAACCATAATTGCTTTTGAAATGAGTCTTGTCACACATGCATTTTCTAGTTTTATTTCTATTCTTATAATTGCACCTTTACACTATAGGATTCCTTTTTTCTCCTATCCTATGTATGCTTTAGTGTCCTCTATATTACAAATCATGCTCATATTTGCTATATTTCGTATAAAGCGCTTTCATAAAGGTATGCCATTCTTATTTACGACTACCTTTATTAATATTGCAACTAGCATATGCTTATTTCTTATCGTATTCATCACAAATACACCTACTAAACTTCCTTCCCTATGGATACAAGTAATTTCTCCATTTATATTTATTACATCCCTTGCCATCCTCATTTACTGGTGGCAGACACAATTAACCAAAACTTACAAACGACGCCTTCTGTTTCGAGAATTAGAATCTTTGCGCACGGAGGTTCAGGAAAAAGATAAACTCATTGAGAAATTAACAGAACAGAATCAAGAGCTTGGACGCTTGATACATTGGGATAACAAAAGAATTCCTGCAATGGAACACGCTGTATGTGACTTTCTAATTTCAGGTATGGAAAATCATGAAGGACAACAGGCAAAAGGCAATGAGCTTATTGAAGTAATTCGAAGCCTTTCAAGAAATCGTGCGAACACCTTATCTGACATAAACTATAAACGTTGCAAGCAATATGTCACCAGAATTCTTTCTCTGGATGCATTGCTTAACTTGACGGAAAAACAGGCACTTGAAGAAAATATAACATTTTCTGTACATATTGCGGTTGAGTTAACGGATTATGTTCCACGTTTTATTTCCGCGGAAGATTTGACTCATGCGCTGTCAGATTTATTGGAAAACGCACTCATTGCAACTCGCTATTCATGTAAACGTAAAATACAACTTCAGTTTTATGAATTAGAAAAAGCATTTGTCCTTGAAATTGCTGACAGTGGCATTCCATTTGAGGTTCGTTCTTTGGTAAACTTAGGATTGACTCAGCTAACCACTCATGCAGACACCGGTGGTAGCGGTATTGGACTTGTAGATATTTGGAGAATAAAGGAGCACTATGGTGCTACACTTCATATCGAAGAATATGAAAATACTTCACCTTATAGCAAGAAAATTTCTATGATATTCAACAAAAAGCATCAATATACCATACGTTCTTTCAGAAAAGACGAAATTTTGAAAAAGAATAATAGAACGGATTTGCAAATTTTTGAAATAAACTAAAGCCTCCTAACACAATGTTAGAAGGCTATTAGCTGTTTATAAATACTTTTTAATTTTAGAGAATGCAGCTTCATCACCAACAACTATTACATCCTGATGCAACTGGAGAATAGATGCTGGAACCTGTGGAGTTACATCGCCGAAGAACGCTTTTTCAACGATAGGAGCTTTGTCTTCACCACTAACAACTACCAAAATTTTCTTTGCATTCATAATGGTCTGAATACCCATTGTATAGGCCTGTGTAGGTACATCTTCTTTTGAAGCAAAGAAACGAGCATTTGCATCGATAGTTGACTGTGCCAGATTCACACAATTGGTACCTTTTACAAATACATCACTTGGCTCATTGAAACCGATATGTCCGTTGTGACCCATACCAAGAAGCTGTAAATCTACACCACCTGTATTACGAACGATTTCGTCATACTTCTGGCAAGCTTCATTAGCATCAACAATTGTACCATCTGGTACATATGTATTGTTCGTATCGATATTCACCTTGCTGAACAAGTGATAATTCATGAAGTAATAGTAGCTCTGGTCATTGTCATGTGTAAGACCTCTGTATTCATCTAAGTTCACACTAGTCACTTTAGAGAAATCCAAATCGCCATTCTCATAGCCTTCTACTAAACGAGCATAAGCTCCGATTGGTGTCGAACCTGTTGCTAAACCTAATACACAATCAGGCTTGCTCACAACTTGTGCACCAATAATATTAGCAGCTTTTCTACTCATATCATCATAGTCTTTTGTAAGTACAAATCTAATCATTTTTGTCACCTTTTACCTTTCTTAAATGTAAAGATATTATAGAAAAATAATACTACTCTAATATCATATGTTCAAGAATTTTTTTTTATATTTTTAATTCTTTATAAATTAAACAAACATACTTTTCAGCTTCTTCTACACTGATTTCCAACTCATCTGAAATCTGCTCAACAGTTTTGTTCTTTTCTAACTTTTTCTTAATGGCATAGATTATCATAGAACGTTTCCCTTCTTCTCTGCCTTCTTCTCTACTATCTTCCATTAAATCCCGAATTGCCTTACACACGTTATTTTTACCTGGTATATTGTAATTGACTCATCTAACAGTCATTTACAAATATACCTTCTCCTTTC
>JAZULP010000023.1:0-33881 GCA_045603165.1 Agathobacter sp. | reverse complement strand
TAAACACTGCCATAGTCACAAAAAATGGTATCCATTTTCCTTTTAGTATACCAATAACAAAAGTGACAATTTCGGTAATCTCTAACGAAATTGCTATGATAATCATTTTTTAGTACAATTTCTTTCGTTTTTCTTTTTCTTCCATAATTGACGTTATGTCATGAATTGTTTTTTGTGAGCCATCCTTAAAAGAAGTTAAAAAAATTATTATGTTTTTAATTTTCTCTAATTGCTCCGTTTTCTTCCTAATCTCTGCCTGAAGGTTTTTATTCTGATCATCAAGCAAAAGCTCGATTACTTTTTTTGATTCATCGGATTCCAATATTTCAGCAATATCTTTAATTGAGATATCCAGGTCTCTCAAGAAACAAATGGTTTCCAATGTATCAACATCCTTGTCAGAGAACAATCTGCGTCCACCTTCCGTCAAATCCGTTGGTACCAGAATACCTCTTTCATCATAGTATTGAATGGTTCTTACTGAAACATTGCACTTCTTTGCAAGTTCTCCTGTTGTATATAATGACATATCCTGCCTCCTTTCAAGGACCATATTAGTATATAACGCAGCGTGACAAGCAATATATCACGTAGCGCGATTTTTGGATTTTACACAAATAATTAATTTCTCATATCAACTAGACAGTGAGAGAAATTCAAGTTTCTTTCCTAATAGCCATGATGGTATAGCAATAACGAAACACAACAAAATGCCTTTCCACTTTTTCATAATATCACTCATATTCTCATCTCCAACTTCAAATTACATTTTCTGATGGGGCATAAAGCCATGTATGAATTCTGCACTTCCTGTAGTATAAGCTTCTACACCGATACCAAACACCTTGGATTCTACGCATGGTTTTACTAAGGTTTTGTCATATGGAACAGATAAAATTTCTTCGATAGATTCTTTGTAACGCATACGTGACCCCATGCGGTCTGCTGGGACGTCCTTGTATCCGTCACCTGTCCAGATATTCATAACACATGGAATACCAGTTTCCTTTGCAAAGAATTCTGAGATACATGTCGGGTTAAAGTCGATACCCATTTTTCTTTCTTTCGCAAATTCTACCCACTTTGCAAAGTGCTTTGGTTCTAAGGCATCACGATCTGCGTATTCCCCTTCTTCGAAAACTGCATAACATGCATGAATATTTAATTTCTTTTTTCCTGGCATAAGGCCCATTGCCTTGTCCATATCTGCCATAAGCTCTTCTGGAGTGCGTGCTTTTCCCGGGTAATCACCTGTAGTCTGGATACCACCTGTCAATGGGCCATCATGGTCAAATCCGATAACAT
This sequence comes from Agathobacter sp., assembly GCA_045603165.1. Taxonomy (GTDB): domain Bacteria; phylum Bacillota; class Clostridia; order Lachnospirales; family Lachnospiraceae; genus Roseburia. The sequence continues at coordinate 32,576 of JAZULP010000023.1, read as the reverse complement.
CGTCCCCCTGCCAGCAGTGAAGAGATACTGGAATCTCTTTTAATTTTGCGATAGCTGCATCTGTGTCTACGCCATATTTTGCGTACTGTGCTTTTGCACTTTCATATCTTGTCATTTTGTCTTCTCCTTAATTTATAAACTTTAATATCAAAAGATTCATAGATACAGTTTAAAAAAAAATACAAAACAAAAAAAGGACACCTTTCATTTAAAAAAGTGTCCTTATTCGCAAGTTGATATTATCTCATATTCTCCATTCTATATTTTCTAGGCGTCATACCAAATTGCTTTTGAAAGATACGGTGAAAATAGCTGGTGTTATCGTACCCTACTGCTAAACCGATATCCAATACATTCATATTGGTAGTGGTCAGTAAATATGCTGCCTGATTCAATCGTTTATTTTGTACTAAATCCGTATAGTTAAGTCCTGTACGTTTCTTAATCTCTTTCGATAGCCAGCGCATATCATAGTGAAGCTGTCGTGCCAAATTATGACATGGTGTGTGCTTCCTTGACACATATACACGACTTCTACGAAGTTGTGATTATGAACCGGAAAATGCACAAAACGAGTATGGGTACGTATCTGAATTAGTTTTCCATCCTCTAACAGCTTTGCCGCGTCAATGTGCACTACATCTTCATTCTCTGATGTGTCTGAACTATATATTTCTTTTTCTATTATCTGATTTCCACTACGCAGACGTTCCTCTTCTGGAGTGACCTGACATAAAATTTTCAGTAATTCATCAGTCATACAATGCTCCTACATCATCATAAACCAATCTCAATTCGTACAAAGCTATTATCCTATTTCTCGTGATTCAATCACGAGTAAAATACCTTGCTGCACAGAAATCTTTGCGGTTTCATCCACTATCTCATTGCTAATACCTAGAGATGAAAAGCATGATATATCTGCATCCTTTAATGGGTATTTCATTCCTTCCAATGTCACACCTTTTGCATCGCCTCTGACTGGTAAAATAGATACAAATTCACCAAATTGTCTCACTTTTGAAAGTTCCAACTTATCCGCTATCATACGGATACGATTGTTAGAATCAAGCACTTCTATAGCAATTCCTTTTTCCAAACCAATTCCAAGCAAATAGATATTTGCCAGCACATGGTCCAAACGACTACCTGTAGCACCAAGAAGGGTAATTTCGGTAGCTCCACGTCGGATAGCCTCATGAATGACAAATTCAGTGTCTGTATCGTCTTTAATTGGATTTAAACGAAGGATTTCTATACCCTCCATTTCGGAGAATGCATCCAACTTTTCCTCTGACACAGAATCAAAATCTCCTGCTATCACATTTGGTAAAATACCATTGCGATATAGAAAATTCACCCCTGAATCTGCAGCTATGATTTGGTCATATTTATTCTGTTGTAACCATTCCAAGGCGAATTCATCTTGAATGTCTCCACCGGAAATGATAACAAATCTCATACTTCACTCTTTCTGCTAATATGCGTTTAGTTTATCTAAGAAACAACGAACATTTTCTTCTATTTCGCCGTTAAATACGGAGCTGCCCGCAACGATAATATTGGCACCTGCATCTAAAAACTGCTCCACATTTTCCAAGGTAATACCACCATCTACTTCGATATCTACCTTGTAGCCCTTATCTCTTACAATGTCCTTCAGCTCACGAACCTTGTCAATTGTATATGGAATCATCTTTTGTCCTCCAAAGCCAGGATTTACGGACATAATAAGTACCATATCTACCTTCTGCAGAATCGGAAGCAACTGTGAAACTGGTGTTGCTGGATTGATTGCAACTCCTGCAAGGACACCTTTTTCCTTAATTGCTTCAATCGTTCTGTCCAAATGTACACAAGCCTCCGCATGCACCGTAATAATATCTGCACCAACCTTTACAAATTCATCAATGTAACGGTCAGGTTCTTCAATCATCAAATGCACATCAAACATACGCTCAGTACATGGACGAATCGATTTAATTACTGGCATCCCATAGGAAATACTTGGCACGAACTTCCCGTCCATCACATCAATGTGTACATACTGTGCACCGGCTTCATCAATAAGGCGAATCTGTTCTCCCAAATTACTAAAATCCGATGCTAAAATAGATGGTGATAAACAATAACCGCTCATTTTTCATCTTCCTCCATACGTTTAATATTTTCGTATCTGTTTCATCTCGTTGTAAAGCAATACATAATTATCATAACGTGTACGACTGATTTTGCCTTCTTCCATAGCCCTCTTTACACCACAGCTTGGTTCACTGATGTGACTACAGCCTTGAAATTTACAATATGGTTCATGTGGCTTAAACTCTGGATAGCATGTCCACAAATCCTCTTTTTCAAAACCTGGCATATCCATAGAACTAAATCCCGGTGTATCCATGATATAGGCATCATTCTTCAATGGAATCATTTCAGAATGTCTGGTAGTATGTTTTCCTCTTTCAATCTTCTGACTAATCTGGCCTGTTTCCATACAGATTTCATCCTGTAGCTGATTAATCAAGGAAGATTTCCCTACTCCGGATGGCCCTGCTACTGCGGTAGTCTTTCCTTCTAAAACACCTTGTAAGACATCCAGATTTATTCCAGCCTTTGCGCTGGTAAAAAGCACTTCATAGCCAGCTGGCTTATAAATAGCCTCTAGCTCCTGCTTCTGCTCCTCTGTTATCAAATCACATTTATTAAAACAAATTGTCACTGGCACCTTCTGGTATTCCATCATACATAAAAAACGGTCCAGTAGGTTAAAATTTGGGTCTGGCTTTGCAGCGGCAAAAATCACCAGAGCCATATCAATATTGGAAACTGCGGGACGAATCAACTCCTTTGTACGAGGTAATATCTGTTCTACATTTCCTTTTTTGTTTTCTTCATCAATTACCGCAATTTCTACATTATCCCCTACTAGAGGCTTTATTTTCTGCTTGCGGAAGGCTCCCTTTGCCTTACATTCATAAATTCCGGTTCCTACTACGTGAACATAGTAGAAACCGGAAATTCCTTTTACAATCTTACCTTGCATTATTTACCTGTTTTATAGACGTCAATGATAATTAATTAGCACCACCGGTACCTATTCCTGTACCTGTTCCTGTTCCTGTTCCTTCGTCTTCACTTGAACCTGTACTGCCATTGCCCGAATCTTCGCTAGAATCGGTATTCTCATCTGCGGAACCAGTACTTACATAAATAGTAATCGTACTTCCTATTTCTTTTTCGGTGCCTACACCGTCAACCTTAAATACTACGCCTTTATTATAAACATCATTGGTTCCCGTTTTTACAGTAACCTTAAAGCCTAAATCCTTCAAAGTTTTTTCAGCATCTGCCTGTTTTTTGCCAGCTAAATCTGGCACCTTTGCTGTTTCAGGTTCTTCATCATTACTTACATACACAATAATAATGCTTCCCACTGGTTTTTCACTTCCAGCACCTTGAACCTCAAACACCTTACCAGCTGGCTGTTTTCCACCGCTGGACTGTTTTACTACATTTGCAACAAAACCAAGCTCTTTTAGTTTGGCAACTGCTTCTGATTCTGTTTTGCCAACCAGGTTTGGTACCGTCTTGGTATTCTGTCCTGTACTAATTACGATGGTTACACGAGTTCCTTTACCCTCTTTGCTACCACCTTCTGGAGTCTGAGAAACAACATATCCTTTTGCTACAGTATCGCTAGTTGCATATTCTCTAGTTACAAGGAAGCCTTTTGCCGTTAACTTGTTGTATGCGTCTTCTTCTGTGGCATTTACAACACTAGGAACCTCTACCTTTTCAACATTTACATTGGTTCCGGCAACAACTACAGAGATTGTAGAGCCTTTGTCAACCATATTTCCAGCAGGTTCACTCTGCTCAAGAATTGTACCGTCTTCTTCTTCAGATTCCTTGTACGCTACTACATTCAACTCAAGACCGATGTCTTCCAATTCCTCTTTCGCTTCCTTAACTGACATATCCAGAATGTCAATCATTTCCACCTGTTCTACCTCTTCAGTATCGTCGGTTTCCGTATTTTGTGTGCTCTCTGTCTGTTGAGATTCTGTATCACTTCCGCCAAAATTCATCATATCAAAAATGATATTACCAGCTAAAAATGCAACAATAATCACAATCACTGCCGCAAGTGCAACACCTCCGATAGTTACAATTTTTTCCATCTTAGGATCTAAGAAGCCAGAAGCATCTTCGTTGTCATCCTCTTCAAATTCTTCCTCTTCTTCTTCGTCGTCCACAGATGCAAAGCCATTTTCACTTTCCAAATCTGCATCATTTGCTGAATTTTGAATCTCATCTAATTCGTTTCCGTTAATAATGCGTGTATCGCCCAATACTACTGGGGCGATTACTACGAAATCCTCATCCGGAGTTACAAGTGCCTTACGCAAATCTGCCAACAGCTCACCAATGGTCTGATATCTGCGTTCTGGATTTTTCTGTGTAGATTTCAATACAATCTTTTCATAACTGATTGGAAGCTCAGGTGCATAAGAACTTGGCTCAACCATTTCTTCCTGTAGATGTTGGATAGCAACAGCTACTGTGGTTTCTCCATCAAATGGTACACGTCCTGTTACCATTTCATACATGACAATACCCAAAGAATAGATATCACTTCTTCCGTCAATAAAGCCATTTCTTGCCTGTTCTGGAGAAGCATAATGTACTGAGCCCATTACCTCAGAGCTGATGGTATTGGAGCTAATTGCACGTGCAATACCAAAGTCTGTTACTTTTACTTTTCCTTCTGTAGAAATAATAATGTTCTGTGGTTTGATATCTCTATGGGTAATTTCTTTATTGTGAGCAGTTTCAATACCTCTAGCAACCTGGATTGCAATACTGGTTGCTTCTTTAAATGAAAGCTGACCCTTTTTCTCAATATAGGTTTTTAATGTAATACCTTCTACATATTCCATTACAATAAAGTGCAAGCCATTTTCGCTTCCTACATCATAAATATTCACAATATTTGGATGCTCCAAGCCCGCTGCTGACTGTGCTTCTGTGCGGAATTTTGTTACGAAGTTGATATCCTCGGAAAATTCTGCCTTTAACACCTTAATTGCTACAATGCGACCTAAAATATGGTCCTTTGCTTTGTATACGTCAGCCATTCCGCCAACGCCAACTTGACTTAAAATTTCGTATCTGTCTACTAAAAACATACCGGTCTCTAACATTCTTTCACCTCATCAGAATATGGTTTTAAAACTATTGCAGTAATATTGTCCTGCCCACCATTTTTATTTGCTTCATCTATAAGTGTCTTCGCAATTGCCTCTGTCTGCACAGACGACATTACAATTTGGAAAATCCGTTCATCTGTTACCATGTTGGATAAGCCATCGGAACACATAAGTATGATATCAGATTCATCTAAATCAATTTCAAAGAAATCAACATCGATTTTGTCTGTTGCTCCAACGGCTCTGGTGATTGCATTTTTCTTCTCAAAATACAACGCATCTTCGCGTTCCATTTTACCCATGCGAACCATTTCCTCAACATAGGAATGATCTTTGGTAACCTGTTGAATTGTATCTCCAATCACATACAAACGACTATCCCCCACATTCGCCACATACAGCTTATGCTCAAGAATCGTTGCTACCACAACAGTCGTTCCCATGCCCTTCTTTTCTTCATCTTCTCGGGATTCAATCACCAAAATCTCATTCGCCTTTCTAATGGCATCGCGTATAATACGAACCGGGTCTTTTGATTTGCTTCTGGAAACAGATGCTACAATACGTTCCACCGTATAGCGGGAAGCATATTCTCCGGCCTTATGTCCGCCCATACCATCGCAGACTATGTACAAATTCGGTAAATTCCCTATCGGAGTATCTGAAGAAAAACAGTAGTCCTGATTCATCGTGCGCAAGACTCCCGTATCCGTTAAAGAAAACGTTCTCATTTCTCCATTGCCCTTTCTTTACCATTTATATGCTAATGCTACCACTAGACATACTAAATACATCATACTATTTTAGCATACAAATAAAAAAAGGGCAAGTGTACAAAAAAGAGCCGAAACCGACTCTTTTTCTCTATCCATTATTCTCTTTATATCGCTTACGAAGCTGTCCACAGGCACCATCAATATCCCTGCCCATTTCCCGTCGGACGGTTACATTGATACCACATTGTTCCAGCTTATTTTTAAAGGCTTCTATGACTTCTGCATTGGACTGCACATAGGCTCTCTCCTTGATTGGGTTCACTGGAATGAGATTTACGTGACAGTTGATACCACGAATCAACTGGGATAGTTCTTTGGCATCCTCGTCGGTATCGTTCACTCCACCTACCAGACTGTATTCAAATGTAATACGTCTGCCGGTCTGGTGAAAATAATATTTACACGCATCGATAACCTCATAGATATCATATTTGTTTGCGACAGGCATCAACCCCAAACGCTTCATCTGGTTGGATGCATGTAAAGAAAGCGCCAGCGTAATGGACAGCTTTTCATCTGCCAGCTCCTTCATTCGTGGTACAATACCGCAGGTAGAGACCGTCAGGTTTCTCTGACTGATGTTGATGCCATATTCATCGGTAAGCATTTGGATAAACTTCAACAAATTATCGTAGTTATCCAAAGGCTCTCCTGTTCCCATAACTACGACATTGGAAATGCGTTCTCCAATATCCTTTCCAATCTGGTAAATCTGGTCCAGCATCTCTCCCGGAGTCAATCCTCTTACTAGTCCATCCAATGTGGATGCACAGAAACGACAGCCCATTCTACACCCCACCTGAGAGGAAATGCACACGGAATTCCCATGCTTATAACGCATCAACACGCTTTCTATAACATTTCCGTCTTCCAGTAGAAACAAATATTTTCTGGTACCATCCAGCTTGGATATCTGCACCTCTTCTTTTTTTAAAGTGGTAAGGTATGTTTTTTCCTGAAGCTGTTCTATGAATTTCTTTGAGATATTACTCATTTCTGCAAAGCTGTCTACATGCTTTTCATGTATCCATTGATAAAGCTGCTTTGCACGAAATGCCTTTTCTCCCATCTCCTCCACAAGCCCCGTAAGCTCCGACAGGCTTAAAGATTTGATATCTATTCTTTCCATCATATTATTCATCTCTTTCGTCTATGCTTTGCGTTTTAATTTTGCAATAAAAAATCCATCATGGCACAATCTACCCGGAAACATCTGCTGCTGGGAAAGTAGCTCAAACTCTGGATGCTTTTCTACAAACCATGCCACGTTACCTTCGTTTTCCGCTTTGTGAATCGTGCAAGTACTATACACAAGGGTTCCACCCGGTTTTACATATGTATGTACCGTTTCTAAGATTTCTCTTTGCAACTGTACCAAGTTGCTTTGTTTTTCCGGTGTCATTTTATAACGGATATCTGTCTTTTTGCCCATAACACCTAAACCAGAGCATGGTAAATCGCATATTAGAATATCTGCTTTCTCTTTGGAGGCTTCGTCATAAACAGTTGCATCCATCTGCACTGCCTTCATATTTTCCAATCCATGCCGTTTTATATTTTCTTCGATAAGCGAAATCTTGTATTGTGTCAAATCCCTGGCTTCTACGATTCCGGTTCCCTCCATTTTTTCCGCCAAATGAGAGCTTTTCCCACCAGGAGCTGCACATACATCAATGATATAGTCGTTATGGTTAGGCTGAGCTGTTTCTGCCACCATCATAGAACTGATATCCTGTACGTAGAACAAGCCATCCTGAAAGGTCTGCAAGGACTGTAAATAATCAAAGCCTTCGATTTCAAAGGCATAAGAAAGGCCCTCTACCGGTTTTATGAAAACGCCCTCCTGCTCCAGCTTCTTCTGCAAATCCTCTGGTGTGATTTTAGTTTGATTCGTACGGATGGTAATTGGACGTTGCGCCAAAAAGTTCTGGCAGATTTCCTTAGTCTGAGCATATCCATAATCTGGCATCCATTGCTCTATCATCCAAGCTGGTACAGAATACATTACCTTCAGAAACTCTACAGGCTCCAGCGCTTCATCTGGATACTGCAATTTATCCAATTCTCTGGCAATGCTGCGAAGCACGCCATTGACAAACCCTCGCAGTTGTCCAAAACCTCGTTTTTTTGCCAGCTTTACCGCTTCATTACAAACAGCGGCATCCGGAATTGCATCCATATATTTCAACTGATATACACTCATACGAAGAAGGTTACGAATCAGTGGTTTCATTTTTTTGACTTTGACTTTTGAAAAGGAATTGATGATAAAATCCATTTCCAGCATATGCTCAATGGTCCCCTCTGCCAAACGGGTCAAAAAGGCACGTTCTTGTTTTTCCAGATACTGATACTTGTTTAAAACGTCTCGTATCATTAAATGGGAATACTGCTCCCTTTCATTAACCTCTAGCAAAATATCAAGCACAAGCTCTCTTACGCTAACGCCACTAGTTGTCATTTCTTCTTCTGCCTCCAAACAATATAATCAAACGAAGCAATTGTAAAATAGATGCTGCCGCACTTGCCACATAGGTCAGTGCCGCCGCTCCTAACACCTTTTTGGTATATGGTAGCTCCTGCTGACTGAGAATCCCTTGCTGCTCCAACAACACCAATGCTCTACTGGATGCATTGAATTCCACTGGCAATGTAATCAGCTGAAAAATAACTGCAAAGGAAAATAGAACAATCCCTGCATTGATAATCATCTGAGAGGATTCCGAATTGATTAATATGCCAATAAAAATTAGTGGCCATGCCAGTCTCGAACCGAAGTTTGCGATAGGTACAAAAGCACTTCGTAAATTCAACGGAACATACCCATTTGCATGCTGAATCGCGTGTCCACATTCATGAGCGGCTACTCCAATGGCTGCTATAGAATTGGAATTGTATACAGAATCTGACAAATTCACCACCTTGCTGGAGGGATTATAATGGTCTGATAATTCTCCGGATACATGTCCAACACGGACATCATTGATTCCCGCACTGCGAAGCAGTCGTTCTGCCGCCTGGGCACCTGTCATGCCTGTCATACTACGCATAGATGCGTATTTTTTGTAAGTTGATTTCACATTAGCTGATGCAATCATACATATGATTGCGCCAATCAATACTAAAATATAAGTATAGTCCCAAAAAAACATCGAATTACTCCTTTTCAACCTAACTGTTTATTTCTGCTCGGCAGACTGCGTATCCTCAGCGAGACATTGTTATTTGACTAAACTATCAACTAACTTCGTTCCTGCTTCCAGCTTATAGCCACGTAAGAATGCATCTACCTCCATACGTTTCTTTCCCTCTAACTGTACTTCTACAAGCGAAAGCAAACCATCACCGGTCTGCACCTCGATGGAATCCTTGGTTATATTAGCAACCTGACCCGGTTCTAAATTCGACGTACCCGCTATCACCTTCGCTTTCCAGATTTTAAAAGTTTTTCCATCCAGCTTTGTATAAGCACTTGGCCATGGATTTAAACCACGTACATAGCATTCGATTTCTGCTGCTGATTTGTTCCAATCAATATAGCCCAAATCCTTACTAATCATAGAAACATGGGTTGCATCGTCATGGTTCTGTGGTATACGAATAACCGTGTCATTTGCAATAGCATTCATTACCTCTACACATAATTCTGCCCCAACAATCGCTAATTTATCAAACAAACTTCCACCTGTTTCTTCTTGAGAAATTTCCACCTCACGTTTTGCTAGGATATCTCCTGTATCTATACCAATGTCCATCTGCTGAATCGTCACACCTGTGACTGTATCGCCATTTAAAATAGACCACTGAATTGGTGCTGCACCACGATATTTTGGCAAAAGCGAAGCGTGGACATTAATACATCCATACTTTGGCATATCAAGAATACTCTGTGGCAATATCTGTCCAAAGGCAGCTACCACCATAATATCTGCATCATATTTACGAAGATATTCTACATTTTCTTCTAACCGAATTTTAGTAGGCTGAAACACTTCAATACCATGTGCCACCGCACACTCTTTTACTGGAGGAAACTGTAACGCACCACTTCTTCCCTTTGGTTTGTCTGGTTGAGTTACAACCAATACCACCTCATGTCCGGCTTTTATGATTTCTTCTAATGTTCCCACTGCAAAATCCGGAGTTCCCATAAAGATAACTCTCATCGATATTTCTCCCTTCTATATTTTGCGATTGAAAAATCTGAGGCGTCGTTTTCCAATTGCCTATAATAAATATACATATCCATTGAGCAGTCTCTACTCTTCTTCTGGCACCTCATAGGTTACATCGTGAAGCTCGCCCTCCACTCTTTCTACATAAAGGTGTCCTTCCAAGTGTTCTAGTTCGTGACAGATTGCTCTTGCCAGAAGCTCCGTACCTTCTATTTCACATTCATTCATTTCTTCATCGTAAAAACGAGCAATAACGTGATTTGGACGAGTAACACAGCCCGCTTTACCAGGTACACTTAAGCAGCCCTCATCGCCAACCTGTTCACCATCTTCATAGATAATTTTGGGATTAATCATAACGATTGGACCTTCGCCAACATCAATTACCACGATACGCTTAAGAATCCCTACCTGTGGTGCAGCAAGACCAACGCCGTTGGCTTCATACATGGTTTCAATCATGTCGTCAATCAAATCTACAATACGAGGAGTTACCTCTTTTACCTCTTTACAAACCTTTTCTAATACAGGATCTCCCTGTAAACGAATCTCTCTTAATGCCATTTCATTATCCTCCTTAAAAACCACTCATTGGGTTAAAATCAAACTGCACAGATATATGCTGAAAATCTCGATTATCCTGCATATACCATTCTAATTTATCCTTCAAAAGTACTAGCCTTTGATAATCACTAGTCTTTAAATAAATCACCTTACGATATATATCATTGACTCTTGCAATAGTCGCTTCTGTCGGTCCTATTAATTGAATTGGTTGTCCTACAAGACCTTCTTCCGTATTGATGTGCTTCTGTAAACGCATTACGATTTTCTCACATACAGTCGCTAACTCTTGCTCCAGCTCCGATGTACACATAATCACCAGCAGATTCCAAATTGGTGGATAAAATCCTATCTGCCGATACATAATCTCCTGATTATAGAATTCTTCATAATTCTGTGCCTTGGCTGTCAGCACTGCATAATGTTCCGGATTATAGGTTTGGATAACCACATCTCCCGGCTCGTCACCACGCCCTGCACGCCCCGCAGCCTGGGTCAACAGCTGAAAGGTTCTTTCTGCCGCATGAAAATCACTAACATGTAGCGATATATCTGCTGCAAGTACACCTACTAGTGTCACATTTGGAAAATCATGCCCTTTTACGATCATCTGTGTACCAATTAAAATATCAGCCTCCTGATTAGCAAAGGCTTGTAATATTTGTTCATAACTATCCCTGGTACGAGTAGTATCAAAATCCATGCGAAGCACTCTCGCTTCTGGAAAACGTATTTTCACCATCTCTTCAATTTTCTGTGTTCCAGCTTTAAATCCGCTAATGTATTTGGAACCACAGGATGGGCAAACGGTTGGAGTAGGTTCTTCGTAACCACAATAGTGACAAACCATTTTTCCATTGTTATGCTGACTTAAGGACACATCACAATGTGGGCATTTCACCACATGTCCACAGGCTCGACAGGACATAAAGCCCGCCACACCACGACGATTAAGAAACAGCATCGTTTGCTGCCCTTTTGTCAGCCGTTCTTCTATCAAATCTTGCAAGCGCTCACTGAAAATAGAACGATTTCCTTTTCGTAGTTCTTCCCGTAAGTCAATTACTTCACAGGTTGGAAGCGGTTTTTCCTGCACCCGCTGTGACAGCTCCAACAATTTATAATCGCCTTGCTTTGCATGATAATAGCTATCTATGGAAGGGGTCGCAGAGCCTAGAACCACACTGGCATCATTCATTCGCGCCCTTTCAATGGCTGTCTCTCTTGCGTGATAACGCGGAATTGGCTCACTTTTGTAGGAGCCTTCATGCTCCTCATCTATAATAATCAGTCCCAGTCTGGAAAATGGAGTAAACAATGCAGACCGTGGACCTATCATGATATCAATATCTCCATTTTTTGCACGAAGATACTGGTCATATCGTTCTCCTGCCGACAATCTGGAATTCATAATAGATACTCGATCACCAAAACGATTATAAAAACGCATCACTGTCTGGTAAGTCAGGGCAATTTCCGGAATAAGTACAATTGCCTGCTTTCCATTCGCTATTGTATGTGCAATCAGCTCCATATAGACTTCCGTTTTTCCGCTACCTGTAACCCCCTTCAAAAGATAGGTTTTTGAAATTCCTGCTGTCATATCAGCAGTTACTGTATCTACTACTGCCTGTTGTATTTCATTCAGGGTTAAATGATATCCCTTGCTTTGCAAATGATTCACAGGATTGCGGTATTCCTTGGACACCTCGATTTTTAATATATTCTGAGTTTCCAGATTCTTTATCGTAGCCACCGGCACATGAAGTTTCTGTGTAACTACAGAGTAATCAAGTTCTCTTTCTTGCATAAGCTCTCGAAGCAGTCTGGCTTTTGCCGTAAAATGCTTTGCCTCAAACAATGCAAGGGTATGCATGGCTTCCTCTTTACTGAGCAGAAGCTTTAATCTTTTTCGTTCAACTGCTTTGGTTTTTTGTTTGATGGGAATTACCGTTTTTAATGCCTGGTTCATGGTACCACCATAATTTTTGCGCATCCACCCTGCCAGTGCAATCAACTGAGATTCAATGGGAATACCATCCTTTTTCACCCCGATAATCGACTTAAGGCGGCTCACATCAAATTCCGCTTCATCGGTAAGCTCCACCACATATCCGGTTATGGAACGATTACCAAAGGGTATGTCAACCAATACGCCTAGTCCCACCTGCTCCTGTAGTTCATCCGGAATGAGATACTGAAATGTTTTATCTAGTTTTTCGTGTGAAATATCTACTATTACATTGGCGTATTTTGACACTGCTTCACCTCAAAAAATATTTTATGCATACTTCATTTCATTATAAGGCAAAATAGTGAATATTACAATTTTTTTTAGTTAATAATGAAAATAGAAAGGGGTTTTATGCGAGGGAAAAAATTTATTGTATGTGGATTAACTGGATGGTGTATCGAGGTGGCTTTTACATCTGTAAGTGCAGCCATAAAAAAGGATAAAAAGATGATGGGACAAACCTCTGCATGGATGTTTCCCATCTATGGAATGGCCGCAGGGATTGATCTGATTTATCCGAAAATAAAAAACTGGCCTGCGATTGGACGTGGCCTTCTTTACGGAGTCGCTATTATGACAGGAGAATATATTACCGGAAGTGTGTTAACTGCTATCGATGCTTGTCCCTGGAGCTATGAAGATGCTAAATACTCCATCAAAGGAATTGTCAGGCCCGATTACCTGCCGTTTTGGATGATAGCTGGCTTGTTATATGAAAAAATCCTGTTAGAGGTAAATCAAGAGGAAAAATCCCTAGACCTTCATGTTGACTTGCTCAGTAAAATATAGGAAACCCCTCAGTCTATGACCGTATAGCCTGAGGGGTTCATCATTTTACTTTCTTCTATTTGGATTGATAAATTTTTCTTCGCAGTATTTGCAACGATATACTTCTTTTAATGGGTCAGTAAGCTGGAATATCTGGTCTAACTCCTGCTCAATAGATGTAATACATCTAGGATTTTTACATTTTATTACATTTTTTACTTCTGTTGGAAGTATCAGAGAACGTTTTTCTACAATGCGGTCACCCTTGATAACATTTACGGTAATGTTATGGTCGATGAAACCAAGGATATCCAAATCCAGTGCTTCAATTGGACATTCTACCTTTATAATGTCCTTTTTACCCATTTTGCTACTTCTTGCATTTTTGATAATTGCAACAGTACAATCGAGTTTGTCTAATTTCAGGTCATTGTAAATCTGAAGACTCATTCCAGCCTGAATGTGGTCTAATACAAAGCCTTCATTAATTCCACTAATATTTAACATAGCTACCTCCACTCTACACTTCAATACCTAACAGAGTCAGTATAAGTGCCATACGAACGTAAACACCATACTGTGCCTGTTTGAAATATACGGCTCTTGGGTCATCATCCACCTCTACTGCAATTTCGTTTACACGAGGTAGCGGATGAAGAATAAGCATATCTTCTTTTGCAAGATTCATTTTCTCTTTATTCAAAATATAGAAGTCTTTTAAACGAATATATTCTTCTTCATTGAAGAAGCGTTCCTTCTGCACACGGGTCATATAGAGTGCATCCAGTTCACCAATCGCATCTTCAAGACGTTCCACTTCCTTGTATTCGATTCCATTTGCTTCTAATACATCCTCAAGAATATAGCCTGGGACACGTAGCTCTTCTGGTGAAATCAGTACAAATTTTACATTTTTATAACGTACTAGCGCATGAATTAGGGAATGTACTGTACGCCCAAATTTCAAATCTCCGCACAGACCAATAGTAATATTGTCTAATCTGCCTTTTAAGGAACGAATGGTAAGGAGATCGGTAAGCGTCTGGGTAGGATGCTGATGTCCACCGTCACCAGCATTAATAACAGGAATACCTGATTTGGAAGCGGCTACTAATGCTGCTCCTTCCTTTGGATGACGAATTGCACATATATCTGCGTAGCAGGAAATCACACGAATGGTATCAGACACGCTTTCGCCTTTTGCAGCTGATGAAGAATCAGCTCCTGCGAAGCCTAAAACAGAACCACCAAGATTTAACATGGCTGCTTCAAAACTAAGTCTTGTTCTTGTACTTGGTTCGTAGAAACATGTAGCAAGTTTCTTTCTTTTACAAGCATCTGCATACTTATCCGGATTGTTCTCAATGTCATTGGCAAGGTCTAATAGCTTGTCCAACTCCTCCACTGAGAAATCCAATGGACTGATTAAATGTCTCATTTTATTCCTCCTATTTTTACACACATTTTTTTCATCATAGCTCAATCAATGTCAAAGTTCAAGACAAAATGCATTGCATTTAAAAGTTTTTTAATCTGCTAAGATATGACCGGTTTCGTCAATTACCAGCCCAAATTCTTCGGAGTAGCTATTTAGCTGTGCTAAAACCTCCCTCGCCTCTTCACCTTCTAAAACTACTGGACAGTAATCATTTTTATCTGTCACAGAAGACAATCGGCATGGAATCACGCGAGCATCTGTTTGTGGCTGTAATACACCATCTATAAAGGTAAAGGATGCCTGAAAAATCATAGACTCCTTTTCTGCCGGATTTCTACTACCACCATAGCAGAAATTTCCCATACTATACACAATATATTTGCCATTGTATTCTTCAATTCCCTGAAGTACATGTGGATGAGACCCCAGCACCAAATCAAAGCCCTGGTCGATACACCATTTCCCCATAACTCTCTGATTTTCTTCGAGTGTGTGAATTTTATCTCCACCCCAATGCATAGCTGCAATGACAATATCCGCTCCTTGTTCACGAAGCTTTGCCAGACCATCCTCCAGCCAATCATAAACACGATTGCCATCGTAGTATTCATTTACGGATACAAAGCCTATCTTGACCCCTTTTGTCTCATACAAGCCAAATTGGTTTCCCCAGTCGCCACTTAATGCATAGGAAAGTCCTGCACCTTCCACAGTTGCAATGGTATCATCTACACCATCCTGCTGATAATCCATGATATGATTATTACCCAGTGTGACTGCCTCCACCGATGCATTGGACAAAATATTCACATATTCTGGTTTTCCCTTGTGATTCCATTCTTTTGAGGTTCTTATATTTTCGGAATTGGTCAATGTGCCTTCGAGGTTTATAATCGTAAAATCATCTTCTTCAAATACGCTTTTTATATTTTTCAAAAAATAAGCTTCACCATACTTATCGTAATACTCATCGAAGGAATTGCTATAGGACTGCTTCTGATTGGTTCCTAAGGTACAATCTCCTACTGCACTGATAATAATTTCCTTTATCTCTGGAGTGCTCTGCGTTTCTTCCAGCTCTGTTTCTTTCTTTGAGTCTACTTCTGCTTCTCCCTGTGTATTTACCTGATTGTCTCCTACCTGTTCCTGGAGCGCACTACCATCAAGTGAACTGTTGGATAGACCTTCACTTTTGCATCCTTGACAACAAAACAACAACATAGTCACCAAAATAACCATCCATATTTTTTTCATATTTTTCTCCTAAAAAATTTTCCTATTAAATAAAAAAGACTGTGACATTTCTATCACAGTCTCCATTATAGTTTCTTTTAACACGGTCTGCAACAACAGAAGTTACAGAATAAATTGAGTAGTATCATTCGAAAACACCATTCACTGCCAGAGTATGGTCTTTCATATCCGCTACCCATAGAGGTATACCAGGTGCCACCATATTCCAGATTCTGCTGGAACTGACGATACTGAATATTGCTTGGCTCAAGTTCTACCGCACGACGAATGTGCTCCAATGCTGTAGCAGTGTTACCTACACCCTGATTTGCCATAGCACTGTAATAATACCATCTACCATTTCGTTCACTGAACGGAATATCATTCAATACGTTAAAGGCTTCCTTGTAATAGCCATTACGGATATAGTTGGCCGCAGCTTGAAGCCTGCTATTTTCTTCCTGATAAGTGCTTCTACCATTGCTATAATAGCCACCAAATCCACCATAGCCATAATCCTCTTGATGAGAATTCCCATAACCATAGCTGGCGCCCTGCTGCTTTTCCTTCATAATCTGGTCATAAGCCTGCTGTACCTGTTTGAATTTCTCTTCTGCCTGCTCCTTATTGGGGTTATTTACATTAGCATCTGGGTGATATTTTCTACTAAGATTTCGATATGCTTTTTTTATCTCTTCATCCGAGGCACCGCGAGCAAGCCCGAGCACCTGATATGGATCCATCATTTTTTTAACCTCTTTTTCTTTTTCAACTGGATGTATTCGTACTTTGTCCACACCCCTGAATACAAAATATTGCGCAAAATATCAGCATGGAGCAAAATAGGCAAACGCTCAAAGGACTTGGCACATTCTGACATCATGCTTGTCATCATGAGTCTCGTCAAGGTTTCAAAATCCTTTGGATTATCCTTCCTTAGGTTGCGGAGTGGATTATAGGCATCCCTTCTTTCATCTTTATCGATATCCTCGTAGGCATCCATAAGATAAATAAACTTGCCCATATAATAACCCAACGTTTTTAATTCATTATACCATTCATCCTCTTTCCATGCAAAGACCTCACCGAGCATTTCCCCTGTGAGCCCAGCCACAAGGTCAATGTTGGTCTCCTGCTTTTTCTCATATTCCGCCAAATTATGCATATAGGTCTCAATAGCTTTGACCTGCCTTGGATACTGCTGTGCAAATTCTTCATAATTTTTGCGAATAAAATCTGCCATCCTCTTTTTGGAAAATTTCTTATCATCCTTCCAGTCATCCACAAGATTGTGATATGCCAGGAGCACATTAATTGCTGCACAATAATCGGAAACTTCGTTCTCATATGAGGTCTGCTTTTTGGTAGGATGAACCATACAGGTAAATTCTCTCTCCTGTTTATCCGGCTCATACAAGCCTGTCAAAAGCAGCTCCAGAAAGGTCATATCATAGCTTAATAATATCTGACCTCTTTTCCCACAATGAGCATAAAGGCGCTGACATAATCCACAATAATATGCTTGATATATTCTTTTATTTTCTTCGGATAACTCTGATTTGTTTACATTAATATAACCAAACATATAGCCTCCATGCTATGATTTCTTTACAAACTCTGCTCTACATTTTGGGCAGGTAATACAAATTTTACCACGTCCCTTTGGAACGCGCACCTTTTGATTACAAATTGGGCAACGATAAAAACGATAAATTTTGCGCTGCTGCCATTCTTTTTTCATATTATTTCGTTTGATTGCCGCATCATAGCGAAGGTTGCAGAATTTCTGATTTTCTGCATAACGCTTCGGTATATTTTTGGAAAATACACGAAAATACATATATATAAGTAAGGCAATTCCTAAATAATATAAGGGGGCCCAGTGGACAAAAAGTGAAATAATAAGAATCACTAGCACTACTGTATTTAAAAACTGTGACAACTGGTCAAAACCATTTCTGCCTTGCATAAATCTCATAAATTTTTCTTTCATTCAAGGATTCTCCGTTTCTGTAAAAATAATTGCACTATCTACAAAGTCATATGAAGCATTTTATCGAATATGACTTCTTTTAGCATATTACATGGGAAAAAGTTTGACGTCAATGGAGTTATTGTCTTTTAAGAGAGATTTTATATTTTCATAATAAATAAGTGTCGCACTTTATAATTGCTTGCATTTTTTCATTCAAATGTGTATATTAATAAATTGCAGGACAGGTGATCGCGGCTGCGAGTGCCGAAAGGCCGCAGGTGAGGAAAGTCCGGGCTTCATAGGGCAGGATGCCGGTTAACGGCCGGTGGAGGAAACTCTAAGGAAAGTGCAACAGAAATATACCGCCAGTATATCTGGTAAGGGTGGAATGGCAGTGTAAGAGACTACCGCCTCGCTGGTAACAGAGAGGGCACATGTAAACCCCATCCGAAGCAAGACCGAAACAAAGCATTGACGTGGCCCGCTAGCTTTAGGTAGGTCGCTTGAGGCGGCTGGTAACAGTCGTCCTAGATAGATGATCACCCAACGACATAACCCGGCTTATCGTCCTGCATTATATAACGATTTAGCTTACAATGATAGATTTGTAGATATGTAAGAAAAGAGCCAGTTGATATATGTTGAATGCGCACTTTTAAGCGTCGTCGGCACTTAGGGAGCGACGATTGTCATCGTCGCGAGCTTAGTACCGCTACGAAACGCTTATAAGCGAAAGCGCGTGCAAAGTCAACATATATCAACTGGCTCTTTTCGTATAATTTAACAAAACCTAATTGTAAGCTAAATCGTTATTTCTTCTGTATCGAATACCCAAATTTTCCGAGCTTTTCTCCCATGGAAAAATACTCTCCATGCGAATACATCACAAGTCCAAGCTCATTAATCAAAAACTTTCCAGCTTCATTCATATGCTCATCTTCTATCGTCACGCTGACTACTTCAGCAAGAAACATATGATGACTACCAAGTTCCTTCTTCTCCACCACTCTGCATGCAATATTCACAGGGCTCTCCTTAATGGCTGGT
The DNA here is from genome assembly GCA_045603165.1 of Agathobacter sp. Lineage (GTDB taxonomy): Bacteria > Bacillota > Clostridia > Lachnospirales > Lachnospiraceae > Roseburia. The sequence continues at coordinate 13,379 of JAZULP010000023.1, read as the reverse complement.
ACACTGCAATTTTCCATTGTAAATGGTGTCAGATTCATTTCTTTGAATTTGTCTACGTCTCTACCACTGATTACGCCACAGTAATCGCAAGCCTTTACCAGTTCTTCTGTAGTCAGATTAATTACAAACTCACCGGTTTCTTCTATCATCTGATAAGAATAACGTTCCGGTCTAACAGAAATAGATACCATAGGTGGATTGCTACAGACTGTGCCCACCCATGCAACGGTAATGATATTATTATTTCCTTCTTTATCTGCTACAGACACCATAACCACTGGTACAGGGTTAAGCATGTTTCCTGGTTTCCAAGTTTGTTTTGCCATGTTTATTAAATCTCCATTTAACTTTATTATTATTTTCTATGTGCAAGTATAATATAACTTATAAATCACTTGTTGTATTACCCGCTCTCTATAATAGCTTAATGCATGACTATCTTTTCCATTGCCGCCTTCAAGCGAGTTACATTTGATGCTTCCATCTCTGTCAACGGCATACGAAGCTCTTTCGTTTCAAAGCCCATGATTTCCAATGCTTTTTTTACTGGAATAGGATTCACTTCACAAAACAATGCACGAATGACATCGATGTATTTCAGTTGCAGCTCTGCTGCCAGTTTCACATCCCCATTTAAATATGCTGCTACCATATCATGCGTATCCTTTGGTGCGATATTGGATAAGACCGAGATGACCCCCATGCCACCCAAAGAAAGAATCGGAATAATCTGATCGTCATTACCAGAATATACATCCAGACAGTCTTCTGCCTTATGAATTAAATCAGCCACCTGAGAAAGATTGCCGCTGGCTTCCTTCACTGCTACAATGTTGTCACATTCCTTTCCCAGACACACAGCAGTATCTGGAAGAAGGTTTAAACCTGTTCTAGAAGGCACATTATACATAATAATTGGCAAATGCACAGCGTTTGCTATCGATTTGTAATGCTCATATAAGCCGTTCTGGGTCGCCTTATTGTAATATGGTGTCACCACTAAAAGTCCATCTACGCCTAAGTCCTCACACTTCTTTGAAAATGTCACTACATTTTCTGTATTGTTACCACCACTTCCTGCAATCACTGGAATTCTACCTGCTACGGTATTGACCGTATGAGCAATCACAGATAATCTTTCGTCCTCTGTCATGGTTACCGGCTCACCGGTTGTGCCACATACGATGATTGCGTCGGTGCCTTCTCTTATCTGAAACTCCAACAAACGGGTGAGTTCTTCGTAGTTTACGCTTTTATCCGTATGAAAAGGAGTAACCAACGCTACTCCAGCACCTTTAAATAGTGACATATGATACCTCTTATAAACGAATATTTGGATTTTCTTTGATAATATCTGCTATCAATTCTCTTTCGTCCATATGGTATTTTACACCTTTGATTTCCTGGTAGTCCTCATGTCCTTTTCCAGCTAAAACAATAATATCGCCATCAAGGGCATTTTCCATACAATATTGAATGGCATCTTTACGATCTGGTATAGTGATATATGCTCCATCCGCTTTTTTCACACCAATCAGTATGTCCGATATGATATCCATTGGTTCTTCATCACGTGGATTATCGGATGTAACCACTGTCAAATCGGCCAAACGAGAGGACACCTCTCCCATTTCGTAGCGTCTGGATTTGGCACGGTTTCCTCCGCATCCGAAAAGACATACCAGACGAGCTGGTTTGTATGCCTTTAATGTAGTAAGTAAACTTTCTAAAGACATCGCATTATGAGCATAGTCAATCATAAGTGTATAACGTTTTGCAGCTGAAATAAGCTCGATACGCCCCTTGACACTGACATTCTTCAAAGCTTCTTGAATCAGCACATCTGCTACGCCGAAATGATGACAGATTGCAATAGCTGTTAGAGAATTATATACACTAAAAGCTCCCGGAACATTTACTTCTACTTCAAAATTTACAAGCCCCTTCGTGTGATATTTTACGCCAAGCATGCCTTCAGCTCTTAACAATTCTACATTTGTGGCACGGATATCGTTGCTTTCATCATATCCAAAGGTTTCCACTTCACAGGTATGACCATTCATAATACCTTCAATATGCTCGCAGTCTCCGTTGAAAATACCTAACTTACACTGCTGAAACAACAGACTCTTGCAACGCATATAGTCATTAAAATCCTTGTGTTCATTGGTCCCAATATGGTCTGGCTCAAGATTGGTAAACACCCCAATATCAAAGCAAAAACCAGCTACTCGATAAAGCATAAGGGCCTGAGAAGAAACCTCCATCACAACAGCGTTAAGACCTGCATCTACCATTTTGCGAAAGGTTTCCTGCACCACATAAGACTCTGGTGTGGTATTTACCGATGGAATATGCTCATCACCAATAATAGATTCGATGGTGCCAATCAATCCTGTTTTGATTCCAGCAGATTCCAAAATAGATTTTACCAAATAGGTCGTTGTGGTTTTCCCCTTTGTTCCTGTGATACCAATGGTTTTAATCTGTTTTGCTGGATAGTCGAAATAAGCAGCTGACAGATAAGCAAGTGCTTTTCTGCTGCTGTCTACTTTGATATAAGTAATGCCATCTGCCATTTCTACATCTTTTTCTACTACAACTGCCTTAGCTCCCTTTTCGATAACATCCGGAATAAATTCATGCGCATCACGTACGGTACCCGATATGCATACAAAAATAGATCCATCCACCACTTTTCTGGAATCGTATACTAAAGCTGTAATTTCTGTATCAAGACTTCCTGCCAGCAATGTGTATTCTAGTTTCTCCACTAATTTTCTAATCTGCATAGCATACCCCTCTATTCATTATATTCGCCAGAAAACACTTCGGTAGCTGGTCCTGTCATAAATACGTGATTGGTATCTTCATCCCATTCGATTATTAAGTCACCACCCAAAAGATGTACCAGCACTTTACGTTCTGTCATACCGTTTAAAATACATGCCACAACCGTTGCGCAAGTTCCAGTACCACAAGCCCAGGTTTCTGCGGAGCCTCGTTCCCATACACGCATATAAGCTTCGGTAGGCGAAACCACTTTCACGAACTCTGTATTCGTACGCTTTGGAAAACGCTCATGGTTCTCAAATAGTGGACCATATTTTTCCAGCTCAAAGCTTTTTACATCATCCACAAATACTACTGCATGCGGGTTCCCCATAGATACACAAGTCATTTTCCATTCCTTATCGCCTACCACGATAGGTTCCTGGAGGATTAGATCGCCTTCTGCTATTACCGGAATCTCAGCCGGTTCAAAAATAGGTTCGCCCATATCCACTCGTACGGTATCAACCTTTCCGTTTTTTAAATTTAGATTTAATATTTTTATTCCAGCACCGGTTTCAACTGTAATTTCAGTTTTTTCTGTCAATCCGTGGTCGTATACATATTTGCCTACACAACGGACACCATTCCCACACATTTCGGCTTCAGAGCCATCTGCATTATATATATGCATGGTAAAGTCTGCAAGCTCTGATGGTCCGATGGTAATCAATCCGTCAGAACCAATACCGAAATGATGGTCACTGACTTTTATCGACATTTCAGCTGGGTTTGCCAAAGTTTCCTCAAATAAATTCACATAAATATATCCATTTCCACAACCATGTAATTTTGTAAATTTCATTAGTATATCCTTTCTGTTAAAACGTTTATTAAAGCTGGAATTAATTGTTTCTTTCTAGAAACCACACCTTTTAAAATCAAGCTTCGGTTTTCCGGTTCGCATTGGAATGCCTCTTTTGCAATACTTTCTGCGTCCTCTCCATAATAAATCAAGGTGGTGGTTTCATTCATGATATCTGTGAGCATTACATAAAGCATCTGGACCTTCTTTTCGCCACACATGGAGACTAGCCGTTTCTCAATACGAGTCCGTACCTTATCTAACTCTGACTGACTCATCGCACTTACCTGCGATACACCAAATGCAATATCACCGGAATAGAATATTTTAAAATCCTGATTTAATATTTCATCTTCTGTTTTACCATCAAAGTCACTACCCGCTTCAAACATATTGTGAGCCAATGTCTCAATATCGATATCTGCAAGCTTTGCCAATTCTTTTGCTGCTGCTACATCCATCTCTGTGCAGGTTGGAGAACGAAACATCAGAGTATCTGATACAATTGCTGCACACAAAATGCCTGCAATATCCGTAGCTACTTCTATCCCTTTTTCCTGATATATCTGATAGATAATGGTTGATGTGCTACCCAATGGCTGATTACGAAAATACACAGGTGCAATCGTTTCCAGTGAACCAAGCCTATGATGGTCTACGATTTCTAAGATTTCAGCTTCATCAATGTTGTTGACAGCCTGAGACTTTTCATTATGATCTACCAAAATCAACTGTTTCTTTTGTGTATTTAATAAATTTCTACGAGAGAACATTCCTACATAATTCTGATTCTCATCTACAATTGGAAAATCCCTATGACGAATTTTGGCAGTTACATCTCGTACCTCATCCACATAATCATCCAATTCAAAGAAGACGATATTGTCTGTCGTCATAAAGAATTTGATTGGCATACTCTGATTGATAAGTCGTGATACTGTAAAGGAATCGTAAGGCGAGCTGATAACCACAACCTCATGCTGCTGTGCCTTTTCAAGTACCGCAGTGCTTATCTTCAACCCATTGGTAATAATAATACAACTACAACCTGCATCAATGGATATCAGTTGTACTTCCTCATTATCACCCACAATGACTAAATCATCTTTTTCCAACACCGCTCTCGTACCATCTGGAGATCCCGTAGCCATTACTACTTTTCCGCGCACAAAATAACCATGCTCGTTTCCTGTAACCAGCTTTCCTTCGATGGTCTCAAGCATATTTTTGTACTGTGTTCTTGCCGTAGACAGAATCGCATTATCATATACATCCATGTAGGATTTTGCAATATCTCCTGTAACGATAATTCCTTCTAATTTATTTCTGTCATTTACTACTGGAAGTGTTACTACATTTAAACTCTTCATCATTTCCCATGCTTTTTTCATAGAAAGATGACTGCTTACTCCCTCAGTTCTTTTGTATGTGATATCACGAATCTGTGTACCTACATCCACAATATATTCTGGTGCTTTAACACCAAAATAAGACAACACATATGCAGTTTCTGCATTCACCTCACCTGCACGACTTGGAATATATCGTATTTCGTCCTCTCCATTTTGTTTTGCCAGCTTATTTTTTAAATCTGCATAAGCAATTGCTGCACAAATAGAGTCTGTATCTGGATTTTTATGTCCTACTATCCATACATTTCTTTCATACATTAAGCGTTAAACCCCATTTCTAATTTAGATTACATATTAAAATTTGAAAAAGGGACTGTCGTAATCATCGGCAGTCCCACTTCCTTCTCTTTATCTAATCGGTATAAACATCCACCAGATGTTCACATCAGTATGCTTTGCAATTAAAATAAGCGAAAAATGTCTAATTCTAAAAGTGCCACAGCTACAATTCCTAACAGGTTAATGATAGTAAGGACCATCAGTGCAGTTGTACTTTTTTTAATTGCATTGGCTTTATATTCTATATTCTGCTCTGTATTTTTCAAAAGTTCCAGCTTATCCTCTAATGGCTTTATTAAATCAGAGACATTTCGATAGCATTTTACATTTTCAGAATGCACTTTTTCAGACAAATCACTCTTTAAAGTGTCCAGCTGTGTATTTAAGGATGGCAGAGTCTCATCCAACGTAGCCTTCAGTTCTGCATATTGCTGTTCTGTCAGCTTCTGTCCATCTCCTAAATCCTTGCCTATAGTAACGCTAAGCTCGTCTATTTTGGAAGTTACCCTTTCGATAATCACATCAATCTGCGATGTAATTTCTGCAGTAACCTCTTTTGCCATATCTTCTGCAATGCCATCTGCCTGCTTCTGACGTTCTGTTAAAATGGATTCTAATTCCTTTGCTTTTCCCTCACGTTCATCTACAATATTCTGAAGCTCCATTACTTTGCTTTCCTTAGAAAGAAGTAAATCCTGAAGCTGCTGTGCTTTGTCACGAAATTCATCAATTTGATTTAATAAGTAATCATCTTTTCCCACGTTTTTGTCCTCCGATGTATTAACAATTGAATCTGGTCCAACCACTGGAGCCACATGCTTTACTCTAGCAATTGGATGATATACCGCTCTTACGGGAGTAGGCGTTTGTTTACGAACTGTTCTACTTCCAAATAGCCGTTTTGCAATTGTCTGTAGCATTCCCGCCATAATGTCTCCTCCATTGGCAATTACCATAATATAAGTAATTGTAGCATTTCACAACAGTATTTGCAACAAATTTGAATTTCAGAAATTTATATTTTCTATTCTGTTATTGCCATATATACGATACTTGCTACAGAATCACCTTCAAACATAATATTTAACTGACTTTCACCCTTTTTGTAAATATAAGCACTTTCTGTTTCGCTACTTGGGGTGCCATATGCTGCTGTCACATCATCTTTTGATGAACCGATGTAGATACCTTCTGGTGTTTCTACTGTATCATCTTTTAATTCAATACTATATACATAATCTACTTTATCAACTGGATAGGTTGAAATCACAACACTTCCGTAGGTATACACTTTATCAAGCCCCTGAAACGCACAGGATTCTGATTCAAAATAGTTGTCTTCTTCACCCAATGCATCTACAATTGAAGCCATTTTGGCATGCAACTGAATATCTGCACCTTTCAATTTAAAGGTAAAGCCTGTATATGCTTCTTCCTTATTTGTTGCCTGATTGTTTTCTTGGTTGTTGGATGCTCCTTGATTTGTAGCATTGTTGTCAGAATTGCCACAAGCAACTAACATACATCCTGTTAATAATACCGTCACTAATAAAACACTAATCTTTTTCATCGTTTTTCTCCTATTCATCAATTGCATTTGCACCGAAACTAATAAGCTCGCCATAAGTTTCTAGTTCATAATACTGCTGTTCTTTCATATCATTATAAAAATCTATTTTTTCCTGCCAGATGGCTGTATATTCCTCATTGTCTCTATAATCTGTCAAATCATAGTTCTCTACAAGCCACTTGCCAAAATAAGCTGACATTTTCTCTGCACCCTGGGTATTCAAGTGAAGTCCTGCATCATAGGTATCTTGTGACATATCCAGACCGATTTCCTCTTGAAGCGGGATATAATTGATGTAGGTCACATCGTTTTCTTTTGCAAATTCTACCACCTGCTCATCCCACTGCTCATACCAATGCGGATACTCCGTTGGAGCTTTGATAAGAACAAGCTCTATCCCTTCCTTCTTACACAAATCCACCATCTTCTGCAGATAACTCATAGCATTTTTGCCCAAGGTGTAATCTGTAAGAGGCGTTGGAGATGGAAACTCACCCTGTGGTTTAACGTCCACACGCATATAATAACCATTGTGAGTGACCAAATCCTTTGAAAAAAGATGTTCAAAATCATCATCGGTAAGTTCTGACCATCTTCCATGATAGCGCAATAATGGAAATAGATATTCAATAAAATGTTCTTCCTCTGTCATAGACGCATAAATATTGTTCACCTTTGACGTGGACCACTTCATCCCATCGATAGACATACGATTGTAAGCTTCGCTCTGCGGCTCGTCATATTTTAATGACAATACATTAAATACCGCTACCTTTGGCTTTTCATAACGCAAGGTATCTTCTAGTAAATAGTAGGAATTCCAAATAAGCTGCTGGGCACTGCCACGCATATAACTGGTAATTCCATACTCTTCCCACAAAGTAATTGGAGAAAAGTTTTCATAGATTTCACAATCACCAATAAAGATAACCTCATGAGAAGATTCATCCTTATAATATTCTTCTATCATGGAGCCTTCCACAATCCCTGTCTGATACTTTGGCACAAGCAGCCTCTGCAAAAACCAAAGACATCCTATCATAATGATAACAATGAGGAGACCCATAATCACTTTTTTACTTTTCATAAGACCTCCTAAAATTGATTGTAGATAAATTGTGAAGAATCATATCCAATGCCATATGCACCGAAAACAATGATTCCAACAAACAATAGTGCCATGATACCATAGAAACCGAAAGTAGTTTTGTTCGCAAGTGCATCTCTTACACTGCCAACTCTTAGCTTAACTATACTTACACCAAGTACAATCAAGAGTCCGACCACCAGAACCATATAATCTGCTACCGTTAAACCAACCTGTAGCAAGGATCCATCTGTAAAAATGGAGAAATTATACTTTGTAAACATGGTTCCAATCATCTGGAAAGTGAGCGGTACATCACGATAACAGTCAAACATTCGAATACAACTCATAAGCAAGATAGTTCGAATAATCTGAAAAACCTCGTAAGATACCTTTCCTTTTACCTGGAATCGGCTATGAAACTTTGCATAAAGTGGCTCCAATTCCTGAGAAATCATAATAACCACAAAGTTTGCAAGTCCCCATACTATGAAGTTCCAAGCTGCACCATGCCAAATACCAGTAGTCAACCATACAATAAAGCTGGACAAATACACCGGCACTCGTTTACCAATCGCTTCTCCCAAGTGATTTCTAGACCATTTCGAAAGTTTGAGCATTGGACCACACACAGAAATTGGATAGAAAATATAATCTGTAAACCAGCTACCCATAGTCATATGCCAACGATTCCAATATTCCTTGATATTCTTTGAAAAATATGGAAGATGAAAGTTCTCTGCCAAACGAATTCCCATCGTTTCAGCTATACCAATTGTGATATCAATACCACCCGTAAAATCACAATACAATTCAAAAGCATAGAAAAGCATTGCCACGAACACATAGGCGCCTGTATATGTATCTGTCTGCTGTACCAAAGTCGTTACAGCTGGAAGCATACGGTCTGCAATGACCATTTTCTTGAAGTAACCCCAAAGAATTCGAATCAGACCGTAAGAAATTGTTTTGACATCGAATTTATGCTTTTCAAATAAGGTAGGTGCCATATCTGCATATCTACTAATAGGGCCCTGTACCAACTGTGGAAAAAAGGATACAAACAACGCAAGCTTAAATAAATTATGCTGTGCTTCCTGCTTGCCACGATATACATCAATAATATATCCCATGGTCTGGAAAGTATAGAATGAAATCCCCATTGGAACAATCATATCTATCGGCTGAAGCACACCATTTCCACCCAATAAATTATCAATATTTGTAAGCACAAAGTTTGTATACTTTGTTACGGAAAGAATCCCAATATTAAAAACCAGACAAAGCAAAAGCCAGTTCCACTTTCTGGCTTTCATTTTTGCTTTGTATGCTTTTTTCTCTTCTCTTGATAGCTCTGCTTTGTGCTCTTTGATATAGGTTTCCGTCTCTTTGTTCACTGTTTCCAGCTTCATACTTACAAAATATGTAGAAACCGTGGTAGTAAGTATAAACAGCAGATATCTTGGATCTGCAAGGAAATAGAATATATAGCTTGCTACTAGTAATAGTTTCCATTGCCAGCTCTTTGGCACTATATAATATAGAACAAATATCAGAGCAATAAATCCTACAAATTCATATGATGTAAAAAGCATACTATCTCCTATTCCTCAGCAAGTCTTTCAATTAATTCATACAATGCTTTTGCAGAATTAAAGTTCTCTGGAACGATTTCTTCTGCTGGGATAACTACATCAAATTCTTCATTTACTTCCGCGATGATGGTTACAATGTCAAAGGAATCCAAAATCTGATCATCAATTAAGGTTTCACATGTTTCAAAGTCCACATCTGGATGTAAGTCTGATAAAATTTCTAATAGTTCGTTCATTTTTAAGTTCTCCTTTTTATTGGTTTGTAAATTCTTTTGCTAAAAATACGCGATCAAGCTTTCCATTTGCCGTAAGCGGCATTTGCTCCAATCTTTCTATTTTATTAGGTATCATATAACGTGGAAGCTTTTCTTTCAAGATTGTAATCAACTCTTTTTCATCTTTTTCTCCCACATAGCATAAAATAATCTTTCCTTTTATCTTATCGTAGAGGCAGCAAGAAGAATGGATACCTTCCAATAGATTCACATTCACTTCAATCTCCCCAAGCTCGATACGGTGTCCCATATGCTTTATCTGATAATCCTTGCGAGATACAAAAACAAGTTCACCATATTCATTCCATTTCCCCAAATCACCTGTGCGATAAATCAATTCTGGATAATGTGGATTTAAAGGATTCTGCACAAAGGCTTCACTGGTTTTCTCTGGATTGTTGTAATATCCCAAAGTCAAAGACGTTCCTCTTACACAGATTTCGCCTTCTTCACCTGCCTTCGCCAATTCATTCTTTGCATTCAACAGAAGGATTTCTGTATTATGAAAAGGACGTCCTACTGGCATTACTTCATCCAATTCAAAATCTCTATTTACCTTGTAATAACAGCACATCCCAGTTGCTTCTGTTGGTCCATATAGGTTGGTAAACTTCGCATTTGGCAAGGTTTCCTTCCATATATTAAACTGCTTGATTGGAAACACCTCGCTACCAAAAGCGACTGTATGCAAATACTCTGGAACTACCTTATCAAAAGCCTTAAAGGACGAAATCATAGTAAGCGCTGACACCACCCAGCAAATCGTATTTATCTTGTGCTCATTTAAAAACTCCACAAGCTTAATTGGGAACATAAACAAACTCTTTGGTACGAGATATGTGGTGGCACCAAACTTCAAGGTTGGATATAATTCCTTTAAACATGCATCAAAATACAATGGCGTCTGATTCGCAAATCGAGTCTCTTCATTGAATTCCAATACATCTGAAAGATTTTCAATATAATCAATAACCGAACGGTGACAAGCAATAACGCCCTTTGGAATACCTGTTGAACCAGAAGTAAATACGATATAGATTGGATCTGTATCCAGCTGCTTGTCCCTTATATCCATAAGTGTCACTTCGTTGATTTCTGTCTTTACTATTTTATCATAGAGAATCACTTCTATTTCCTGGCCCGCTTTAATAAACTTTCGCGCCGTTTCAATCGTTGCTTCATCACAAATCATTACACGTGGCTTTAAGTTGTCGAATATCAATTCAATACGAAATGCTGGCATTTCCGCATCAATTGGCACATAGAAATTACCACCATATACACATCCAAAAAATGCTGCAATCATCTTTGGATGCTTTTCCATAAATACGACTACGGGCTCTTTGTAATATCCTTTTTTCGCCATATAGGAACCAATCGCCCGACTATCATGAAACACCTCTGCGAATGTCAATCCCATTATTTCGTTTGCAAAAGCAATTTTATCTGGGAGTCTCTTCACGGTATGTTCCAGATACTCTAAAACATTCGTCTGTTGCATTTTATTTCTCCTTTGCAGATTATTCGTTAAAATCAGTTTTACATGGTACTACTAAAGTTTCATATTCCTTGTTAACTTGTTTCCCACATATTTGAAGTGCCTTTTTCGCCAATACTTCCAGGGTATCTATAATACCATCCCCTAGGGCATATTCCTTTTTCAACAAAGAAAGCTCTGTGCATCCCAGAATCACTGCTTCTGCACCCTTTTCATTTACAAAATATGATTTTAAAGCATATACTTCTTTTTCTTCTGGCATCTGTCCAGCTTTAATCTGCTTGTAAATGATATCCATAATCCTTGTCTGATATTTTTCTTCGGGAATCACTGCCTCGATACCTAGATTTTCCAGCTCTTTCTGAAAAATTCCACTCGTGATTGTCCCATCTGTTGCCATGATACCAGCTTTTTTAATTCCAGCTTCCTTCAAGGATAGTGCAGTTTCACGAATTCCATGAATCACTGGAACACCAATGGTATCTAACTCCTTATGGAAATAATGCGCGGTCATGCATGGAATTGCCACACATTCCACAGCTTGATTTTTCAATAATTTCCCTATTTCTAAAAGCTTTGGCAATGGACTTTCTTTACTTTTTCCAACAATATATTCTGTACGATCTGGAATCGTAGGACAATTATAAACTATCATCTCCAAATGCTCGTTATCACACTCGGCCTTAGTCATGTTTACAATGAGTTCCATAAAATATATCGTTGCCATGGGTCCCATGCCTCCGATTATACCTACTCCCATATATTTAAATTCTCACTTTTCTATTCTTCAATTTTTCCAGCAGAATATTTTACCTTTGATTGTACGGATTCTGTTGCTCTTGCAGGATATGCATCCTTATTAAAAATATGACTATTGCTATGTGCACTGGAATAAGCTTCTAGTTCTGCATCTGTAACCATGAAAAACAAATCTCCGCTTCCCTTTCTAGGTGTGCAGTCTACATGGTACCAGCCACTTCCGAGGTTAATCAAACTCCAGTAATGCCTTGAATGTGATGTGTCACTTTTTACCACATCTATATTTTGAATACCCGCTACATTAAACAATGCTTTTGCTGCGGCAAAATAGTTGTAGCAATCCCCTGACTTCTTAGTAAAAGCTTGATATGCACCTACTAACCAGCTGGATTTATCAGACGTATTGACATAAGAAATTTTACTATTCGTCCATCTATAGATGGCAAATGCCACCTCCATATCACTCATGGAGTCATTGGTAATGCTATCCAACACTTTTTTCGCCAATGCATTAACCGTTTCTTCATCAATTTGAACTTCCTTTTTTTCTACTACCGTTACCGTGATGGTTTTTGTCGCAACATTTCCAGCTGCATCTGTTGCAGTATATACGACCTCATAAGAACCTACTTTATTCAAATCCACTTTACTATTGTCAATTTCCAAAGAAGGATTTTCATCCCTATTGTCTGTAACCGTTACATTTTTGCGATAGCTAATAGTACCACCTTTTGCAATCACCTTATCTGAAGCACCCGTGATAACCGGCGCTTCTTTGTCAGACCATACCTTCAAGGTCGCAGTAAGCTCTGTAGTATTACCTGCCGCATCAGTTAATAAAACAACTGCCGTTACATCTCCATCTACACTTACATCTGGCTGTTCCTTATATACCACTGTAACCTCTGTTTTATCTAAAATATTAGTTACGCATGCTGCTGCTTCTGGAATCACACCAACCTCGGTTAATACCTCCACTACTTCTGCTGTAGGAGCGGTTGTATCCACAACAATAAGCTTTGAGTCAAACTCACGATTACCTACCTTTACAACTACCTCATATTCTCCAAGTACAGAAGTATCAATGGTTGTGATATCTGTAACAAAGGATACCTTTTCTTGCTCCTCTTTAAGAAACCCATCTATTGTAATTTCTTCTCCTACCTCTAACTGTACTTCTTTTATAACAGGATTCCACAGCAACAGATAAATACCATAGCCTACAAGCGAAAGTAAAATCGCAATGCTTACAATCGCCATAGCAATT
>JAZULP010000022.1:0-61348 GCA_045603165.1 Agathobacter sp. | reverse complement strand
GCCGTTCAGATGGCGTCGTTACTTAGTGAATGGCGATGTAGTCGTCATGAACTTAGTAACGCGACGCCTGATGAAGAGCGAGAGCGTGCGCAATTTCATAGATAGGGACTCTTTTCGTATATTTTAAAAAAACCTAATTGTGAGCTAAATCGTTATTTTGTTGTAAGATTGAAACCGAAATAACGAACTGCGTTATTATAAGAAAGACCTTTAATAATCTTTTCCAATACTTTTTCATCGTTTGGATATTCGCCGTTTTCTACCCATCCACCGATAAGTTCACAAGCGATACGACGGAAATATTCATGTCTTGTGTATGATAAGAAGCTACGGGAGTCTGTCAACATACCTATGAAGTTTCCGAGCAATCCAAGATTTGCAAGAGAGACCATCTGGTCAATCATACCCTGTTTGTTATCATTAAACCACCAAGCAGACCCCTGTTGGATTTTGCCTACGCAGGAAGCATCCTGGAAACAACCAAGAATTGTTCCGATCGCAGCGTTGTCGATTGGGTTTAATGAGTAAAGGATCGTCTTTGGTAGTTGATCCGTTTCTGCTAATGCATTTAAGAAGTCCGCCATTTCTGATGATGGTGTATAGTTTGAGATACAGTCAATACCTGCATCTGGTCCAAGTTTACGGAAGATACTCTGATTGTTATCGCGTTTTACACCATAATGAAGCTGCATTACCCAGTTTTTCTTATAATATTCTTTCCCGAGCTCTACCATGAAAGCTGTCTCAAATTTCTTTACTTCTACTTTAGAAACGAGTTCTCCAGCAAGACGTTTTGCAACGATTGCTTCTACTTCTTCCGCTGTAGCTGGTTCGTACATTACATAATCTAAGCTGTGGTCAGATATGGTACATCCGTTTTCGTTGAAGTAGTCAAGACGTACTCTTAAAGCTTCAATTAATGTAGCAAATGAGTTTACTGTTACGCCAGAAACTTCTGATAATTTTGCGCAATAATCAACAAAACCAGGTTTGTTAATACCCATAGCTTTTTCAGGTCTCCAAGCTGGAACTACCTGTACATCAAATGTTTCGTCCGCTTTTATTTTCTGATGCCATTCCAATGTATCTACAGGGTCATCTGTTGTACATACCAATGTAACGTTTGACATTTTGATAAGTCCACGCGCTGAGAATTCTGGCTGCTGTAATTTTTCATTACAGATATTCCATACTTCTTCTGCTGTTTCACCACTGAGATGTCCTTCATATCCGAAGTATCTCTGGAGTTCTAAGTGGCTCCAGTGATACAGTGGATTTCCGATAGCCATTTCAAGTGTTTCAGCCCATTTCTGGAATTTTTCTCTGTCTGTTGCGTCGCCTGTGATGTATCTTTCTTCTACACCGTTAGAACGCATCTGACGCCATTTATAGTGGTCAGCGCCAAGCCAAACCTGAGTAATGTTTTCGAATTTTCTGTCTTCGTAGATTTCCTGTGGATTGATGTGGCAGTGATAATCCAAAACTGGCGTTACAGTTGGATCTGCGTAATCATGATAAAGATGTTTTGCTGTATCAGTTGTTAAAAGAAAATCTTTGTCCATAAATTTTTTCATTTTGAATATTCTCCATTCTTTCTTCCATTCACTAGAAAAAGGTTTACTGGACCTTTTCCCAAATGCTTAACAGTCTAAAAAGACTACTAACGCTTCATTTCGCTTACATAACCACCTGATTGATTATGGTCTTCAATAAGATTGTCAATTTCTTTTTTATCCATAGATGGCATATCACCAGGAATAGTATTTTTTCCTGCACTGCGAGCATTGCCATAAGTGAGCGCTCTCTTGCAGTCCATATCTGAAGATAGTAATCCATAAAGTACACCCGCACAATATTGATCACCGCTACCAATACGGTCAATAACTTCAATGTTCCTATATGGCTCTTCCTCGTAATATCTATCTTCTTTTGCATTATAAATAACAGAGCCAAAACTATGCTGTTTTGGACTATGTACAGTTCTCTGCGTAGCTGCAACGATAGAAATAGGATAAGCTTCTGCAAAACTTTTTAAAATTTGTCTTACGTCACCAGTTTTTCCAAAGGTAAGCTTTGCCGTATCTTCTGAACAGAAGAAAATATCTATGTAAGGTAAAATACTTTCAATACATTCCTTTGCTTCTGCACCAGTCCATAGGTTACCACGGAAGTTTACATCAAATGAAATCATTGCACCGGCTTGCTTAAATCGTTTTATCATTTCGATTGTCGTTTGACGGCACTGCTGACTCAGTGCTAACGTAATGCCCGATGTATGAAAGCATCTAGCATTTCCATACATATCTTCTGGAAAATCTTCTAATTTCATTGTTGTAATAGAAGAGCCTGCTCGATCATAAACAACCTGTGGTTTCCTTGGAAATGCTCCCATTTCATAGTAGTATACCCCCAAGCGAGCCGTTTTACTGTGATCGTATACTAAGTAATCATCGCTTACACCATTAAAACGAACCTTGTTGCGAACATAATCACCAATTGCTGAATCAGGAATCTTTGAAATCACACCCGTGCGGAGTCCTGTAAGTGAAACACCACAGGCAACATTCATTTCGGCTCCGCCAATATGCTTTTCAAACATCTTGCACTTTGAAATACGTTCATTATTCTGTGGTGAGAGACGCAACATAATCTCCCCAAGGGTAAGTAAATCAAATTTCTTATCCATACCTTACTCTCCTTAATACTCTAGAACAAGAGGTTACATAAAATACAATATAGGCTGTTTGATAATCTACGATAGCTGGACCTCATATAATATGGAAAAGCCGACGTTAAACAACGTGTGGAGGCGTTCTATGTTATATGAGGGCCAGCTTATGTAGACCCTCAAAACAGCCTAAAATTAAATTTTAATTATCCTCTCATCTCTTTAACAATTGCAGCTGCTTCAGCTGTTAATTCTTTAATCTTTTCGAAATCGCCGGCTTTTACTAAATCGCTACTTACCATCCAGCTACCGCCACAAGCGATAATTCTGTCATATGCCAAATAATCTCTTACATTTGATGCGCTAATTCCACCTGTTGGCATAAACTTAAGGTTAACGTATGGAGCTGCAAGAGCTTTAATCATCTTGAGGCCACCTGCTGGTTCAGCTGGGAAGAATTTAACTACTTCAAGGCCATTTTCAAGAGCAATTTCCATATCAGATGCGTTTGCTGTACCTGGTGTGATCGCAATACCTTTTTCTACACAATATTTAACGATTCTTGGGTTCAAACCAGGGCTTACGATAAATTCTGCACCAGCAGCTACTGCACGGTCAACCTGTTCTGTTGTAAGAACAGTACCAGCGCCAAGTAACATTTCTGGGAATTTTTCTTTCATGATACGAATGCTCTCTTCTGCAGCATCAGTACGGAAAGTAACTTCTGCACATGGAAGACCACCTTCAATAAGAGCTTTCGCTAATGGTTCAGCATCTTTCACATCGTTGATAACTACTACTGGGATAATACCAGTTTTTTGGATTTTTTCTAATACGGGATTCATTATCATATCTCCTTAAATAAATTTAATTATACATACTTCTTTAATGTAGCTCTGATAGCACCAGGGCCAGCGATTAATTCAGTGAAGTACTGCACTGTCAAATCCGCAAGTCCTACTTCGTAAAGATCTACACCAAAGATAGCTTTGTTCGTAAGTAATGGTTTGATTGTTTCTTCGACATCTGTATCACCAAGCTTGATGCCAGCTACGATTGGACATACTGTATCAAGTAATGGATCTGGGCTAAGTTCAAAAGCTTCTCCATTATCATCGATAGCCATTAAATATCTCATCCATCCTGCAAATACCATTGGGATTAACTTAAGGTTTGCAATATCTTTATCAGATGATGCAATGTAATTCTTAATTGTCTCACCGAAACGGATTGCAAGTTTCTGAGATGTATCAGTAGCAATACGCTGTGGCGTATCTGGCATAAATGGGTTAGGGATACGTACCGTTAGCACGGTATCAATGAATTCTTTCGGGTCAAGGATACCAGGGTTCACTACTACTGGAAGTCCTTCTACATATCCAACTCTTTCCACTAATTTCTTAAGTTCTGTGTCTTTCATTTCTTCTGAAATCTTTTCGTATCCAAGCAAGCAACCGAATACAGCAAGTGTTGTATGAAGTGGGTTAAGACAAGTACAAACTTTCATCTTTTCTACTTTGTCTACGGTTTCACGTTCTGTGAAGATAAGTCCACCCTGCTCTAATTCAGCTGGACGACCATTAGGGAACCAGTCTTCAATTACAAGGTATTCACATTCTTCTGCGTTTACGAATGGAGCTACGTATGTGTTCTTAGATGTAATCACTGGTTCAAGACCTGTGATATCATCTCTGTTTAAGATAGCTTCCACAGAAGCGTCTGGTCTAGGTGTGATTTTGTCAATCATAGACCATGGGAACGAAACCTTGTTTCTATCGTTGATGTAATCTACAAATCCCTGATCTACTAAGCCATTTTTAGCCCAGCCTTCAGCAAATGCGTTAATAGCCGCGTATAATTTGTCACCATTGTGTGAGCAGTTATCCATAGATACCATAGCAACTGGAGCTGCACCATTCTGGTAACGAGTCACTAGTAATGAAGCAACTTTACCGATGTAGCTAGCTGGTTTTGCTGGTCCAGTGACCATATCAGCAACTACTGCTGGAAGCATTTCCCCTTTACCATCTACTAGGCTGTAGCCTTTTTCTGTAATTGTAAATGAACACATCTGTAAAGAATCTTTACAGAAGATTTCTTTTAATCTTGTATATTCAGCATCATCTTCTGAATCAAGTACACACGATTCTACAACAGCACCTACTACTGTTTTTTCGATTGTTCCGTCAGCTTTTAATGTAACGAGGATTGTATAATCATCATGTGGACGGTTCATTTTCTGTACGATTTCATAGTCAAAACCTTCCGCAACAATAAGCCCCCTATCCATAGCACCGCTGTTTAAAATATTCTGCATAACGTTAGCTTGGAATGCACGAAAAATATTTCCTGCTCCGAAATGAATCCAAAATGGATTTTCTTTTGTAGCAGCTGTAACTGCTTCTCTGTCAAACTGTGGAAGCTTGTAACCTTTTGCTTCCCACTCTGCACGGTTCTGTAAGCCTACATTACTTAATTCCATAGTATAAACGATCTCCTTTCGTTTTTAAGTTTTTAATCATGCTAATTTTCATTATAAAGCTTTTCTAAAAAATTAAAATTGGTGGTGTTGTTGTGCGCATTGCAAAAGTTGCGGTTTTGTGCTACAATATGTGCATACAAGATACAATTAACGAAATTATATACACAATTCAAACAATTTAGCTATAGGTTTTATTTATGAAAAAAGAACTACGCACAAACTTCGACACTCGCCAATATATGCTGTCAGAGGACTTTGAAATTTATTATTATAATGACCGAAATCTACCTACTTTACGAGATCATAGTCATAATTATTATGAATTCTATTTCTTCTTAGGTGGAGATGTTTCCATTTTCATTGAAGGGGTTAAATACACTCTAAAGCCGGGTGATATGATCCTCATTCCTCCCGAACTGCATCATCATATTTTCGTGCACAATTCGGATTTGCCATACCAACGCATTGTATTCTGGATTTCACAAAATTACTTAGACAGGCTACTTGAGTCATCTGGCGATTATGGTTATTTACCACAGCACGTTGTTAGAAACAAACGCTATATATATCATTATGACTTAATTGAATTTAATACAATTCAGTCAAAAGCATTTCAGCTCATCGATGAAATTCATTTTGAGCGTTTTGGCAAAGAAGCCAAGGTTCCTCTTTTGGTAAATGATCTTATTTTACACGTAAATCGTACTGTTTATGAGCAGGAAAATCCAAATGCACCGCGTGAAGAGCAGAGCCTGTATCAGAATATAATTTCATATATTGAAAATCACTTGGAAGACCCATTATCTCTGGATTTATTAGCAAATGAATTTTTCGTTAGCAAATACCATATCGCCCATGTATTTAAGGAAAGTATAGGTCTATCGGTTCACCAATATATTTCAAAAAAGCGCCTCGCCATGAGCCGAGACGCTATTTTAAGTAATGTTCCTATTAGTGATGCCTATTTACGTTGTGGCTTTAGTGATTATTCCAGCTTCTTCCGTGCATTTAAAAAGGAATATGGTGTATCACCAAAGGAATACCGGGAACTGTATATGCACTCACCGAATACTGCGGAATAAAGGCCTATTTTGTCGGAATAAGCTTTTCTTTTCCGCCCATATATGGCTGTAACGCAACTGGAATGTTTACACTACCGTCTGCATTTAAATTATTTTCTAAAAATGCAATCAGCATACGTGGTGGTGCGACTACTGTATTGTTTAATGTGTGCGCAAAGTACTTGTTATTGTCTTTGTCTTTCACACGGATTTTCAATCTTCTAGCCTGAGCATCACCTAAGTTAGAGCAGCTACCTACTTCAAAGTATTTCTTCTGACGTGGGCTCCAGGCCTCTACGTCACAGGATTTTACTTTAAGGTCAGCCAAGTCACCAGAACAGCATTCTAATGTACGTACTGGGATGTCTAAGCTGCGGAATAAATCTACTGTATTTTTCCATAATACATCATAGTATTTTGGAGATTCTTCTGGCTTACAAACAACAATCATTTCCTGTTTTTCGAACTGGTGGATACGATATACACCACGTTCTTCAATACCATGAGCTCCCTTTTCTTTACGGAAACATGGGGAGTAGCTTGTAAGTGTCTGTGGTAATGTTTCTTCATCATTTAATGTATCGATGAATTTACCAATCATAGAATGTTCAGATGTGCCGATGAGGTAAAGGTCTTCCCCTTCAATTTTGTACATCATCGCATCCATTTCTTCAAAGCTCATAACGCCTGTTACGACATTGGAACGAATCATGAAAGGTGGGATGCAGTATGTGAATCCTCTATCAATCATGAAGTCTCTAGCGTAAGAGATAACCGCTGAGTGAAGTCTAGCAATATCGCCCATGAGGTAATAGAAGCCGTTTCCTGCCACTTTACCAGCTGCTTCCATATCGATACCATTGAATTTTTCCATAATTTCTGTATGATATGGAATTTCAAATTCCGGAACGACTGGTTCACCAAATTTTTCAATTTCTACGTTACAGCTGTCGTCTGGACCGATAGGAACGGATGGATCAATGATGTTTGGAATTGTCATCATAATTTTGGTAACTTTTTCGCTTAATTCTTTCTCTAACACTTCAAGCTCAGCAAGACGAGCAGCGTTTGCACTAACCTGCTGCTTTACTTCTTCCGCCTCTTCCTTCTTTCCCTGGCCCATTAACATACCAATCTGTTTGGAAAGTTTATTTCTATTCGCACGGATTTCGTCAGCTTCCTGCTGAGTCTTTCTAGCTTTTTCATCTAATTCAATTACTTCGTCTACAAATGGAAGTTTGTGATCCTGGAATTTTTTGCGGATATTTTCTTTTACCACTTCCGGATTTTCTCTTAAAAATTTTAAATCAATCATAGTGCCTCCAACTTATCTTTATCATTATCTGCTATTGTACCCTTTCATATGCAAAAAATCAAGGCAAGCCTTGATTTTATAGCATAACATAGGACATGGCCACTAGTTCTACGAAAAATATTACTGGTATTCCATATTTAAAATACCAATGTCTCGTCTTGTGGCGAAAGAATTTCATACCAAGCCATATCCCAAGGCTTCCACCGATAAATGCAATAGCAAGTAAGGTCTTCTCGGGGATACGCCATGCATCCGCTTTTGCCTTTTCTTTATCAAGTCCCATAAGAACAAAACCACTAAAATTTATAAAAACTAGATAACCCATTACGAATTCCATTATTAATTACTCTTTTTACTTTTGATTCTTACCTTCATCTCATACCACAGCTCTGTTGCAATAAAGATGGATGAATACGCACCACAAATCAAACCTATCGCCAGTGGCAACGAGAATTCTTGAATAGCAGGTACCCCCATAATGAATAAGAGAACTACCATAATAATCGTTGTCAAAGAGGTATTAATACTTCTGGTCAATGTCTGCGTGAGTGAATAGTTTGCCACTTCATAGAGCTTTTCTGGTGTCTGATAATCCAGTCCATGCATATTTTCACGAATACGATCAAAAATTACAATCGTATCATTGATAGAATAACCTACAATTGTCAATACACAGGCAATCAACGTATTACCAACTGTAATACGAATCAAAATATAAGCCGTAAGCACAACCAAAACGTCGTGTATCAAAGCAATAATTGCACTTGCAGCAAAACGCAAATCCTTGAAACGGAAACGAATATAGATAAGCATGAAAAAGCATGCGACAATTACTGCTACAATAGCATCACGTCTCATTTCACTACTTACCGTAGAACTAATACTCTGTGATGTAATAGTTCCTTCATCCACACCAAATGATTCTACCAGCATTGCATTTAATGCTTCACGTTCCTCTAGGGTAAGCGTTCTGGTCTTTAATACAATTTCTGTACTTTCATCTACTGTAGTCGCCTGAACAGCAGAATCACCTGTGATTTCGGATACATATGGAACAATCTGATCTTCAATTTCATCAATTGTATATTTTTTTCCAAAATCTGCAGTCGTTGAAGTACCACCAGCAAATTCAATACCATAATTAAATGCTTTTCCTGTAGTAGAGTTGAAATATACCATTCCTGCCAAGCCAGCTGCAATCACCACAAGTGAAATAGCAAACCAAAGAACTCTATGCTTCATAAAATCAATGGTCTTCATTTCTTTTGCACGTCCATAGAGTTTTTCATCCTTAAGCCCTACCGTATACAGTGCCTGCATCATATATTTAGAAATAAACATCGCTGTAAACATGGATAGGATAATAGAAATCATAAGTGTATATGCAAATCCCTTTACGGTACCAGAGCCTAAAATCATAAGCACTGCTGCCGCAATAAATGTAGTGACATTACCATCTACAATGGCAGACATCGCCTTCTTATAGCCTTCCTTGATAGATAATGATACCGTTTTCCCAGCTGAAATCTCTTCTCGTATACGAGCAAAGGTAATGACATTGGCATCTACCGCCAAACCTATACCCAGAATAACACCTGCAATACCTGGCAGGGTAAGTGTAATTTCAAAAAACTGAACAAATGCAATTGTACCAAAGGTATAGATAGCCAATCCTATAGATGCCACTACACCCGGCAGACGATATACCGCAAACATAAACAGCATCACAATAATCAATCCGATAGCTGCCGCTTTTACACTACTGGTAAGTGCCTGACTACCCAACTGAGCACCCACTACATTGGATTCCAGCTCTTCGAGCTTCAAGCTAATGGCACCAATACGAATAAAGGTGGCTAGTTCTTCTGCATCCGAATATTCTGAAGTACCAGAAATAACACATTGTCCATTGGTAATCGCTTCTTGAACTGTTGGTATACTGATAAAATGATCATCATAATAGATCGCAATCGTTGCACCGGTTTTCGCAGCCTCTGCAGTTGCTTGCGCAAAAATTTGTGCAGCTTCATCTGTAAAGGACAGGGATACAATCGGCGCATTATTACCATATTGATCAGGCTGATATCCAGCCTCTGCCGCTTTTACATCATTACCTGTTAAAATAACAGATCCATTTGCAATCAGTTCTTCTAATTCATAGTTCAGTACATATGGAATATCCTCTTCACTTGTAGAATCATAGGAATAATTGGCTTTTCCTTCTGAATTTTTCGCCACAATAAAATAAAGGGCACCAGGACTTCCCAATTCCTCTAACACCGCATTAGCATCAAATACACCTGGTATCTCAACAGTGATACGATCATCCCCTACCTGATAAACTGCATATTCTGTACTATAATTTTCTGCACGTTCTTCCAGTTTTGCAATGGTGTCATCAATGTCAGTCTGACTAGGATTCTCTGTCGCAATCTGATAGGTGATAGAGACACCACCGGACAAATCCAAGCCCAGGATAATTGAATTATCTTCATTCTTCATAGTTGCATTCAACACATCTACTGTGTAAACACCTAGTCCTATCACAAATGCAAGGACTATCGCAATAATTGCTATCGCTTTGTTTTTCTTCATATTTCCTTCCTTTCTCACAACACAAAATTCCAGCCTATACTGGTATCTATGTCTTGTTTACATATCAGCTTCTGCTGCTTTTATCATAATTGCACACTCTACACGTTTTTTCTCCAAAGCACAGCCGATGTCATACGCATCTGTAATCTTACCATGGAAATTGTAAGAATTGGCAGCACAGCCACCACTACAATAGAATTTTGCAAAACAATCTCTACATTTTTCTTTTGCATATACATTACAGCATTTAAACTCATCACGGATTTCTGTCGCCTTCACGCCATCCCATACGTTGCCCATAAGGAATTTTTCGTTTCCTACAAACTGGTGGCATGGGTATAAGTCGCCCCAAGGAGTAACTGCCAGATACTCCGTACCTGAACCACAGCCAGAAAGGCGTTTTGCTACACATGGACCGCCTTCTAAATCAATCATAAAATGAAAGAAATTGAAATCTTCTCCAGCCTGTTTACGACGAATCATTTCTGCTGCCAGATGATCATATTCTTCGAAAAGTATTGGTAAATCCTCTTCGCGAAGAGCATAATCGTCTGTATCTGGAGCCACTACAGGCTCAACAGAAATCTGTTTGAAGCCTAAATCTGCAAGATGAAGCACATCCTTGGAGAAATCAAGGTTGTTACGTGTAAAGGTACCTCTCACATAGTAGCGTTCCTGATTTCTGCTTGCCGCAAATTTCTGAAATTTAGGTACGATTAAATCATAGCTTCCCGCACCTTTACGGAATGGACGCATTCTATCATTGACTTCTTTTCTTCCATCGATACTTAAGACCACGTTGTCCATTTCTTTGTTGGCAAATTCCGTCACCTCATCGTTTAATAGCACACCATTTGTGGTAAGGGTAAAACGAAAATGCTTGTCATGGATTTTTTCCTGTTCACGTCCGTACGCTACCAGCTGCTTTACCACATCCCAATTCATCAGTGGCTCACCACCGAAGAAATCTACTTCCAAATTACGACGATGACCTGAATTTGCAATAAGGAAATCCAATGCCTGCTTTCCTGTTTCATAATCCATAAGCGCACGTCTTCCGTGATATTCTCCTTCTTCTGCAAAACAATATTTGCAGGCAAGGTTACAATCATGGGCAATATGTAGACAAAGCGCTTTTACTACTGTCGGACGTTTCTTGAAATCTATAATATAATTTTCATATGTATCTTCTGTAAAAAGTACTTCCTCGTCTTTTAATGCCTGTACTTCTTCAATTGCTTCTTTTATTTCATCTACTGGATATTTCTCCTGTAGTTTATTGACTATATCATCTGCAGTGTTGGATTCGAAAAGCTCAATTACATCATAAGAAATGTCATCTACGACGTGAATCGCGCCACTGTTTACATCCAATACAATGTTGTAGCCATTGTTTTTATACTGATGTACCACTGTTATTCCTCCCACCAATAAAAAACATCGCAACTATGCCTATGCAAGCAAGCTTGCATGCATCCCTGCGATGTTTTTGTAATTCTTAACTTTTATAAATGACTATTTGTTTTCACAAGTCTGATTTCCTACTGTACAAGAAGTTTTGCAAGCAGACTGACAAGATGTCTGGCATTCACCACATCCACCTTTTTTAATTGTGTTCTGTAATTTCTTTGTATTTAATGTTTTTACATGTTTCATAAGGCAATCTCCTTTTCTGCGTTTTGGCAAGCACACTTACCTATCTTTAGGCATTATAACACACGAAAATGCAGATGAAAAGCCCTTTTTACAATATTCTTCCTAGACATGCACTGCCCACCAAAAGCATCCAAATCATAAGAAAACGACTGGACAACGCAAATGGATCTCTTACGATGGTAATTGACAAAATCAATAGCAACAGCATAAAAACAGATGCCACGATTATACTTTCTAGCATTTTGCTTCCAATGCTTACTGGTTCCTGCTGCACCGAAATAGCTTTGTCAAGTTTTCTTCTATGCCAGCTGGGAATCCATTTCATAACCATACCACCGAAAAAACCCGTCAAAATATATGTAAAGGTAATAGCCAGCATAGCTGTATCCGCCTGCCATTTGAAGCAATAGGTGAGCAGACTTATACACAATAGCAGGATTGTGGATATTATACTCATTACGAAAATTGTCAACGCATAAAGTTTAATTTTAACCATAAAAACTCCTCCTTCATAATTATATGAAGGAGGAAAATATCTATTCTCTATTTATCCTAACTTACAGTTCACAATTATTAACGGTTCTTGGGAATGGAAGTACGTCTCGGATGTTACTCATACCTGTGAGGTACATTACGCAACGTTCGAAACCAAGACCAAAGCCTGCATGTCTAGCAGAACCATATTTACGAAGGTCAAGGTAGAAGCCATAATCCTCTTCATTTAGTCCCATTTCTTTGATTCTGGCAAGTAACTTGTCATAGTCGTCTTCACGCTGGCTACCGCCGATGATTTCGCCGATACCAGGTACGAGACAGTCTACTGCTGCTACTGTTTTGCCATCTTCGTTTAGCTTCATGTAGAATGCCTTGATATCCTTTGGATAATCGGTAACGAATACTGGGCGCTTGAACACTTCTTCTGTCAAATATCTTTCGTGTTCTGTCTGCAAATCACAGCCCCAAGATACTTTATAATCGAAGTTGTCGTTGTTCTTTGCAAGGATGTCGATAGCTTCTGTGTAGGTTACACGAGCAAAGTCGTTGCTTACCACGTTTTCGAGACGGTCTAATAATCCCTTGTCTACAAAGTTGTTGAAAAATGCCATTTCTTCTGGAGCATTTTCAAGCACATAATTGATGACATATTTTAACATGCTTTCTGCGAGCATCATGTCATCCTCTAAATCAGCAAAAGCGATTTCTGGCTCAATCATCCAAAATTCTGCTGCATGACGTGGTGTGTTCGAATTCTCTGCACGGAAGGTCGGTCCAAATGTGTAGATATTCTTGAATGCCATCGCGTAGGTTTCACCATTTAACTGACCTGATACAGTAAGGTTGGTAGGCTTATTAAAGAAATCCTGTGAGAAATCCACTTTACCATCTTCTGTCTTTGGTACGTTGTTTAAGTCAAGTGTAGTCACCTGGAACATTTCCCCGGCACCTTCACAGTCACTTCCTGTAAACAGTGGTGTGTGTACATATACGAAATCTCTTTCTTGGAAGAATTTATGAATCGCATAGGCACATAAAGAACGTACACGGAACACCGCTTCAAAAGTATTGGTTCTAGCTCTTAAATGTGAGATTGTTCTAAGATATTCAAAGGTGTGACGTTTCTTTTGTAGTGGATAGTCTGGAGTAGATGCGCCTTCTACTGTCACTTCTTCTGCCTGAATTTCAAATGGCTGCTTTGCTTCTGGAGTAGGAACAAGCTGACCCTTTATAATAAGTGCTGCGCCTACATTTACTTTTTCAATTTCTGCGAAATTTGTCAATCCATCGGAATACACAACCTGGATTGGTTCGAAAAATGTACCATCGTTGATGACCAGGAAGCCAAAGTTCTTTGAGCTACGGTTGCTTCTAACCCAACCACCGATCGTTATCTGTGTATTTATATATTTTTCCTTACTTCGAAAAACATCCCTAATGTTAACTAAATCCATTTTTCTGTCTCCTTTACTATGTCAAACTACTGCGCTTTACTTTCCCCATATTTTACTGCCACATAATCTTTTACAGCAGTTTCATTTAACATATATGCTTTGCCACTATCCATATTGCCTAATCCCATATGTGTATAAATGCTGTCTGCATCAGGGAAGGTTTCACCATTTACTGCAATAACATTGGAAATATAAGTATTATGCTTTGCTTCATCGTATGTCAGATTATTATCGCTTACGATTTCCTGCATAATAAGCTCAGTTTTAACCTGCTCTTCCAACATTTCAAGCCATTCTACTCTCATAGCATCCAAGGTGGTTCCAAAAGTGGTTTGCACTACGGTTTCTAAGTCCTCACCACCACAATATTTTTTTTGATAATAGGCTTCAAATTGTTTTAATCTGGCATTCAAATAGTTTTCTGAGATATCAAATTCGCTATTTGATACAAGATAACTAGAGATATAACGATAAGCTAACTCATTTTCAATATAAGTCATAAACTCAGCTACTGTCTTCAGTCCATAAGAAGTTTCAAAATTTGTCGCCACGAAGCTATCGTTGAGCATTTCCTGTTCAACTTGACGATAAATTCCATGAACAGTAAACTCAAAGGTAGTAGGCTGACCAGCTAAATCAGCGGAATGATAATCCTCTGGAAAGGTTACATTGCTACTTGTTTTTTCTTCAAGCTTTGCACCTACTAACCCAGAAGTAAATCCCTCAATAAAAGTTGATGTTGGGTAACCAGTTGATGTATCTACACCACAGTTGTTTGTCACATCAATCCATTGATTTGTTGCAGCTCCATTTTCAAAAGCTTCTCCATTCAAATATCCCGTATAATCCGCCAGAACAATATCGCCATCCAAAACAGTATCACGATCTGTTACTTCCTCTAGCCCAAGACCACAACTATATAAATAGTAATGGAAGAATTCATCCAAAACTGCTTCATCAATTACATATGTTCCAGTTAAAACGGTAGACAAATCTTCATATGCTGCTAATTTAGAAACAGATGGCTGTTCTACATTTTCCACCTGAGAATTTTCTGTCCCTTCACCATTGCCATCTCCACAAGCACACACAGAGAATACAACTGCTGTGCAAAGGAGTAATGCTAATATTCTTTTTTTCATGAAATCGCTCTCCTAACTTACTTTCCAAATAATAAAATGAAGTGTTCACATAATATCACATTTTTTCCAAAAATACAAACACTTACGCATATTCACATTGATTTTTTATATAAACTTTGTTAAAATAAGCGATAGTGAATTTAAAGGAGGAGAGAAAATGCCAGATATTAGTACAGGTGCTATCGTTTTGATAGTTATTATCGCAATTATGATTGCGGTTATGGTTGCTTTATACTTCTTCGGTAAGAAGGCACAGGCCAAGAAAGATGAACAGGATGCACAGATGGCTGCAGTTGCCCAGACAGTCTCTATGCTGATTATCGATAAGAAGAGAATGAAAATTAAAGATTCCGGACTTCCACAGGTTGTCATCGATCAGACACCAAAATATATGCGTTGGGCCAAACTTCCAGTTGTTAAGGCAAAGGTTGGACCAAAGGTTATGACTCTGATTGCCGATGAATCCATTTTTGCAGAAATCCCTATTAAAAAAGAGGTAAAGGCTACTGTAAGTGGTATTTACATCACAGGCGTTCGTGGACTGCGTGGACCACTGGAAAAACCAGAGGGCAAAAAGAGCTTCCGTACAAAAATGAAAGACAAGTATAACCAGTTAAATGCCAACATAAAGGCCGATGAACTGGCCAAGAATACGAAAAAATCTTCAAGCAAAAAGTAGATAATTTAAGGGGACTACCGCATGAAGCGGTGGTCCCCTTTATAACTTGATTTCAGCAAAACCTCTGGACTTTACATTAATTTTGATATCACAGTCGGCAACAAATTCCTGATTAATTTCCAGGGCATAATCTACTGTGATATTCATTTCATTTTCACGTTCTTCCATGGTAATCTTCTTCGTATCAATCCCCATATTAAGGCTGCCATATGAGGTATAATAATGCGTGGTATTTTTCTTATTTTCCTCAAACAGCATATGGACACTTACCAAACCACTTTTCGTCAATTCCATCATTCCTGGTGCCAGCTTAATACGGTTCTTGTTGGGTTTCGTTTCTCCCTCCATTAACTCCTCATATAGAAGATAATGCTTGTTATTTTTATAATAATACTCTCCCATTGTAATCATTTCGATAGGCTCAGCATCCGTATCTGGACCAGACTGTAATCCACGGATTGTAATAATTACTTCTTTTGTCATATAGTACTCCTTGCACTTCGCCGCTCGTTGTGTGAAGGCTTTGCCTTCCCAAGCTCGCTTGCGCTCATTATACTCTTATCGGTCTAAGAATTCAAGAAATTTAAAGCGTAGCTTTACCTTTCCGGAATCAAATACATCTGCATATTCCCAAGGACTTAACACCTCTCTCAAAGCCTCTCCTGCTTCTTCCTCTATTACTTCAAACACTGTTCCTTTGAAACACATATTAGGATAAAGAACACACCACCAATTTTGTCCATTGCCCTCACCTATAATAATCTGCAAGGCCTCGTATTCACCCTTTGGAAATGTATACGCTCCATAGGTTTTTTCCGGAAAATTGGTTTCTGTAATACATGCCTGAACGGAATAGTCATAGCCATTCTCCAACAACGTCTGTTCGGATACCGCAATAACCTCTGTCATATGTTCATTTACAATCTGCTTTGTTTCTTCTAAACTATCTGCACCTGCCAAAAGAGGCTGCAGATATGTACCTACTGCATCACGAACCTCCTCTTTTACTGCCTGGTCCTCTAGAGTGTCACTGTTCGCCAGCACATGAAAACGAAGGATTTTGGATGCAATAGAGGGCTGTAAAAGGTCATTTCCCAATACAACTGTCCAAATATATAATCCTAATACTGCACAACTGGCAATATAAATACATGCTTTTTTCATGTTTACCTCCCATATATCTGTGATATACCAGAAGTGTTGACATAGATTTATAACTTTATTCACTTTAAATATTTTTAATCAATCTCTATAGGCTCTACTCCTTTTCCAACAGCATAATAACCACCCCAATCTACATAGTTGTCCTCCACCTCCAGGTAAGGAATATACAGGACCATTTCTCCATTTACCTTTTCATCAATTAAATCTCCTAAGGTCAGAAATCTATCCTTCTTTTCCTCATGATTACTCAGATATTCCTCCAGATAAGTCCCCAAATCCTGTGGTAGATTTTTTTCAATGGCAAGTAACTCCTCCAGGTCATCTACCGCACAGACATAGGTATTGCGTGGAAAATTTTCTGTTTCCGACAAATGATCCAGCATCTCATTATATTCCATCTGTTCCTCTAGCAAATCCTCCTCCAGCACCAATACCTTCAAATGATTGTAATCTGCCATCTTATTCAAATGTCTTTCGTATTCCATTCTGCTTTCTTCAAATGACTTTGCACTTACCATCGGCACCTGAATCTCATTGATTTGAGGCTCCTGCGCTCCTGAGGTTCCTACTCTAGGAAATCCTGCACAGAAGGTCACTTTTCGGTCATCATAACCTACGGAAACAACCTGTGGAAAACAGCGTTCCTCCAACTCTGTGGTGCTACAGCCGCTCAGAATACATATCATTATTATTCCAACCATTGATAGCCTTACTTTCTTTTTCATCCATCCTTCTCCTTTCTATTTCGCTTTGCCAAAAGCAATACACCTGGACCAATTATCATAAGTGGAACCGCCACATAGCTATAATAATCAAGAAAGTCCCATATCCAACGCCCCGATACTTCCATAAGCCATGCAACCAGATATGTTAGAGCTGCAGGTATCACTATCTGCCACCATTTTGCTTTAGATGGCGCTGGAGGTGTTTTTGTAGTTTGCCTACTTAAAAAAAGTTCCTTTAGCATACCTATTCCATAGTGGAGATGTAGGTTTAGCAAGGCGTATAATGTAAAAAACCACACTGCCAGCATCAGTGCATCCATACGCTTTAGAAAATTACCTTTAAACTGAATGGTACTCATAAGTGTTACTACAGGATAACGCATTTCTCCTAAGGCATTTATGCCAAAATTCCCCACCAGTAGCACATAACTGCCAAGAAGTATAACAGCCGATACCAAAATCGATGCAGCTATCGTTTTTACTATATTTCTTCCGTAGTTTTTCTCTTTTTCTCCTATAAGGAATAAAGAAAAAAACAGCGGTGTCAACAATAGAAAAACCAAATAAGTTCCCTTCAGTAAATCAATACTCTGAATCCCAAAAAAGTCATCCACGTACCTCACTTTAAAATCTCGAACAGATGCCAGCATCATAGCTACATAGGGAATAAGAACAAACCAGAACAATACCTCATAAACCCGAGCACGACTTTCGATGCCGCCGCTAACCGCATATGCTGACACTAACAATAACACCAACAAAACTATTGTAAACGAAATCTCTTTGACAAGACTGTACTGCATCAAATTGGCAAACACATAAGCACAAAAGCCTGCAGTTAAAATACTGTGAATCATTACTAGAAAAAATGTGAGATATCTAACAAATTTACTTGTATATTCTCTCAAATAAGCACACAAATCCGTACCCATTTTTTTCATCACCCATCCAAGATAGAAAAGGTATAAAAATCCGATGCCACTTCCTGCTATAATGGCAAATACTCCATCAGCTCCACACAGTTTCGCCAAATAGGGTGGCAACAAAAGTGTAGCAATCCCCATCAAATCAAATACATATAAGCGAAAGGTCTGTCTGCTT
Organism: Agathobacter sp.; assembly: GCA_045603165.1. GTDB lineage: Bacteria > Bacillota > Clostridia > Lachnospirales > Lachnospiraceae > Roseburia. The sequence continues at coordinate 42,811 of JAZULP010000022.1, read as the reverse complement.
GAAATTTTTCCATTTTCTACATACATATTATTTTTCTTTCTTTTTTAGTTTTGTTCTTTCGTAGCGGTTGGCATAAATCGGCCGCTTCCACAACATACGTAGCGGAAAGCGAATAATGGAATCCTTTTCATCCTCATAGCCATTTAACTGCGCTCCTACATACGGAGACAAATATGGTGTATCATAACTTTTCAACCCTGCCATATGCACAAGCACTGTAAAGACTCCTATCAAGAAACCAAAAAATCCCAGCCATGCTGATAAAAGGATAATAAAAAACTTCAATATGCGGAAGGAAAAGGCAAACTCTTCATTTGGAATAGCAAAAGAGCACAAAGCCGTAAATGCCACCACAATAACTACAATGGGACTTACCAGATTGGCATCCACCGCAGCTTGACCGATAATTAAGCCCCCGACGATACCGATGGTATTTCCCATTGCTCCAGGCAATCGTACTCCCGCTTCTCGTAGCAACTCAAAGGATAGCTCCATTAAAAGCACCTCCAGTGCTGCCGGAAATGGTACACCAATGCGCGATTCCCAAAAAGACAAAAGCAATGGGGTCGGCAGAATTTGTGTGTGAAAATTCGTGACAGCCAGATACAACCCCGGTAGCGTCAGTGAAAAAAATGCTGCTACATAGCGTACAATTCTGGCAAAGGTTGCCATATGAAAACGATTGTAATAATCGTCGGTTGTCTTTAAAAAGGAATTCACATCTGCTGGCAAAAGCAATGCCAACGGCGAATTATCTACCAGCACTACGACTTTGCCATCCAAAACGGACATTGCCGCCCTGTCTGGCCTTCTCGTTGACTGAAATTGCGGAAATGGTGAATACCATACCTCTTCTGCTAGCTGCTCCATAACCCCACTGTCCATAACTCCATCGATTTCGTACTCCGTTAATCTCCGATGCGTTTCCTCCACCAGCTCTGGATTTGCCAAATCTTCGATATAGACTATCGCCACATTGGTAAAAGAACGAACCCCTACCTGAAATTCTTTTACCTTTAAATTGGCATTACGAATACGCTTTCGGATAAGTGCTGTATTTGCCTTTTCTGACTCGGTAAAGCTTTCGTTAGAGCCTCGTACTACCTTTTCTGTATCTGACTCTCCTACACCCATTTTGGGATAGCCTTTATCTGGAATCTTTAATGCTCCCGCGAAGCCATCTATAAAAAACATGGCATCTCCTATTAAGACGCCACGTACTGCATCCTCGATATATTCCTTTGGCTCGGAATCGGAAAGTGCAAAAGAATTCTCCTGCACCATCTGTAAAAGTTTCTCTTCCGGCAAACCATCCAAATAAGCGACCATCTGCCCAAAGGCTGTCAGCATTTCATTTCCTACATTTACTTCAATGTAGCAGATAAAACCTTGTAGCTGCTGCCTTTCCCCAAGGCAAAGTTGACGAAATTTTAGGTCATCACAGCTGGAAAAAATCCTTTTTATCGCAGCCTCATTTTCTTTTATGTTTGATGAAATACGTTGTTTCATAGAGACCCCTTTTATCTACTTAATTTGCTATGAATTTTTCTAACAAATAAAAAAGCATCCCAAGAATGCTCTCAAGATGCTTCTAGTATGTGTCTCTTTTTCTAATTTATTCCTGCCTCATTATAACTTCTTTGACTGCAATTGCCTGATTTGCTACATGCTCACGTATTGCCAACGTAGCGTCTTCTGCATTACGATTAAGCAAAGACTGAAAAACTGCTTCATGCTCTTTAATTAGAATTGGATAGTTTTCTGATTCTTTTAAATATTCCACGCGATATCTGTAAACCTGCTCGCGAAGATTATTCAATAAACTTACTAGCTTCGGATTTCCAGTTGCTTCATAAATAACATCATGGAAGCTTACATCTGCTTCTGCAATCTGCTTCACATTCGCACTTTTTAGACATCGCTCAAATTCTATCTTTTTCTTTTCCAAAGAAAGCAGCTGTTCTTCTGTAATTCGTTCACATGCTAGCTGACATGCCAATTCATCCAAAGCCGCGCGGATTTCCAACACATCTTCCATGCCTTTTAGGGTCATTTTAGCAACCTGTGCCCCTTTTCTTGGCATAGTGACAGCCAGACCTTCCTGCTCAAGCATACGAATTGCTTCGCGAATAGGTGTACGACTCACTCCCATTTGATTCGCCAGCTGAATTTCCATAAGTCTCTCACCGGGCTTTAAATCTCCACGCAAAATTGCTTCTCGAAGTGTATTGAATACCACGTCACGAAGTGGTAAATATGCATTCATATTTAGCTTTAAATCTTCCGTCATTTTCTCACCTTTACACTCTACGATTGTTATAAATACTTGTTACATAAATCTGTTTTGCCAAACCTGATTTTACCATGTCATCATAGGCAAGTCTTACTGTTTCTTCATCTTCAAATAATCCAAAAACAGTAGGACCGCTACCGCTCATCATGGAATTAATTGCACCAGAGTTCATCATTTGTTCTTTTATCTGTGCAATAATTGGATACTCTGGAATAGTAACTGTTTCTAACACGTTGCCCATGTGCCCTGCAATCGCATGCAAATCTTTATTTTTAATATCCGTCACTAACTGTTCAATATCTGGATGTACTGTATTTTCATCAAGCTTCAAATTCTGATATACAAATTTCGTCGATACAGAAATCTGTGGTTTTGCAATCAACACAGGGCATTTTACCATAGGTGGTAGGCTGGTAAGTTTTTCACCAATTCCCTCTGCCAAAGCAGTTCCACGCATAAGACAATACGGAACATCTGCTCCTATTTTCACACCACGCTCCATCAATTCCCGTCTGGAAAGACCCAAATTAAAAATCTCATTCATTCCATAAAGCATAGCTGCAGCATCGGAGCTACCGCCTGCCATACCTGCTGCAACTGGAATACGCTTCAGCAAATCTACAGCTACACCTTCTTTGATATGAAATTCATCTATCAAAAGTTTTCCCGCTTTATATACCAAATTATTCTCATTCGTTGGTACATAAGAAAGATTGGACGTAATCGTAATACCCTCTTCTTTTTTCTTTGCAATTTCTAATCTGTCAAACAGATGAATCGTCTGCATAACCATGCGTACTTCGTGATAACCATCTTCTCTGCGACGTACTACATCTAAACCAAGATTGATTTTTGCCAATGCTTTCAATGTGATATTGTCCATATGTTCACCTCTGTATTTTGTATACATGATTTATTATACCCCTTTTTTGAGGGGTTTCAATGTAAACGACTGAAAATTATCAGAAAAAATTAACAAATCAGCTGGAAATTTCAAAAAAAGACTTCACAAATAGGAAAATTTGTCCGATACTGAATATAGAAGTCTAAGTATCGAACAAATTTATATTAGTATCCAAGGAGGGATTATTATGAGTGTACAGTCAGTTTACAACAATGTAGCTACTGCAAACGTAAATACCGCAAGTAAAGCTACCGAAACAAAGGCAGAAGAAAAAGCAAACACCACAGCAACTGAAACAAACAAAACTGGTTTTGAGGAAACCGCTGTTGTTTATGAGAAATCACAGACTGCAGAAAATACTGTTACCGTAAAGAATACCAACAACAATGTTGATCGCGAAGCTATCATCGCTCAGATGAAAGCGGATACCGAGGCACGCATGGCACAGATGCAGGATTTGGTTCGCAGAATGATGCAGGGGCAGGGAAATGCACTTTCTCAAGCAGATGATGTGTGGTCATTCCTCGCAAGTGGTGATTACACAGTTACAGAAGCAGCTAAGCTTCAGGCACAGGAAGACATCTCAGAGGATGGGTACTGGGGTGTAGAACAGACCTCAGATCGAATTCTTGATTTTGCAAAAGCTCTTTCTGGCGGAGATGCAAGCAAAGCGGATGAACTTCTTGAAGCATTCAAGAAAGGCTATGAAGAAGCTACTAGCGCTTGGGGAAAAGATCTTCCAGATATCTCTAAGAGAACATATGAAGCAGTGGAAGAAAAATTTGCTGCTTGGAAGGCTGAGGCTGAAAAGCCAACTACAGACGATGAAACAACGGAAGAAGTAAAGGCATAATTACATAGCGATTTTGAAAGGGGGTGCCACAAATCTGTGGTACCCTCACTCATTCATTATGGTCACAGTTTGCAGCATCAATGGCTACAACTAACATCAAGCCCATCAACTCATCGTCTGGATTTTCAATATTAATCGTATATGTATCACCCCAAGATAGCCACTCTTTATTGATGTGAATAATCGGTCTGCCACCAGAATATACATCATAATTCCATTCTAAGAAATCACCATCTACATGCCAGCCATTGAAATCTATGTCATATTGCTGTTTGAAAAAGGTAAACTGCTTTGTAATATTCCCTCTTACGCTACCATTCATCACAATCTCAAACTGCTTCGGAAATGTAAATAACTTCTCATGGACAGAACCTATTTCACGATCATATTTATCAAACACATGAAGCTTATGACCGAATGAAAAGACTTCACCCTTTACAAAATATTTTTCGTTACCTTGTTCATCATAAATATCATACTTATCCCCCCAAGAAAAAACACGCTGCTTAATTAATAATTTCATAACTATACTCCCTTCCTTAACATCTATCTTATTACTGTTCTAATTGTTGTTTACGAAACTGTAATCTACAAAGGTAGATAAATAAATCTGTCCCAATGCGATTCCTCCATCACCACAAGGGACTTTTTCATTGATGTAGACATCCTTATTTTGCTCTCGTAATCCCCTTATGACTTCGCCAAATAAAATACGATTGATAAATGTACCACCACTTAAAGCTATCTGTTTAATGTCATTTTCCTCACAAATATGCTTCGCCAGATCAACTATAGCATCCGCAACCGCATGATGGAAAAGATATGCCAATTGCTCCTTGGAATAGGTCTTTTTTAAATTATATATATCGATGAGAAACTTCGTACTATCTGCCTGCCATACTCCATCTATTTTAATACAATTTAGTTTCAAAATCTCGGATATCTTTTCAGTAACTATTTCCTGTTTTCCTGTATGTGCAGCCTGTTCCAGCATAATTGCACACTCACCCTCATAAGAGTTAAAATGGCAAATATCCAAAAGGGCTGCTGTCGCATCAAACAAACGTCCCATGGATGAAGAATATGCCGTATTGATATTCTGTTTCCATGCCATTTCCTGAAGTTTAAATCTCTGTAATTCTGATTTATCCCGATTTCCCTGAGCATCCACACAAGCATTCTCACACTCTCGGAAAAATTCTTCTACTTCTAATCCACGTTCTCTTGCTTCCAACATATAAGAATAAAGCGTCATATCTGCCTGCTTTGCGCTGGCATCACCGCCTATTAATTTTACCGAAGTAAACTTCCCCATTCGCTCCATGTTCTCAGCTTCACACAAGAGGAATTCACTGCCCCATATCGTTCCGTCTGTACCAAAACCGGTACCATCACAGGCAACACCTAACACTTTTCCTTCTAGCCCATGCTCTGCAATAACAGATGCTACATGCGCATGATGATGCTGAATTTTCACTTCCGCATCCTGCGTAGATAGATAGGCTGGATGCAAATCTCCTACACTCACCTCTGGATGAACTGCCAAGAGCTGTTCCATGCGCGTACGTCCATGCTGGCGACTTTCCAGACAGCGCACATCCTCCAAGTCCCCAAAATACTGACTTAGGTATACCAGCTCATTTCTGCCAAGCGCAAAAACAGCTTTTAAATCACCACCAGCTGCAAAGGTATCTTTGGGTAACCTACGACTAAGAATAATCGGCTCTGGAACCAGGCCACGAGCACGACGAATCAGCTGTGGATAATATTCCTTCTTTACTCCATCTTCACCAGATATCTCAGCTACCTGATAAATACTATCATCCAATGGTGTCAATATTTCTCTATCATGAGTCAGCATAAAATCAATACCATTTCCGATATGCTGTTTCATTTCTTCTTCTGAAATAATAATCGGTTCTCCACCGCGATTGCCACTCGTCATAACCAAAGGACCTGTTTCTTCCAACAATAAAATCTGCAATGGATTGCAAGGAAGAAGTGCTCCGATACGGTCGCTCTCTCCACAGATTTCTGGTACAAAATCCTGTTTCTTTTTTAACAATACAATTGGTCTTGCAGGGGTTAACAGCAGTTCTTCTTCTTTTTCAGATACCTCGCAGTATTCCCGTATACTTTCCATATTTAAAAACATGACTGCAAATGGTTTTTTATCCCGATTCTTAAATGTACGAAGCCTTAATGCCGCAGTACTAGAAAAAGGAGAAAATGCAAAATGATATCCACCTATGTCCTTTATTGCACCAATTTTTCCATCCTTCAATGCCATAATCGCTTGGCACAACGCATTCTGCTCATCCGATATCTCATAAAACTGGGTATTCTCTATAGCCTTAATACCATCTGACTTACATTCCACATATCTTAGTCTTGGGCCACAATCCTTACAGGCAATCGTCTGTGCATGACGACGTATATTGCCTTTCTGGGTATATTCTTCCCAACATACTTCACACATAGAAAACGCATTCATGGTAATTGTTTCCCTATCATAGGGTACTGCCTTTTGAATAGAAAACCGAGGACCACATGCCGTACAGCTAATAAATGGATAACGATATCTGCGATTGGAGAGATCATGCAGCTCTGCCACACATCTATCACAGGTTGGTAGGTCCACTGGTAAAAATCGACGAAGCTCACGACTATTATCGCTTTCTACAATATGAAATGCTCCATCAGACACAAACTGACCTGCATCAACCAATGCTTTGATGGATGTCTTGGATAACTCTTCTACCTGCAAACGATCAATTCTACATCCTGGCAATCCATCGTTTTGTTCAAGCGCATTGAGCGTTCGCTCGTGCTTTACATCGGCTTGCTTAGCAAGTAAATCTAGCCGCTGAGTAAAGCTTCTCACCGCCTGCTCATCTCCAGAGACAAGAATTTCCACAATTCCTCCCAAATTTTTTACTTGTCCACTCAAATGCAATTCTTCTGCCAGCTCTGCTACAAAGGGACGAAAACCGATTCCCTGTACCATACCTGTTACTATAATCTTATATACTAAAGCCTTCATATTCTTTATCTTTCCACATTAAACTTCTATAAAAACTATACCTTTCACCTAATTTAAAGTCAACAAAATAAAAGTTCCAACACACTTATTTCACCACAAATTACCATTATATAAAAAAGCAATTTAATTCATCCTATCTATTGACAGATGCCAAATTTACGAGCATTATTAGATTTGATGCAATTTAGTTAAGTTATTTTTTGCGAAAAGCAAGGAATATCATAACACAAAAGAAGGAGAATTTATGATAGATTTTCAAACGATTGCTTCTATAGATAAATCCATATATCAAAAGTATCTTTTTGCAGAACAAGGACGTGGCTGTGAATTATCCTATGCAAATCTTAATATGTGGGGAGAACAAAAAGCTGCTTTTCTTCATGATCATCTGGTGCTTTTTACAAGATATAACGATCTGTACATGTATCCATTCCCACTGGGATTCGGCGATAAAAAGGTCGTTTTGGATGCCATACTGGAGGATGCCAAAGAACGCAATATACCATACGTTATTTCCAGTCTGACTGAAGAAAGTGCAAACCATTTAGAGGAGCTCTACCCTGGAAAATTCGATATCAAATTTAATCGCGATTCCTTTGACTATGTCTATGAAATTGAAAAATTAGCAGAGCTAAAGGGACGCAAATATCATAGAAAACGCAATCACTATAACCGTTTTTGTAAAAATAACCCTGATTTTCATGTGGAACCAATCACCTCAGATAATCTGTCTAAAGTAAAAGTGTTTGTAGATGCTTGGTATAAAGGGAGATTAGAGGAATCACCTGATAAGGACTATCACAATGAGCAGCTTGCCCTAAATCGATGTTTTATTGATTATGAAAGACTTGGCATAGAAAGTCTCGTACTTTTCAATGGAGAAGAGATTCTCGCGTTTACCATAGGAAGCCGCCTTTCCAACAACACCTTCGATGTGCATTTCGAAAAAGCTCGATGGGATGTGGAGGGTGCCTACACTGCCATCAACTGCGAGTTTGCAAAATATATACGAAACAAATATCCCGAAGTAGAATTTTTGGACCGCGAAGAGGACATGGGCTTAGAAGGCCTGCGCAAGGCAAAAGAAAGTTATTTTCCTCATCATTTGGTAGAAAAGGGCTTTGCCGTTCCAAAGGAGAACGCTCGTGAAAAATAATAAAACAAACTTAAATCTAACAGTCGACAAACCAACCTATTCCCAGCTTCCGGAATTACGAAATTTATGGAAGGAAGCCTTTGGCGATAGCGATGCCTTTCTTGACACCTTTTTTCAATCGGCGTTTGATGAGAATCGATGTCGATGTGTAGTTGTGGATGAAAAAGTGGTTGCTATGCTTTACTGGTTTGAATGTGAATTTCAGGAAAAGCCTATCGCCTATATCTATGCTGTGGCAACTGCGAAAGAAATGCGCGGACTGGGAATTTGTCATGCACTTATGCTCGATACACATCAACATTTAAAGGCCAATGGCTATATAGGTACTATTTTAGTTCCAGGAAATGAAGGATTGTTTCACTTTTATAAAGGACTTGGATATGAAACCTGTACACATATCGAAGAAATTGTATTTGAGGATTCTACACTCCATGCTTTTGAAAGCAATCCTATATCAATACGTACAATTAATGTGGCAGAATATGCGAGGCTGCGTCGCAATTATTTACCAAATGGCGCAATTATACAGGAAAAAGAAAATCTCGATTTTCTTCAAAAACAAGCAAACTTCTATACTGGGGATAATTTCTTATTGGCAGCACACAAAAGTGGAGATTCTCTCAAAGGTATAGAATTTCTTGGAAACACCTCAGCCATTCCATCCATATTGCAGACCCTAGAATGTACCAAGGGCTCTTTCCGTACTCCAGGCAAAGACAGGCCATTTGGAATGTACTATTCTTTTGAAAAAGCTGTTGCTATGCCGAATTATTTTGGTTTTGCTTTTGACTAATTTAAGCCCTACGATTATGCAGTTTTCTCACTCCAGATACCACATACATCTGGTCATTAGACAGCTTCACATCTACTTCAAAGAATGCGGCAAATAGCTTCGCCAGTTCATCCTCATGCATGAGTCCCATGGAAACCTTTCTGGCTGGACCAGCATGATGCGAATCTAGTTGCTTACGGCTCATGCTGTGAGCAATAGTAAGTCTGCCACCTATTTTTAATTTCTCCGAAAGCGCTTGTATCAAACTAGCTGGGTTAGGGAAATGAGGAAATGCATTATAAACCATGCAAGTATCATACAAATCTGGCAAATGAAACTCTTCGATATCAGAACAGAAAAATGCCACCCTATCATCCTGACATTTGCGCTTTGCAATCTTAATCATCTCACTAGAAATATCTACAGCCGTAACTTTGTTTACATCTCTGCTCAGATAGTCCGGAATCAACACGCCCGTACCACACGCCACATCAAGGACATCTACACCTGGTTTCACCTCTGCATAATCTAAAATTGTATTGATTTTGTCCATATCACGAATTTGTTTGTCATCCCAAGTAGATGCTAACAGATTAAAGAATTCGATGACATCTTCTTTCCTAATGATTCTAGCAAGTAAGTCTCCCTTCTCCTCGACCCATTCAGACTCCATAAAATCAATCGTCATTTCTTTTCCTGCATCAGTAGGATTTCCTGGCGTACCGCAAATGGGACAGTTATATTGCAAAAGTCTCTTTGGAAACAATTCATTACAATTTGGACAACGAAGCATCAATGCTGTTTTTCGCACAGTTACTTCTGCACCTTCACAGACTGTTCCTACGGATGCTTCTTCAAAATATCCTTTTACCACATCAAAGGAATAACCAGATGCTTCTCCGATTAAAAGCTGAATCTTATTTACCTGATTATGTTGTCTCTCTCTACACAAATCTTCTGCATGCTCAATAATCTGCACTGCACCATGATATTCATGCATATTTTATTCTCCATTCTCACATAGCGTTTCCGGTTTGGGCATATGCGAAAAAATTCACAATTTACACACCTAAAATCATTAAAAGTGTGGGCGTAGAGAAACAAAAATTTTCTATACGCCCACACTATCATTATTACAAATCTTCTATTTCTCCTCAACCATAGAAATAGATTTCTTAGGACAGCTGCTTTCACAAAGTCCACAGCTTACACAAAGTTCTTTTTTTAGCTCCCATTTCTTTTCTGTTCTATCCACGGTGATAGCTTCTTTTGGACATTTCTTTGCGCATAAAGTACAGAATACACATGTGTCCATATCTGCCTGTGGAATTTTCTTTACAGTAATAGGCTTTTCATATACTGCAACAGCTTTTTCTGGCATAGGCTCCTGGTAACCAGGTACAATCTGCAGACATTTCTTTGGACATTTTTCAGTACAATATCCACACTGGATACAATCAAAGCGGTCGATAGACCATGTGCTTGCATTTCTGTCTACTTTGATTGCACGTGAAGGACAGTTCATACCACAGATACCACAAAGGATACAATCATCAATTGTGATTTCTACATGTCCACGGCTTCTTTCTGGATATACTGCTGGTTCAGCAGGATAATTTTTTGTAACAGGTTTTGAAAAGAGATTCTTCAATACCACGTTTTTAAAAGTCATTAATGACATATCCAAATCCCCCTTTCTATCGTTCCGTACAACTGATACATGGATCAATTGTAAGAATTAATAATGGAACATCTGCGAAGTCTGCACCCTTAAGTGTTTCAAGCAAACCAGGAATGTTTGCAAAGGTAGGCGTGCGGACTCTCATACGTTCTAGGAATTTACTTCCATTTGCCTTGCTAAAGTATACCGCTTCTCCACGAGGCTGTTCTACACGCATGAAGTACTCCCCATTTGGATTTCCTTTCACAATAGTAGAGATATCTCCCTTTGGCATCTTTTCGATACACTGACGAATCAAATCAATAGCCTGGAAAATTTCATGGATACGAACATCACAACGAGCATATGAATCGCCAGCTGTTTCTGTGATGATATCAAAATCAAGGTCACCATAAGCGGCATAGCCTCTTGTTCTCATATCCATTTTTACGCCTGAACCACGTGCAAAAGGACCTGTTGCACCAAGGTTATGAGCCTGCTCTTTTGTAAGCACACCTACACCTTTCAGACGAGATTCTACCGTATAATCCAGCATAAAAGTTTTGCGGATGATTTTCAGTTCATCTGCAATATCTTCTAATACAGTAAGCATGGTCTTTAGCATATCATCATCGATATCCTTTAACACGCCACCGATTTTATTTACAGAGAAGATACATCTTCCACCTGTAGTCATTTCGAATAAATCAAGAACCTTTTCTCTCATTCTCCAGCACTGATAGAATAAGCTTTCAAATCCAAAACCATCAGCGAGAAGACCAAGCCACAGTAAATGACTGTGAACACGTGACATTTCCGCCCAGATAGTACGAAGGTATCTACCTCTATCTGGTACTTCCACATTCATGATATGTTCTACTGACTCGCAGTATCCCATACCATGCATAAAGCTACAGATACCACATGTACGTTCAATAACATATGTCATTTCATTAAAATCTTTTTTGTCTACAAGACTTTCCAGACCTCTATGTACAAATCCGATAGAAGGGATTGCTTCTACAACTTTTTCATCTTCAAGAACTAAATCTAAATGAATAGGTTCTGGAAGAACTGGATGCTGAGGTCCAAAAGGAACTATACTCTGTTTTGCCATCTCTCCTACCTCCTACTTCTTCACAAATGGTGCTTCTTCGTTTATGCGGTACAGCTTGTTCTGGAAGTCCACATTAATCATCTGAATATTTACACCAAATAATTCTTTCATTTCATTTTCATAGAGGAATGCGTATGGATAAAATTCTGTAATACTGCAAACTTCTGTTTCTTTATCGATAACAAGACGAAGGTTGATATATTCGTTTGTATCATCATTTGCAAAGGAATAACTCAACTCAATTTTTTCATTTGAGTAAGCACAACATATTTGGGAAAGACGTGCGCCTTTGTTTTTAAGTGCCATTACTTCTCCAAGTAACTGGTCTGGAGTAATTTCTACTAAAACATTTTCTGGATTCTTAATTTCCATTATTTGTGCTCCTTCCTGCTTTTTGATTTCTGTGATATTCATCTTCCTTTTCCTGCCACAAATCAATCGCCTTTACAATGCCATCAATAATCGCCTGTGGTCTTGCTGCACAGCCAGGAACATAAATATCTACTGGAATTGTGGTGTCGGCACCACCGATAATGTTGTAGCATTCTTTAAAAACGCCACCTGTACACGCGCACACACCAACCGCAACTACTACCTTTGGATTTGGCATTTGCTCGTAAAGCTGTTTTACTACAGCCTGATTTGCTTTGTTGATTCCACCTGTAATCAGGAAGATGTCTGCCTGCATTGGGTCACCTGTATTGATGATACCGAAACGTTCTGCATCATAAACTGGTGTAAGACAAGCTAAAACTTCTATATCGCATCCATTACAGCTTGATCCATCATAATGGAGAAGCCAAGGAGATCTTTTTACTTTTCCCATTTTCTCGTCCTTTCTATCCTACAATCATAAGGATAATTAAGTTTACGCCAGCGAAGAGGATGGTCACTCCCCACGCTAATTTAAACATGGTATTCCATTTTACACGAGCAGAAGTGTTGTCGATTAAGATTTCAAGGAAATATGTCGCCAACACTGCAATAACCGCTACAAGGTAACTCCATGGATTGTTGTTAATGAAGAACAATCCTACAAATCCCATTAAAAATACATGCTCATACCATTCTGTTATTTCATAGATAGCAAGTGTATTTGCACCCATATCTGTAGTGATACCTTTTACTAACTCCTGATGCGGATGGTGGGATGCACTTAAGTCGAATGGTGACTTGCGTAATTTAATTGTAAGGATAAATACAAATGCAATGAAAAAACCAGGTGTTTTTATGATTGCAGGCAGGTCTGCCTGAATAATATCCGACACATTGAAGGAACCTGTTGCCAGATAAAAACCAATACAAGCAAGGAGTACTGCCGGTTCATAACACATCATCTGCAATAATTCACGAGAAGCACCTAAATTGCTGTATGGTGAGTTGGTAATACAAGCTGCGAAAATCAGGAATGTAGCTCCTGTGGAAAGCAGGAAAAAGCAAAGTAAAATATCACTGCCACCGAAAAACATACAGCCTGTAAAAATAACAGTTGCAAAAAATGAAATTACCAAAAAAATCTGTGCAAAATTTACGATGATAAACTGTTTCGAAAACAATTTTCTAACATCATAAAATGGCTGCCAGATACTCGGTCCGATACGTCCCTGCATACGAGCAGAAATTTTACGATCAAGACCACTCAAAAGTCCACCTAGTAAAGGTGCAAATATGAGGAAGGCTACAATGCCTATAATTCTGTAAATCATACTATAATGCACCTCCTATAATCATACATAACATTACAATCATAAATGCAGTTGTAATATATTCACATGGCTGCATCAACTTACGCTGTCCAAAGGTATGTGCAAAATACCAGTTTGTCATGAATAAGTGTTTGTTTTCGCCCATTGAATCTACGAACTCTTTATTGTTACCTACGTTGATACCATTCATATAAGAAAGCTTTTGTCTCACTCTAACACTAGTTGCATAGCGGAATGCCATAATAGGTGCAATAAAGATGAAAGCTACAATTGCAATAAGAAGGAATAATACCCCTTGTGGAAGTACTGCCGTAGCGGTTCCAAACATTTCTGTAAGAAGTGGTTCCACATAAACTACAGAAAGTAATGGGAATAAGATACAAAGTGCAACCATAAGCACTGCATGTATCATTAGTGAAATAAATTCATCCTTCTTTGTAATATCTTTAACTTTAATTTCTGTATCTGTATAAGAGATGATTTTGCTCATCCATTTTGTCCAATAGAACATAGTTGTCGCACTACCATAGACAATGAAAAGCACAAGTAAAATATTGCTGGTATCTACAGATGCCTTCAAGGCTGACCATTTAGAAATAAGCATACCAAATGGTGCTAAAAACATACCAGCGATACCGATGAACATAAATGCGCCAAGTCTTGGTAAACGATAAATAAGACCATGCATATCTTCAATATCACGGCTGTGAAGTGCATTTTCTGTAGCACCCACGTTCTGGAATAACAGTGACTTGGAAATCGCATGGAACATCATAAGGAAGATGCCTGCCCAAATCGTTTCTACTGTACCTACACCAGCACATGCAACCATAAGTCCGAGGTTGGAGATGGTTGAGAATGCCAATACCTTTTTGCCATCTGTCTGAGCAATCGCCATGATAGATGCTGCAAGGAAAGTAAAACCACCGATAAAGCTGATAAGTAAACCTGTGGTTGTTCCACTCATAGCTGGAGCCAAACGGAATAATACATAGATACCAGCTTTTACCATTGTCGCACTATGTAATAATGCAGACGATGGAGTTGGCGCAACCATCGCACCCATTAGCCATGTAGAAAATGGCATCTGTGCCGCTTTGGTAAGCGCTGCTACTGCAATAAGCGCAACTGGAATCGTTGCCACAACATTTCCTTCTATACCAATTGTAATTAAGTTATGTAAAGAAAGATTCCCTGTTGTATATCCCACATAACAAATAGCCACAACTAATCCAGCACCACCTAAAAGGTTCATCCACAGTGCTCGAAAAGAATTGTTGATAGCTTCTGTTGTTCTTGTGTAACCAATTAAAAGGAATGAACAAACACTTGTCATTTCCCAGAAAAGGTCAATCCAAAGCAAACTTTCGGATAATACAAAACCAAACATAGAACCTAAGAAGATAAATAAGAGCATGAAGAAGTAATATCTTCTATCATCGTATTCCGTATGTAAATGGTGATATCCGTGCATATATCCAACAGAGTAAATTACAATCAAGCTGCCAATAACCCCGATGATGATGCACATAAGCATTGCCAGTCTGTCAACATGAATATGAGCGATTTCTTCCATTTCTGGTCCAAAAAGCTCCATATATGTAATCATTAAAGTTGGAATAATGGATAATAGGCTGACAATTTGTTTTTTATACTTAAAGCTCAAATAAGTAATTACAAACATCAGTAACCAAACCGCACCTAGCATAATCATATCGATTGTGTGCGTGTGATAATAAAGATCCATTTCTTTACATCCTTGCCCAATCCACTGGAACACAAACCATCCTGTAACTGCCATAATTGCGCCTGCACTGATGTAAGCAATGGTGTTACGAACCTTGTTTACGCGGATTAAGAACATTAATACAGATACCACAAATGGAAAACAGATTAAAAAAGGTATCATCCACATAATCATTTCTCTCCTCTTTTTTATTAATTTTTTATAAAATTTTTATAAACATACATAGTCGTTTAACATTCTAGTCCTTTTGTTAATAAATTTCAATAGCAAAAGTTAACAAATTGATATTTTTTTAACAATAATTTTTAGACATAATGAAAGAGCTATTGCGAAATCTCGTAAATTGTTACTTACGAGTTCTTGCAACAGCCCCTTATTTTTTCCTATTTTGCAGCGATAACATCTCGCATATCATAACGTCCCGCTGGCTTTCCTTTTAAAAATTTTGCTGCTTCCACAGCTCCCTTTGCAAATACGGCTTTGGAATATGCCGTATGTTTAAATTCGATAACTTCATCCTGTCCTGCAAAGATAACCTCGTGTTCTCCCACAATATTACCACCACGAACCGCTGAAATACCGATTTCATATTTATCGCGTTTTACACGTTCTTGGCTCCTATCGTATTTGTAAGTATACGCTTTATCCAAAGCATCATTCATGGAATCTGCCAATGCAAGTGCGGTTCCACTTGGCGCATCCACCTTCTGATTGTGATGCTTTTCTACAATTTCCATATCAAAGCCTGCTGGTGCGAATACAAGTGCCGCCTTTCTTAGAAGCTCTATTAATGTGTTCACCCCAAGAGACATATTCGCAGACTTTAAAACTGCAGTACTCTGACTAACTTTGGATACCTTTGCAAGCTGTTCTTCAGACAAACCAGTTGTACACAGTACTACTGGCATTTCTTTTGCTTCACAGTAATCCAACAATTCATCTACTGCATTTGCATTAGAGAAATCAATAATCACATCCGCTTCTACATTGCAATTGCGTATACTGTCGAAGACAGGATATTCATTTTCAATTTCCTGATATACATCAACACCTGCTACAATGGTAATTTCTGGGTCTTCCTTACAGATAGCCGTAATGCACTGTCCCATTTTACCATTGCAACCATTCATAATTACTTTTGTCATTTATGTGCCCTCTTTCCTCTGCTATGTATTTATCCAACTACCTTTAATCCATAATTTTTCATAGCCTCAAGCAGCTTTGCTTTTGCAGCATCACTCATGTCACAAAGAGGTGCACGAAGTGGCCCTACCTCCATGCCCATGAGGTTCATAGCAGTTTTTACCGGAATAGGATTTACATCTGAGAATAATGCATCCACAAGTGGTAATGCTTCTCTCTGTAATTTCTGTGCTGTAGCAATATCTCCACGAAAGAAGCTTTCACAAAGATCATGCACCTGACGAGGTGCAATATTGCTCCATACGGAGATTACACCAATTCCGCCAATAGAAAGCATTGGGAGTACAAGTCCGTCTTCCCCTGAATACATATCTAATTTGCCATCCGTCAAATACATAGTCTGGGAAGCCTGTGCCATATTTCCGGTTGCTTCCTTTAAGCCTACGATATTTTCT
This sequence comes from Agathobacter sp., assembly GCA_045603165.1. Taxonomy (GTDB): domain Bacteria; phylum Bacillota; class Clostridia; order Lachnospirales; family Lachnospiraceae; genus Roseburia. Next base: position 25,962 of record JAZULP010000022.1, on the reverse strand, counting down.
TCCTGCTTAAACAATGTCGCTACTGTTTCTGGAAGAAGGTTGCAACCTGTTCTACCCGGTACATTATACATAATGATTGGCAATTTTGTATTTCGTGCAATCTGAGAGTAATGTTTTACAAGACCAGCCTGTGAAGCCTTGTTGTAATATGGAGTCACTACCAACAAGCCATCTGCTCCATCCTCTTCTGCTTCCTTAGACAACTGAATAGCAGTTCTAGTACAGTTCGAACCAGTACCTGCAATAACAGGAATACGATGCTTGGTAAATTCGATAGCCGCCTTAATAACATTTCTATGCTCTTCCATAGTAAGTGTAGATGCTTCACCAGTAGTACCTGTAATGATAATAGAATCCGTACCACCATCAATCTGTTGATTAATAATCTCTTCTAATTTGTCATAATTTACTTCTTCATTTTCTTTCATTGGTGTAACAATTGCAACACCTGCACCTTTAAAAATCGCCATTTCTTCTCCTCCTGTTAATACGCATTTGTTCCACTTCGCATTTTGTCATAAAAAAATGAAACCGGCTCCATTTACACAGAGCCGGTCAAAATCCAATAAAAAATTGATAGCTCAACATCTTTCGATGACAGTCACAAGATTCTTCATCTTGTGCCCAGAATCATAACCTGCAGAAGCTATGTCCTTCGGCGCTTTTCCCTTTTACTTATGTTCATCTGTCCTGCCACATCCCACAAGCTACTCATAAATTGCGCGACCTCTATCTAAAATCATATATTTGCTTTATCATATCACTATCTACAGCGTCTGTCAACGCTAGCTTTATTTTTCCAGCGTTACCTGATATAACTCATCCGCACGCTCTTTAATACTCTCTGGCACAGTTTTGCCAGTACAAATCACAACCATATCCTCTGGGACTAACGCTGCCAGCTCCAGAAAATCCTCTTCCGAAATAATCTGCTGGGCGATAAGCTCTAGCACCTCATCCAACACCACCAAATCGCATCCACTTGTTGTGATTACTTTTTTACTAAAGTTATAACCACTTCTTAAATTCATGATCTCTTTTTCTTTTTCCTCTTCAGAAAGGTCATCAAAAGAGCTCTCTGCTTTTTGAAAGCGGAAAAATTTAAGCTCTGGTTCTAATTTCGTAAAAAAAGCTTCGCTATCTTCGTTTTTTTCTTTTAAAAATGAAATCAATGTTGCTGCTTTCCCACGAGCCGCTTCTCGAATTGCAGTTCCTAAAGCTGCAGTGGACTTACCATGACCTTCGCCATAATAAATTCTTACAATCCCTTTACTCATGTCATCCTCCATTTTCATCTGACAATCGCGTTTCACTTTTTGGTAAAGATAGCATATTTCCTATTTTTTTGCAACTACATCTCAATCTTACTAACGGAAACCTCATATGCCACACGCTGTTCCACTTCTGTTTCGCTAAGCTTTTTCACATATTCTCTACTTTGAATTCTTCCCCAAATCTGTACGTGGGTGCCTACCTCAAAGCTTGATGCAAAGCGAGCATTTCGCCCCCAACAGATACATGGAATATAATCTGATTTTCCATATGAACGATTTACCGCTACCAATAAATCTGCGATTTCTCTCCCCAACGGAGTTTTGCGATATACTGCTTCCTTGCATATATATCCATCTAGGAAAATCTGGTTGCTGGCTTCTTCCTCATTTGCCTCCTCCAGAATCTCCAGTTCTCTTGCAAAAACAGAAAGTACCAATCTGTTTTTGTGTTCCTCGTGACGATTAAAGGAGCGGAATTGTCCTGTTATGTACACATATGCACCTCTGTAATCACCAGTTACATCGATTAATCTTTCTGATACCATTACCGGAATATAATCTACAAAATTGGACAGTCTGTTTACAGAAAGCTCTACCATATAAAAGCCCTCTCCGTATACCTCGTGACTATAAGTAAAGTCCGATACAATTTCTCCTACTAATGATACCTGGTTGTTTTCAAACATTTTATCTGCCATGAATTTTCTCCCTTCCTTTTGTTAGCAAGCATGCCACCGCGAACGTTCAACAGATGTTGGTCTTGGTGGAAATGTTTTTATCGAGTATATTTTTACCATCTTTCCCATAGGAGCTTTTGGAAAATTTTGTCGATAAAAAATGTATTTGAAAATAGTTTTTGTCGAAAAAATCTTGCCAAATGACAAATATGTGTTTATTATACATACTTGGTTTATAAATAAAGAAAGAAGGTTTCTTATGAAAACAACTAGAGAAGACATTCGAAACATTGCAATTATCGCCCACGTTGATCATGGAAAAACCACACTGGTAGATGAATTATTAAAGCAGAGTGGTGTTTTTCGCGAAAATCAGGAGGTTCAAGAGCGTGTGATGGACTCCAATGATATTGAACGCGAGCGCGGTATTACAATTTTATCTAAAAATACTGCAGTACAATATAAGGACGTAAAAATCAACATCATTGACACGCCTGGGCATGCAGACTTTGGTGGCGAAGTAGAACGAGTGCTGAAAATGGTAAATGGTGTTATTCTTGTAGTAGATGCTTTTGAAGGCACCATGCCACAGACCAAATTCGTACTTATGAAGGCTTTGGCTCTGGATTTACCAGTTATCGTTTGTATCAATAAAATTGACCGTCCGGAAGCAAGACCTAATGAAGTCATTGATGAAGTATTAGAGCTTTTCATGGATTTGGATGCCTCGGATGAGCAGCTTGACTGCCCATTTGTATATGCATCTGCCCGAAATGGTTATGCAATGATCCACCTTGAAGATGAGAGAAAAGATATGGTTCCACTTTTTGAGACCATCATAAACTATATTCCTGGTCCATCCGGTGACCCTGAAGCAAATACACAGGTTCTTATCAGTACCATCGACTATAATGAATACGTGGGTCGTATAGGTGTAGGCAAGGTGGACAATGGTGTGTTGAAGATCAATCAGGACGCTGTGGTTGTTAACCACCATGAACCAGACAAGCTTACAAAGGTTCGCATCAGCAAACTCTATGAATTTGATGGTTTAAATAAGGTAGATATAACAGAAGCTTCTGTAGGCTCCATCGTAGCCATTTCCGGTATTGCAGATATTCACATCGGCGACACTATCTGCGCACCTGAAGCACCAGAAGCAATCCCTTTCCAGAAAATTTCAGAGCCTACTATCGCTATGAACTTTATCGTAAATGATAGTCCACTTGCAGGCCAAGAAGGAAAATATGTAACCTCCCGCCACATCCGCGACCGACTGTTCCGCGAATTAAATACGGATGTATCCCTTCGCGTAGAAGAAACAGATTCTCCAGACAGCTTGAAGGTATCTGGACGCGGAGAATTGCACTTATCCGTCCTGATAGAAAATATGCGTCGTGAAGGCTATGAATTTGCAGTAAGCAAAGCGGAAGTTTTATACAAAAAGGATGAAAATGGAAAATTACTCGAACCAATGGAAGTAGCTTATGTAGATGTACCAGATGAATTTACAGGTGCGGTTATTTCCAAATTACAGCAGCGTAAAGGTGAGCTTCAGAACATGGGCTCCATTGCTGGCGGATATACACGTTTGGAATTCCGTATTCCATCCCGCGGACTTATCGGTTATCGTGGGGACTTTATGACAGATACAAAGGGAAATGGTATTATCAACACTATTTTCGACGGTTATGATTACTATCGTGGCGACATCGCTTACCGTGCAACAGGCTCCTTGATTGCCTTTGAAGACGGCGAATCCGTAACATATGGTCTCTTCTCAGCTCAGGATCGTGGAACACTCTTCATCGGACCTGGCGAAAAGGTTTACTCTGGTATGGTAATCGGCCAATGCTCTCGTGCCGAAGATATTGAATTAAATGTATGTAAGAAAAAGCATCTTACGAATACACGTTCCTCCTCTGCGGATGAAGCGCTTACATTAGTACCTCCTCGAATATTAAGTTTGGAACAGGCACTTGACTTCATTGATACCGATGAACTTCTTGAAGTAACACCTGAAAGTCTTCGTATTAGAAAACGCATCTTAGACCCTACCATGAGAAAACGTGCTGCGTTTAAAACAAAACAACCATAAAAAAGAGGGGCTGTTTGCAAAAATACCGTAAAAATATTACGAAATTGCTCAGCCCCTTCCTTATGTTATAATATCTTTTCCATCCCAACTTTCTGAGGGACTAACCCACAGCTTTCGTAGAACTTCATCGCATTCTCATTGCAGGACCATACATTTAAGGTCACATTGTAACAGCCTCTTTCTTTTGCGAAGCCTAGTACATATTCATATAAGTGTTTTCCAATATGCATGCCACGTTTTTCTTCATCTACACATAAATCATCGATATATAATGTCTTAATATCCGTCAGAATATGATTGTTTATGTGCTGTTGAAATACACAAAATGCATATCCTAGTACCTCTTCGTTGTTTATGGCAACGAAGATTGGCTTGCTATCATCTGAAATGATTTCCATTAGTTCTGCATCTGTATATTTTTTGGCATTCGGTTTAAACAAATCTGGTCTGCCATTATGGTGTACCATCAACACCTGCTGTAGCAATTTGTTTATCCCTTTAATATCTGTATTCCTTGCCCGTCTAATATTTATCTCTAACAAACTTCAACACTTCCTTATACTTTAGTTTACCACCGAACAAATCCAATGCACTTCCAATCGTAACATTGACTTTACCTTCTCCTAAATCTGCGATTTCTTCCATATCCTCGAAAGTATGGACTCCACCTGCATAGGTAATGGGAATCTCTCCCCAACCTCCCAAAAGGTCTACCAGGTCTTTTTCAATACCACTCTGCTTCCCCTCTACATCAACAGCATGAACCAAAAACTCATCACAATATTTGGATAGTTCATCTAATAACTCTACTGTCACGCATTCGGAAGTAAATTTCTGCCAACGATCTGTCACTACATAGTATCCTTTTTCTCTTGGCTCTGTTTCACCTTCTACAACAGTTTCACCATCCAAGTACCTACAGGACAAATCCAGTACTACATGCTCTTTGCCCACTGCCTCTACCAGCTGATGCAAATGCTCATAATTGATTTTGCCATCCCGGAACACATAGGAAGTCACAATAACATGGCTGGCACCTTCTTCTATATAATAGGAAGCGTTTTCTGCTGTAATGCCACCACCCACCTGCAAACCTCCTGGGTATGCACGAAGGGCAGCCACCGCCTGCTGCTTTGTCGCTTCATAATATTCGCTATCGATGGCATTAAGAAGAATAATATGTCCTCCTGTAACACCATCAGCCTTATACTTATTGGCATAAAACTGTGCATCCAGCTCCGACACATAATTTTCTACTGCTTGGTTGTTTAAATCCTTCAGACTGCTACCTACAATCTGCTTTACTTTTCCATTATGAATATCAATACAAGGTCTAAATTGCATTTTTTTAAGGACATTACGTCCACGCCTTTCAAAATCATTACTTTTATCATATAATTGTCTACACAAATATTATGATTTGAAACAATTTTAACACATTAACAAATTTATGTGAAGATAAGTTTTATATATCGTCTTGACATAGACATTTTAATTTGTTATCATCAATCAAATTTATTTTTTTAGCAACCATTCATAATTGTTACAAGAAAGCGAGGATATTAAGATGGGTACTATTATCGGCGAAGGAATTACATTTGATGACGTTCTCTTAGTTCCACAGTATTCTGAAGTTACACCAAACATGATTGACTTAAGAACACACTTAACAAAGAAGATCGTACTTAACATTCCTATGATGAGTGCAGCAATGGATACTGTTACAGAATCCAAGATGGCTATTGCAATGGCTAGACAGGGTGGTATCGGTATTATTCATAAGAACATGTCTATTGAAGAGCAGGCTGACGAGGTTGATAAAGTAAAACGCTCTGAAAACGGTGTTATTACTGATCCATTTTCTCTCTCTCCAGAACATACATTAAAAGATGCAGATGAATTAATGGCAAAGTTCAAAATTTCAGGTGTTCCTGTTACAGAAGGAACAAAGTTAGTGGGTATTATTACAAACCGTGACTTGAAATTTGAGACAGACTTTTCTAAGAAAATCAAAGAATCCATGACTTCTGAAGGCTTAATCACCGCAAAAGAAGGCATTACATTAGAAGAAGCAAAACAGATTCTTGCAAAAGCTAGAAAAGAAAAGCTTCCTATCGTAGATGATGACTTTAACTTAAAAGGACTCATTACTATCAAGGATATCGAAAAACAGATTAAGTACCCATTATCTGCAAAAGACGAAAAGGGGCGTTTGCTCTGTGGTGCTGGTGTAGGTATTACCGCTAACATGATGGACCGCATTGATGCTTTAGTAAAAGCTCACGTTGACGTTATCGTAGTTGACTCTGCACACGGACATTCCAAAAACATCATTGACGCAGTTAAGAAAATTAAAACAGCTTACCCAGACCTTCAGGTTATTGCCGGCAACATCGCTACAGGTGCTGCTACAAAAGCCCTAATCGAAGCTGGTGCTGATGCTGTTAAGGTAGGTATCGGACCTGGATCCATCTGTACCACACGTGTCGTTGCTGGTATCGGTGTTCCTCAGATATCTGCAGTTATGGACTGCTACGCAGTTGCAAAAGAATATGGTATTCCAATCATCGCTGATGGTGGCATCAAATATTCCGGCGATATGACAAAAGCAATCGCAGCTGGTGCTAACGTATGTATGCTTGGCTCCATGTTTGCAGGTTGTGACGAAGCTCCTGGAACATTCGAATTATATCAGGGACGTAAATTCAAAGTTTATCGTGGCATGGGTTCTATCGCCGCTATGGAAAACGGAAGTAAAGACCGTTACTTCCAGACAGATGCGAAGAAGCTCGTTCCAGAAGGTGTAGAAGGACGTGTTGCTTATAAAGGAACTTTGGAAGACACCGTATTCCAGTTGGTAGGTGGTATCCGTTCTGGTATGGGTTACTGTGGCTGCCCAACTATCGAAGACTTAAAAGAAAAAGGTCAGTTTGTTAAGATTTCAGCAGCTTCTTTAAAAGAAAGTCATCCTCACGACATTCAGATTACAAAAGAAGCTCCAAACTACAGCACAGAAAATTAATTTTTAAAAAGAAAGAGGTAACATTTTATGGAATTAGGGCCCGGGCATATAGGCCAATTAGTATGTATCATTATTTTAGTTTTTTTATCGGCGTCTTTCTCATCATCAGAAACTGCCCTTGTAACTGTAAACAAAATTCGTATGAAAAACTTGGCGGAAAATGGTAATAAGCGTGCCGCAAAGGTTTTAAAGATAACCAGCGATAGCGGTAAAATGCTTTCCGCTATATTGATTGGTAACAATATCGTTAACCTTTCTGCATCTTCCATTGCAACCATCCTTGCCATTGATATTTTTGGTGACATTGGTTCTGGTATTGCAACTGGTGTACTTACCATCATTATTCTTATCTTTGGTGAGGTTTCACCAAAGACCATGGCAACGATTAAAGCAGATTCCTTTTCGCTTCTTATTGCCGGACCTATTGATATTTTAATGTTTCTTCTTACACCAGCCATCTTTGTCATCAACAAAATGGCATCTTTAGTGTTGTGTATATTTCGTATCAATCCTAATGAAGCAGATACTGCTATGACGGAAGATGAAATCCGTACCATCGTAGATGAGAGCCAGGAAAGCGGAGCCATTGAAGATGAAGAACGTGAAATGATTCACAACGTATTTGATTTTGGTGATTCTCTTGCAAAAGAGGTTATGGTTCCACGTATTGATATGACTTTTGTTCAAGCAGATGCTACTTACGATGAATTGATTGGACTTTTCCGAGCAGAAAAATTCACCCGTCTTCCGGTATATGAAGAATCTACAGACCATGTTATCGGTATCATTAATATGAAAGACCTATTATTGATTGATAGAAGCGAAGACTTCTCTGTACGTGATATCATTCGTGAGCCATATTTTACATATGAGCATAAGAATACCTCTGACTTGTTTGTAGAAATGAGAAAATCTTCTATCTCACTTGCTATCGTATTAGATGAGTATGGTGTGACTGCTGGTCTTGTAACCTTAGAAGACCTATTAGAAGAAATTGTAGGTGAAATTCGTGATGAATACGACAGTGACGAAGAGGATGCTATCGTACAGCTCAGCGAGTATGAATATATGATTTTAGGTTCTACCAACCTAGATGATGTAAATGATGAATTAGACGTATCATTTGAATCAGAGGATTACGATACAATGGGTGGCTATTGTCTCCAGTTGTTAGACCACCTTCCTGAAGAAAACGAAACTCTCTTCACAGAAGATGGTGTAGTAATTAAAATCACGGAAGTAGATAAAAATCGTATTGAACGCGTATATATCCGTGTTCCTGAAAAAAAATCAGAAGAAGATGAAAAAAAGTAATGTGAAGATAAAAATCGAATCTTAGCAGCAATATGATTGAGCGAAAACTCCCGACGTATGACTTCAACAGTCAATACATCGGGAGTTTTTAACCTATTACTTTCTAGCTTTTATTCCGATAATTTATTTTTTTCAATTGGATTCTTTTAAGCCAAAAAGAGAATCCAACAGTGTGCTATACGCTTCATCGCAACGCCAAATGGATAATGGCGACAAGCCCCCATTGCCCATTTCGATAAACTCTCCATCGTCATCCTTATAATACTTTTTACTTATAAACCTGGATTTTCGAAAGGCTTCATCATAGTCATACATCGTAGTATCTACTATGTATATACGAACATTCTTTTCTTTCACATTTCCATCACTATCAATTGCTCGAAAGGTTTCAGTTACATAACCATCGTTTTCAAACTCAGTAAAATCAGTAGCTAAATAATTCGTAATAAGAAAAGAGTTCGTTTCATTCTTTCCATATGGAATCATTCCATCCTCTTTATCTGAAGCAGTGACTTGCCCAGTCAACCACTGCTCCGTTATCCGTCCACTTTTTGCATCCTCCAAAGTAACATATATCCAATTTGCTTCTATAACAGGACAAGCACCCCATATAGCATATAGACGTATGATTGCATGATTCTTATTTTGGACATTTTTTGTTATTGCTAGGGTTGCCACGTCAACGATATCATAGGCATCATAATCACTTGAGCTTTTACTGTGTCCCCATCCTACAAAATTGCCTTCACTTTTTGTAAAGCCGTCCGGGGATAGACTCAGCTGATCGGTATACTGTAATTCCACAGAATCCCGACTCCCTTCTCCATCATTTGGATCAAATATAATAGTATAGGTATTGGGTTCCCAAACCGCATATAAATTCACCTCGGGATAGCTTGCCTCTAGCCAGGCTTGCGATATTCCATCGGTTACACTATATTCAGCAGCTATTGCACCTTTTGTCCTACTCCAACCCGCCTGTGTGTATCCGGTCTTTTGCCAGCCAAAATTCACAAATGCCTGACCGGATGTATTGTATGTATAATAAACAACCTCTGTTGGTCCACTCCCTGTTTCCATTCCGCTATAAAAATTCACCTTTACAAATACCTGATTCGCTGATGCTGTGAATGCAACATCATAATTTAGAACCTGATACAAAAAAGAAGACTGCGTCGTTACAACAGGACCAACCCATGTATGAAAGACATAACCATTGCTCACGTTAGCCGATATCGTAATTACTGTTCCATAACAATAGCGTCCACCTCCAGATACACTCGCAATTCCTGGTCCTGCATTTAATGTAACATTGTAGAACAAGCCTACAACCTCTTTATTGAAATACGTTTTCAACGTCTCTTTACTTGCAGAAGTCCAATCCTGTGCATTTGCAATTCCATCATAGGTTGTATATACCGTCCCCCAGCTTGGTCCGTCATCCGTCATTCCTCCTTTGTAGGCATTATTAATCTTCGTAGTCATACAAGCATCAAAAATAATATTACAGTTTCCATTTTGCAGAGCCGCTCGTGCAGTTGCGGACATACGAGATCTCAAATTCGCTAGGCTGGCCTTATACAAGGTGTATACATATCCATCCACTGTCCGTTGCTCTACCCTAGACATATAATTACCGCCCAGCTGATAATATATCGTGTCAATATTATACCCAGCGCCATCTCTTATCGAAACCTTCCATCCTAGATTTACATATTTCACACTGGCATTGGAACTTTTACCCCTTGTTGCATAATAAATCTCGCCTTCACCGGTAGCTCCAGGTTCAAACACCATACTACTTCCATATCTTGCAAAAAAATCATATGCGTTACTATAAGATGCCTCTACCTTTTTCGAACAAAGTAGCCCCATCGTAAATAACACACATACAATAACCAAAAACATTCCCGTTCTCTTTTGTATCCTGAATTTAATTTAGGTCACCTCCTATTCTGTTATTGCTAAATACACCTTATCTTCCCACACCTGTCCAATCTTTGAAATGATTCCTTCAGACTCGTTACCAGACTCTGCCCATCCTACGAAATTCTCAAAAGGCGGCTTTGGCAAAGGACACTCTTCTCCCTTCACTAATTGAAACGTTTTATATAATCTTTGGTCTACATAAAACTGTACCATCACTCTTGGCTCATTTAGCATCTTTTTATCTATAATTACCGTTTTCTCCAATACTATCGTCTTTATTTCTCCTATGAGAGGTTCTACTTTTCCGGTAACAGATGCACTGAGAATCCCCTTTTCTACATCAAAGCTCTGTATTTGTAGAAACACCTCCCCTTTATCTGACATAGCTTTTGTCAAGCTCTGTTGCATACTTTCTATTGCCGCTTCACTGTCTCCACTGGCATATCCATCTTCCAAGGTTTCCTTTAAAATCCTAGAAAAACTATTTTCTAATTGATTTTGAAAGGTTTGAAACGTATATACATTTAATCCTGTCAGAAGAACATAAATGCTAATAACTGTCCCTATAATACCTAAAACGACATTCTTCATTCTCTCTACCTCGGTCTTACATAAATTTTAAGTAATGTGCTACTGCTACGGCCTTCCCTGTCCTCCGCATATAGCTGCAACCAATAAATTCCTTGTCGCATAATATGTAACGTACTACCATTTGAAATTCTAAGAGTACGTGCAGCTTCGAAATTTTCATTCCAGCAGTGCAAAACTTTCACCGCGCGTTGATACCCTTTACCATCTAGTGCATATACAATTTGTGATATAGGCACTGTACTTCCCTCTTTTAAGCTATTGTACTGACGCATCGTCACAAACTGAAACGCAGGAACATCCATATATGTATCAAATGCTGTTCCTATTTCCACCTTATTTGCTGCCTCCTCAATGGCATTCTGTATAATTGACCCCAAATAAGAAGTGATATTCTGATTTTCAAAGGAAGCCCCATAAAATATTCCAAAAATACCCAACGCTACACAAACTGCCACCAATGCACCCGCATAGTGAGCCATAACCTTTTTCATACTATGCACCTCCTACGACCAGTCGAATTAAATTTACGAAAAAACCACTATCGGAATAAAGCAAATTTCCTAATATTACAAAAAATGCCACTGTACCAACTACGCCGACTATAGCACTCGCATATTCCTGAATAATCTCTTTCATCCTACCCCCTATACCAATCGTAGTATCAGTTCAAGTCCCTTTACTACTGCTATTCCAACCATCACCATGACAATGGTTATGCCATATTCTTCCAAAATCTGTTCCATACTACTACCTCGCATATCCAAAAATCTTCTGCTGCATATTCAAATCAAAAAAAGCGATTTTAAACGGATATTTTAGTACAACCTCTGCCATTGATACCGTAGTAGTAGAGATTGGTATATCTGCAGCACTTGTACAGCTTATCAACCCATTATTTGAATATAAGCATATCTCTAATTGATAGGAGGCTTCCTCTGCCACCGCAAAGCACTCCTCCAAAACCGCTCTTGCATAATTGCTGTTTTCTAGTTCATCAATTATTGCGGCATGCAGATCTTGAGCATTGGAGACCTCCAAAAAAGCACCCAATATCCCCGTTGCCGTCATCATCAAAAACATCACCATGAAGATTCCTGTAAAGGCTTTTACAATTTGACTCATAGCATACCTCCCGGCATTTCAATAAACTTCAGCATTAAAAAGACCATATCTACCACCAGCTTAAAGGATGCTGTCATAACAGGAAGTAAAAATAAGATGTACATGCCATTGGAGGAATTCTTTAACAATTCTGTTTCAGTTACATCTAACATTTCCAGGTTCTTTTCTACCAGCTCACTTATCTGCTTATCCGCATTTGCGCTATTTCCAATGGACAAGGAATATAATATTCCCATAGCAGAATGCACCTCTGGAATGGCAAATTCCTCTAAAAACATGTGGTAGGGCTCGGATTCCTCTGGTTGCATTTCCAGACGCTCTGTCAATAAATGCAATTCCTTACGCAACACTCCAGGTACATGCACCTTGGATTTTTGCAGTGCGACCTGTACGTTTTCACTTTGTAGCAGCAAAACCAAATCCAACAACCAATTAGGGAACTGATATTTTACCTCTTTGATAAGATTCTTGCGCAAAAGATTTTTTCCAATGCGATGCTGATTCAGTAAAAATAAGGATATCAAGAGCAGAATAACCACCAGCCATTCCCTTCCCAGAAGAAAGAAGACAAAGGAAATTGCCAGAGCGATACCTCCTAAAATATACGAACGTTTTTTTTCAGCTGCATCATCATAGCTCTGCAAACCTTCCATTTTTTCTACATAATATTCCTCATTTTCTGTCAACTGAAGCTGTATCCAGTCCACATTTAAAAAGCTTTGGCCTCGCAATATAATAAAATCATTTGCCGCTATTACAATAAATGAGAAAATCTGCACAATCCACACATCACTAATATCCATGTCCATGACTGGGAGATAAATAATCGCTCCACAGATACATAGGGAAGCAGCCACAGACAAAACAATATCAACCAGTTGTTTTTTTCTCTGATTCATAGTTTCCTTGATACGTTGCTCCCACCTATCCTTATCTGTCAAAAGTAGATTCACTGGCTTTTCAATTTCTCCACCATAATATTCCACATGACTCATAAACTGATGAACCGTGCGAATACGCTGACATGGGTATTCCTTTTCAATCATTTCGAATGCTTCTTCCAACACCTCAACCTCATCAAAAGTCATCATCATATACTCCAAGGCCTGCTTCACCAAAGCTTTCATTTTCCCCTCCGGTAAAGTCTGGCAGACATCCTTTATCGCAGATTCTACTTTTTCCTCCTTTACAAAGGAATACAACAATGTGTCCAGATACATTGAGACATCATAAAATCTTTGTTGATTTTCCTTTGCACTATCATATCGTTTTTTGTGTTGTGGAACCATACAAAATACAAACACTAGTAATGCAAATGTAATCCACCAATTTAACCGTAGCAGGACATGAAGCACATAGACAATAATAAATGCCATAAAATATATCATACTATCCCTCCTAACATCCCTATATCGGCCTTACGCAACTGTTCTTCCAACACTTCACTATGAAAAGGATTTTGGATACCTGACCGTTCAAAAACATGCATAATCGCTGAGGGTAGTTCTTTGAGAATACATTCTCCATCGAAAACCACCATTTCCACTCTGTTTTCCCCTTTTTCTCTGATATAAAAACATACCTGATCCATGTAACGGCGGATAACATTATCCTCCCCTCTTTTTTTACGGATCAGTATTCCTACATCCAATGCCTGATACACATCATTTTCCATACGATCTGCATCCGTTCTACTTTCCAGCATATTCAATATCCGATCTGGAATATTTCGCACGTCATCCGTATGTAGCGTTGTCATTCCCCTTACACCAGTCGACCAGCTTTCCAACAGAAACTTCACTTCCTTGGAACGTGCTTCTGAAAGCATAATCCATTTGGGATTCAATCGCAGACTAGACTTAATGGCTTCTGCATAACTAAAGGTGTCCTCGCTGACCTTCATTTCAATGCAGTCCTTTCCAGGATTGGTCTTGCCATAACGAATTTCCATGGTATCTTCTATGGTAATCACACGCTCATTTGCCGGAATATACTGCGAAAAGAACTTGATACATTCGGTTTTTCCTATTCCGGGCATTCCGCAAAAGGTAAGATTCATATGACTTTCCACACAGTTAATTAAAAGTGCCATAATCTCCTTGGAGCAAAACTGGTTTTGCAATGCACTTTCCGCTGTAATGCGGATAATCGGCGGGGTCTTGCGAATACTGATACTTCTACCAGAACGTGCTACTGACTCATGCAAAATCGTCACTCGCAAATCACTGGTTTCTGCCTCCAGCTCTGGATTTCGTTTGTTAAACTGACGACTTACCACATTTGCAATTCTTTGAGTAAACTGCTCTACAAAAGCCGGTGTCATATGCTCCTCTACAAATTGCTGATTCACCTGATAACGCTCGTTATACACATTAGTAAGCCATATTTCTTTACCATTGTAATCAATATCCGTAATCTCATGATTGGACACATACTTCCATAAGGGACCAAAGTATTCTTTTCCTAATTCCATACTTCCTCCCTACTGTCCTGAAGAAACGCCTGCTTCACTTAGAAAATTTGAAATCAAATCATTAAAAGCTTTCCCGATTGTACCTGTTTCTCCTGTTCCAATAACCGCTGAAATAACTGCGATTAATGATAAAATTGCAATAATTGTAATAATAACTCCACCGTATTCTTGAAATACTTCTTTCATATTCTGTTCCTTTCTCCATTAACGGTTCAAATTCATATGCAGAACATCCTATGCGTCATAATTATTGGGATAATAAAGGGCAGACTATAAGCCCTGGTACGTTTCGCAATTTTGCAAAACATTTAAAGAAAAAAAGATAGTTGTTATTATACATATTTTTTTAAAATTGTAAACGTGAAATTGTAAAAAAATTAAAAACCGACACATTTTTGGCAATACTGCAAAAAATATGTCGGTGAATATTTTATAAAATATCCAATTTTAGATATTTTTTTAATTACTATCAATACACTTGCTTAACTCACTTGCAATATGGTTATTTTCATCATTGCTTTCACGTATTTCATCTAGCTGCTCAGAAATCATCAACACACTATTTGTAAATTCATCAACTGCGTTGGCAGAGTCGTTGGCTGTTGTTCGAATGGAGTCAATGGTCCTCGTAGCTTCATTCAACTGTTCAGAAAGGCTCTGAGCAATATATGCAAAATCCTGCATTTTATCAAACATAATCTTGGAATCTGCCTGATATTTATGTCCTACATCAACCAATTCGGAATAGCTTCCAACCGTTTTGTCTTTCATGAATTCCACAACCTTATTGGCTTCTTCTGCTAATTGACTCACTGCTGTAAGTACTGTATTCGAAATATCATTAATTTCACTCGCGGTTACCTTAGTGCTGGCTGCCAGCTTAGTAATTTCATCCGCAACAACTGCAAAGCCTCTGCCTGCATCTCCAGCTCTTGCTGCTTCTATAGATGCATTTAATGCCAACAGGTTGGTCTGCTCTGCAATCTCCATAATATCTCTAGTCAAATCCAAAATACGCTCCGCCTTTTTAGATTCTTCAATTTTTTGTAGCATAGAAGCTTCTACCTCGTCTGCCATAGCTTCTACTTCACGACGTTCACTTTCTGAACGGGTCATAATGTCATAGGCAGTATTATTGCTATTTTGTGCGTAGTCCTTGCCATCCTGTGCTTCCTCGCTCATCTGGACAAAGGATTCATCCATTTCTTCCATAGAATCTGACAAATTTGCAATATTGGCGGACATTTCCTGCAGAGAATCACTGAATTCTTCCATAACACTAGACATATTGGCAGTTTCTCCCGCTACGATTTTAATACGTCCACTTGTATCATAAATAGAAGTCGCCAGTCCTTGTGCACTTATCTGTACATCCGTAAGTACTTCACGTACTTTTTCTCTTTCTTTTACAAGAGCAAGCTCTCTTTCTTTTCTTCTGTTAAATAACATAACATCCCCGCCTTTACAATAAAACATACCTGAATTTATTATAACAAATACCCTTTTTTCCGTAAAGGAAAATAACTGTTAAGCCAATGAAGAAGATAGCTCTTGTAAATATTGTTCCAGAATTTCAGCTGCGCTACCAACCTTTTGAGCACATGGTCTTTTTTGGTAATATTCCTTTGTGCGTTTGTCCGGCACAGCCTCTTCGCGCTGTACAGGTAATCCTAATAAGTCGCGACAGATAATGGAACCATTTGCTTCCTCGTATCTGCGCGCCAGCTCCTGTACATGCTCGTAAAGAACTTTTTTGCCTTCGTAGTCGCCAGCCTCATGATATCCATGAACATATCCAAGAACCATAAACATACCCGAAACACTGCCGCATACTTCTCGGAGCCTCCCCATTCCTCCGCCAAAGGGAGATGCTATTTTTAAGGCAGTATCCAAATCTATAGTTAGTAAATCTTCAAATGCCAGCATCATACACTGTGCACAATTATATCCATCTAAAAAACCCTGGATTGCTTTTTCTTTTCGTGTCATAATTTCCTCCAAAAAATGCAGCGTTTATTAAACGCCGCATCCTTTTTACATTGCTTCAAGTATCTTGTTTACACTAGACAATCTTACACACACCACGAAAACCTCCGCAGCCTTGCGCAGCTCTTCCAGTGATGGATAAGTCGGCGCAATACGAATGATGTTGTCTTTAGGATCTTTTCCATATGGGAAAGGAGCACCTGCACCTGTCATAGTTACTCCAGCTTCTTTACATTTTCCAATAATGTCCTTTGCACAGCCTTCAAGCGCTTCGAAGCAGATAAAATATCCACCAACAGGATTTACCCAGTTGCCGATACCTCGACTCTTAATTTCTGCTGACATAAGCTCATCTAGCATCTCAAATTTAGGACGCATAATATCTGCCTGCTTCATCATGTGCTGCTTAATACCATCAAAGTTCTTAAAGTATAAAGCGTGACGACGCTGATTGGTTTTATCATAACCGATAGTCTGGATTGTAAGCTGCTTCTTAATATCAGCGATATTATTTTGTGAAGCTGCTAAAGCTGCAATACCCGCACCTGGGAAGGTTACCTTGCTAGTAGAACAGAATTCAAATACCATATCCGGATTTCCAGCTTCTTCACATTCTGCAAGGATATTTAAAATTACATCCTGCTTATCTTCATAGAGATGATGCACGCAGTAAGCATTATCCCAGAAAATACGAAAGTCAGGTGCAGCAGGTTTCAAACGTGCGAAACGAAGCACGGTTTCGTCGGAATAGGATGTACCAGAAGGATTTGCATATTTTGGTACACACCAGATACCTTTTACAGCTGGATCATTGTTTACATATTCTTCTACCATGTCCATATCAGGACCATCTTTATAAAGAGGAATATTAATCATTTCAATACCAAAAAGCTCAGTAATGGCAAAATGTCTGTCATAGCCTGGTACAGGACAAAGGAATTTGACCTTTTCTAATTTGCACCATGGTGTATTGCCACAAAGCCCAAGCACCATTGCTCTTGAAATCTGGTCATACATAATATTCAAGCTTGAGTTTCCGTATACAATAACGCTCTTTTCACTACAACCAAGCATTTCTGCCAAGAGGCGTTTTGCTTCTGGAATACCATCTAAAACCCCATAATTACGTAAATCCATGCCATTTTCACTTACCAACGCAGTATTTGAATCAATGGCATCTAAAATACCCATAGATAAATCCAACTGCTCTGCAGATGGCTTACCTCTGGACATATCTAATTTCAAGTTCAAAGCTTTAATTTTTTCAAATTCTGCCTCTAATGAAGTTTTTTCAGCAAGCAATTCTTCTTTTGTCATTTCCTGATACTTCTGCATTTCTAATTCCTCCTACTTTGCATCTTAGTATAATATATTAAAATTCTATTTTTCACCTTTTATTTTTCCAAAATGTTCCTTTATCTGCTTTTCATAGCCCATCTCCGTCGGCTCATAAAAATGAGTGCCTATCAAAACATCTGGCAGATATTGCTGCTCTACATAATGATTTGGATAATCATGCGCATATTTATACCCAAGTCCGTGTCCCAGCTTTTCTGCTCCCTTGTAATGAGAATCCTGCAAATGTGCTGGAACTGGCGGCGTTACATTGTTGCGCACGGTACTCATCGCTGCACTTATGGCTCCGTAGGCCGCATTGCTTTTAGGTGCACAAGCCACATAAGTAACTGCCTGAGACAAAATAATCTGCGCCTCTGGCATTCCAATTCTCTCTACCGCCTGAGAAGCAGCTGTTGCTACAACTAATGCCATTGGATCTGCATTCCCCACATCCTCAGATGCGCAAATCATAATTCGACGAGCAATAAATTTGATATCCTCTCCCGCATATAACATTCGTGCCAGATAATACACTGCTGCATCCGGGTCAGAGCCCCGCATACTTTTAATAAATGCAGAAATAGTATCGTAATGATTATCCCCTGTTTTATCATAAGATATCACACGTTTTTGGATGCACTCACTGGCGACATCAATGGTGATATGAATCAGCCCATCTGCATCTCTCTCTGTGGTTAAAATACCAAGCTCAATAGCCGTAAGAGCCGCTCTAGCATCGCCATTACACACATCTGCCAGAAATTCCAGAGCATCCTCATCAATCGTAGCATGATAGGAACCCATGCCCTTTTCTTTATCATTCACTGCACGTAGAAGAAGAATTTTGATATCCTCTTTGTCCAGTTTTTTTAACTCGAAAATAATAGAACGGGATAAAAGGGCACTGTTTACTTCAAAATAAGGATTTTCTGTAGTTGCACCTATCAAAATTATCGTTCCATCCTCTACATATGGAAGAAGATAATCCTGCTGTCCCTTATTAAATCGATGGATTTCGTCAATGAAAAGAATCGTTTTCTTTCCATACATTCCCTGATTATTCTTCGCCTCTTGCACTACTTCTTCCATGTCTTTTTTGCCTGCGGAGGTCGCATTAATCTGCTGAAACCGAGCACTGGTGGTATTGGCAATGACCTTTGCTAAAGTAGTCTTTCCCGTTCCAGGTGGTCCGTAGAAAATAATAGAGCTGAGCTTATCCGCCTTAATTGCACGATAGAGCAGCTTATCTTTTCCTACAATATGCTGCTGTCCCACAACTTCATCTAGAGTAGTTGGGCGAAGTCTTGAAGCAAGAGGAGATTCCGATTCCATATTTTGTTCTCGCATATAATCAAACAAATCCATCCTTTTCCTCCTTCCTACTTCTTACAAATATTAGATGCCATATTCTCCCAATATATACAAACAGAATACCATAAAATTCACATATAGGGAATACCCCTAAATATGAATTTTTATTATTTTTAAAATTCATTTTCGTTATAAAAAAGAGTGCTTCTTACGTAAAAGAAACACTCTTTTGAAAGTTTTCAACACAAAAAATTCATTTTTACCGCGTACGTGCTACTAAATTTTCCCCATCTACATCAATGAGAATCGCATCTCCCATCTGCACCTCATCCGCAAGAATAAGCTTAGCTGAAAGGGTCTCCACATGCTTCTGCAGAAAACGTTTTAAAGGTCTTGCGCCATAGACTGGATCATACCCGT
The DNA here is from genome assembly GCA_045603165.1 of Agathobacter sp. Taxonomy (GTDB): domain Bacteria; phylum Bacillota; class Clostridia; order Lachnospirales; family Lachnospiraceae; genus Roseburia. The sequence goes on along the minus strand of JAZULP010000022.1, from coordinate 6,407 downwards.
GCTCTATGATAAATGCAGTTGCTTCATCCGAGAGACGAACGGATAATTCCCTATCCTTAAGACGACTATTCAAATCTGCCATCATTAGAGTAATAATGCTTCCAATGTTGTCCTTGGTTAATGGTTTGAACATAATGATTTCATCTAAGCGGTTCAAAAACTCTGGACGAAAATGTCCGCGAACCACATTCATGACCGCCTCTTGTGCATCAGTTGCAATGTTGCCATCGTCATTAATACCCTCTAGAAGCTGTACAGAACCAAGGTTGCTAGTCATAATGATAATTGTATTCTTAAAATCTACGGTACGACCCTGCGAGTCGGTAATGCGCCCATCATCCAGCACCTGAAGTAATACGTTAAATACGTCCGGATGAGCCTTTTCTACTTCATCAAACAGCACTACGGAATACGGCTTACGTCGAACCGCCTCTGTCAGCTGTCCACCTTCATCATAGCCTACGTATCCCGGAGGCGCTCCAATGAGTCGGGATACCGAATATTTCTCCATGTACTCACTCATATCTAGGCGCACCATGTTGGATTCATCATCAAACAGACTGGCTGCCAAAGCTTTTGCAAGCTCTGTCTTACCAACACCAGTTGGTCCTAAAAATAGGAAGGAGCCGATGGGTTTGCTTGGATCTTTGATACCTGCTTTGGAACGAATGATAGCTTCTGTTACCATGGTTACACCATCATCCTGACCGACAACTCTCTTGTGTAGTTCTTCATCCAAATGAAGCGTTTTATTGCGTTCGCTTTCTGTTAGCTTTGCCACCGGAATTCCTGTCCAGCGAGATATGATGCGCGCGATTTCTTCCTCTGTCACTTTCTCTCTCACCAAAGAAAGATCGCGATTTTTCAAAATCTCTTCTTCTTCTTCTAATTGCTTTTCCATCTGCGGAAGCACACCATACTGTAGCTCAGCCGCTTTCTCCAGGTCATAGTTCTGCTGTGCAATTTTGATTTCGTTTCTTGTATTTTCAATGGATTCACGGAGCTTGCTGACCTTGTCGACTGCATCCTTTTCATTACTCCATTTGGCTTTCTTTTGATTTAGTTCATCGCGAAGCTCTGCCAGCTCTTTCTGCAAATTTGTAAGACGCTCCTGACTCAGACGATCTGTCTCTTTTTTCAAAGCTGTCTCTTCAATTTCCATCTGCATAACACGACGATTTAATTCATCCAACTCTGTTGGCATAGAATCCAATTCCGTCTTGATCAATGCACAGGCTTCATCCACCAAATCTATGGCTTTGTCTGGCAAAAATCTGTCAGAAATATATCGATTAGACAAAGTAGCCGCAGATACCAATGCGGAGTCTGTGATTTTTACACCATGATAAACCTCGTACCTATCCTTCAAACCACGAAGAATGGAAATGGTATCCTCTACTGTTGGTTCATCCACCATAACGGGCTGGAAACGACGTTCCAAAGCCGCATCCTTTTCAATATATTCGCGGTATTCATCCAGCGTAGTCGCTCCTACACAATGAAGCTCACCGCGAGCAAGCATAGGTTTTAGGAGCTGACCTGCATCCATGGCTCCATCTGTTTTTCCTGCACCAACAATCGTATGCAGCTCATCAATAAACAAAATAATCTGTCCTTCAGAAGCCTTTACTTCATCCAATACTGCTTTGAGTCTCTCTTCAAATTCTCCACGGTATTTTGCACCCGCAATCAGAGCCCCCATATCCAATGCAAAAAGGCGTTTATCCTTCAATCCCTCTGGAACATCACCGCGTACAATACGCTGAGCTAAGCCCTCTACAACAGCCGTTTTTCCCACACCCGGTTCACCGATTAAAACTGGATTATTTTTGGTCTTTCTGGAGAGAATACGTATTACATTACGAATTTCCGAGTCACGACCAATAACTGGATCTAGTTTTTGCTGACGGGCACGTTCTACCATATCGTATCCGTATTTTTCCAGTGTATCATAGGTAGCCTCCGGATTATCAGAGGTCACTCTCTGATTTCCACGCACTGTAGCTAGAGCTTGTAGGAAACGTTCTTTGGTGAGACCATGTTCTTTAATAAGCTCCTTCATTGCTTTATTTGGATATTTCAATAAGGATAAGAATAAATGCTCAACAGACACATATTCATCTCCCATCTGCTTTGCTTCATCCTCTGCATGAATCAAAACATTATTTAAATCTTTTCCTACAAAAATCTGTCCACCAGATACCTTTATGCGAGCATTTAAATGACTCTTTGCATTTTCATTGAAATGTTCGCGATTAATTTCCATTTTTTCGATTAATTTGCCAATGAGACCATCCTCCTGTGTTAGGAGCGCAACTAAAAGATGTTCTTGTTCAATCTCCTGATTACCGTACTCATACGCTAATTTTTCGCAGGCATTAATAGCTTCAATGGATTTTTGTGTAAATTTTTGAATATTCATTTTAGCGTACCTCCTTTTGCTAGTATATCTTTCCACACTGGTTTCCATACGAGAAATATCTTTCATATGTGTTATACCATGTTTTATTAGCCACTTCAATAGATGAGTGCTAAAATTTTCTGAAAATTTTATAAACTGCACAATACGACATAAACTTCTATGTAGTTTTCAAAACTACTTGACAAAGACTTTTTTAACATTTAAAATAGTTTTAAAAATGGATATCATAAGGAGAAAATCGCCCATGAACATGAAAATTGTTGCTGACTCTAGCGCAAATTTATGTACTACACCAGACAACAGTATCGTATCAGTTCCCCTCACACTTAGAACAAATGAAAAAGAATTTGTGGATAACGATTCTTTAAATATAAAAGAAATGACCGATTATTTAACATCTTATAAGGGAAAATCCGGTTCTGCATGTCCTTCCTCTCAGGATTGGATTGAAGCCTTTGGCGATACAGAATATGTTTTTGCAGTGACTATCACAAGTAACTTATCTGGTTCCTACAATGCAGCACGTATTGCAAAGGAAGATTATGAACAAGAACATCCGGAACGTAAGGTATGCTTAATTGACTCTCTTTCTGCCGGCCCTGAATTAAAGCTAATTGTAGAAAAAATTCAGGAATTGGTTGCTCAGGGCTTATCCTTCGAAGAAATCAGTAGTAAAGTTATTGCATACACCAAAAAGACACACCTTATCTTCTGTTTAAAATCCCTTACCAATTTGTCGAACAACGGACGTGTGAATCCTGCTGTTGCTAAAATTGCTGGAGTATTAAACATCCATGTTGTAGGTATCGCCAGTGAAGTTGGCGATTTGGAGCAGAGGGAAAAAGCACGCGGTGAAAAGAAGTCCATTGCTGCTATCCAAAAGATTATGAAGGAATTTAATTACAACGGTGGCAGGGTAAGAATCGACCACTGCTTTAATGAAGCAGGCGCAAAACAATTAAAAGAGCTTATCTTAGATGTTTTCCCATCAGCGGATGTTATAATTGCAAAAACCAGAGGCTTATGCAGCTTTTATGCTGAGGTCGGAGGGCTGATGGTAGGTTTTGAAGGATAAAAATAATTTCGCTCACAATTAGATCTTATTAAATTCTACAAAAGAGCCAGTGAAACTGGCTCTTTTCTTATATATCGAGAAATCTAAAATTGAAGCTAAATCGTTTTATGTGTATATAAGTATACAAACCACATGATAATTTACTCACCAAGTGATAATTTTAATTCATTGGTAGGTGGGGTGCAGCTGTGACCCTTACATACGTAATAGGTGGTTTTATCATCCTTTAGTGGATACTCCTTGGTAGGCTCATCTAAGATAGATACCAGCATGTTGAGTGGGATTCTACAGGGAAGGTCTACTAAATCTTTTTTGTCTTTAACAACGACAATGACTTTATCTGGCATTTCTAAATAATCTAAAAGTGCTGTCAAAAACATGGCGTAACCTGCTGGATAAGTTTTCGCTTCTTGGTACAAAAAAGCCAGCTGACGTTGTGCCATTTCTCTATACGTCGTTTCTCTAGTTAGATAGCTTAACCGAACCAAATTATATGCCATCATCGAATTTCCACTTGGTACTGCACCATCATAGGTTTCCTTTGGACGCAAGATCAAGCTTTCGTTATCTTTTCCAGTTAAGAAAAAGCCAGCTGCTTTTTCGTCATAAAAATCATGAATCACTTTTTGCGCAAATATCTGAGCTTTTTCTAAATATGACTTATCTAGACTAGCTTCATATAAACAAACAAGTGCAAATATCTCATTGGCATAATCATCCAGAAATCCCTGTCCACTACATTCTCCTTCACGCCAGCTGACAAAAAGTGTATCTTCTTTACAGAGTTTATTTTCTATAAACCCTTGTGCCTGTTCTGCCACACCCAGGTAGGTTTCATTTTTGGTAATACGATATAGGTAGCACATTGCACCAATCATGAGTCCATTCCATGACGTAAGTATTTTATCATCGAGATGTAAATGATATCGTTCTTTTCGATATTCATAAACTGTTGGAAGAAATGCATTATACCCTGCAGTTATATGGCTGTTTTTTAATAAGTTTGGAATATTTTTTCCTTCAAAATTCCCTTCGTCTGTTATATCAAAGTATCTGCAGAAGGCATCCCCATCCTTTGCACCCAAAAGCATTTTGATTTCCTTTGGTTCAAATAAATAATACCTACCCTCTACTCCTTCACTGTCTGCATCCTGTGCACTATAAAAACCGCCTCTTGGAGATGTCACTTCATTGATAATAAAGTTGGCAGTTTTCTCTGCTACGCCCTGATACAACATATTACCTGTTAGTTCATATGCTTTACAATAGGTCATTATCAGCATAGCGTTATCATAAAGCATCTTTTCAAAATGAGGCACAAGATAATACACGTCTGTAGAATAACGACTGAAGCCTCCTCCAATATGATCGTATATACCCCCGCGATACATCTGGACCAATGTTTTGTTGACCATATCCATAGCGGTCTGTTCCTTGCTCTTTTCAAAATAGTGCATTAGGAATAACAAATTATGAGGGGATGGAAATTTAGGTGCAACTCCGAAGCCTCCATACTTTTCATCAAAAATTCTCCTGTATATTTGTGCAGCAAAATTAAGAAGATTCATATAGTCTGCATCGATTTCCTCTGTAAAATTTACACTAGATATTTCTTCTGGTGTCACACTTTTTCTATATTTCTGTTTGCTATTTTCTTTCAAGAATTCTACGATTCCTTCTGCGGAATCTACTAGCGCTTTCCTGTCGGTTTTCCATTTTTCATCAATAGTTGTAATTAAATCCATAAAACCAATACTTCCAAACCGAGATGTTTTTGGAAAATACGTTCCTGCAAAAAACGGCTTTTGCTCAGGCGTCATAAAAATCGTGGTAGGCCAACCACCGTTACCTGTCAAAGCCTGACATACGGACATGTAAATGCTGTCAATATCAGGACGTTCCTCTTTATCTACTTTTATAGAAATAAAATCTTGATTTAATAATCTTGCAATCTCCTCATCATCAAAGCATTCATGCGCCATCACATGACACCAGTGGCAAGTACTGTAACCAATGCTTAAGAATACGGGTTTATCTTCTTGTTTTGCTTTTTCAAATGCTTCTTCGCACCACGGATACCAATCTACTGGATTATTTGCATGCTGAAGCAGATATGGACTGGTTTGATTTTTTAAATGATTTTGCATATATTTCACCTCATAGTTAGTATGTGTCATAAAACAAAAAAGACTCTCAAACAAGAGACTTTTCAAAAATTGCTTACGAAAATAATTTTAAAATGATAAAATTATCACAGATAGTTCTAATTTTAGAGGTGTAAAAAGCATGTTTAAAAAAGGTAATTTTGTTGTAAATGCAAACAATGGAATCTGTGAAATTCAAGATATCGTAACTATGAATATGTCTGGAATCGACAAAGAATATTATTTGATAGTTCCAATAGATGAGAAAACTGCCAAGATCTACATCCCTGTAGATATGGCTTCTCAAAGAATTCGTTTGGCTATGACAAAGGACGAAGCCCTGCGTTTCATCAAAGATATCAAAGATATTGACGAGGCATATATTGAGAATGAAAAGGAACGCGAAAAAACATATAAAGAAGCTCTTGCTAGTCGTGATTCCAAACGACTTGTAGGTATCATCAAGACCCTTTATCTTCGCAAACAAGAACGTACAGAAGCCGGCAAAAAGAACACTGCGATAGATGAACGCTACTTTAAATTAGCAGAAAACCATCTACACAGTGAACTCGCCTTTGCATTAGGTATAGACCGAAATAGTGTAACGGAGTTAATCTTTTCAAATATAACGATTTAGCTCACAATTTTGGATGTCTAAACTCTACGAAATAGGGCTGGCTCTTGATATATTCATAGGCTAAAAATACTTCATCAACTTTCTAGTTCCTCTAAGTGGGTGCTCAGTAAATTTAGGATAACATGCGGC
>JAZULP010000021.1:0-5388 GCA_045603165.1 Agathobacter sp. | reverse complement strand
AATTTTCTTTTTCTAGCTGCTTCAGATTTCTTTTTGCGCTTTACTGATGGTTTTTCGTAATGTTCACGTTTACGAATCTCCTGCTGGATACCTGCTTTTGCACAGTTTCTTTTAAATCTACGTAATGCGCTATCTAAAGTTTCGTTTTCTTTAACTACTACGCTTGACATCTAACCTAACCTCCCTCCAGTTGTGGATTCAACTGTAAGGCAATAATAATTGCACTAACGTTATATATTTTAACAATTATTTCTATTTTGTCAAGCATTTTAAATGATTTCTTCGATATATTTAGGTAGAACGGCTCCACGTGTTACTTAACGTCGCCTTATCTACCTAAATATATCATCAGAAATCCATTATAATTCATAGAAAAATAGATACGTTAAAATATATTTTATTATCTGCCTTTTACCTTACTTTAGCATTTCTTCAAGAGCTACTGCTACTTCAGCGATTGCATCTGGAATGCCTGCTGGGTTCTTGCCACCAGCCTGAGCCATGTTTGGACGTCCCCCGCCACCACCGCCTACTTTACCAGCGATTGCTTTGATTAAGTTACCAGCATGTGCGCCAGCCTTCTGTGCTTCATCTGTAGCCATTGCAATAAGGTTTACTTTACCGTCGCAAGAAGATGCGATTACTACGACACCTTCACCAAGCTTTTCTTTGAGCTGGTCGCCAAGGTCACGAAGACCGTTCATATCTACACCGTCAACAGATGTTGCAAGAACTTTTACACCTCCTACTTCTTTTACCTGATTCATTACATCGCCTAGAGCATCTTTTGCTGCTTTGCTCTTTAAAGATTCATTTTCAGAAGAAAGTGCTTTTACTTCTGCCATTAAGCTTTCTAATCTATCAAGCAGATTTGCTGGAGTAGATTTTACTACTTTTGCTGCTGCATTTAATTTTTCTTCCATTTCTTTGTAGTAAGCAAATACGTTGCTACCTGTAAGGGCTTCAATACGACGAACACCTGCTGCCACACCGCTTTCAGAGATAATCTTGAAGGCTGTGATTTCTGCTGTATTTGCTACGTGTGTACCACCACAAAGTTCTTTTGAAAACTCACCCATGCTAACTACACGTACAGATTCGCCATATTTTTCTCCGAAGAGAGCCATTGCGCCAGAATTCTTTGCTTCATCAGCTGTCATAACTTCTGTAACGACTGGTGTGCCAAGGGCAATCTGTTCGTTTACGATAGCTTCTACTTTTGCGATTTCTTCTGCTGTTAAAGCTTGGAAATGCGAGAAGTCAAAACGTGTTCTATCACCATCCTGATACGAACCAGCCTGTTCAACGTGAGTACCAAGTACTTCACGGAGTGCTTTTTGAAGTAAGTGAGTAGCTGAATGATTACGGCAGGTTTTTGCACGTAACTCTTTGTCTACTATAAGTTCTACTTCTTCGCCAGTAGAAATCATACCAGAAATCATCTGTCCAATATGTCCTACTTTTCCACCAAGTAATTTTACGGTATCTACTACTTTGAATTCACCGTTTGCTGTGCGGATGATACCCTTGTCGCCCTGCTGTCCACCCATAGTTGCATAGAATGGAGTTTTATCAACGATAATTGTGCCATTGTCACCTTCTGTTAACGCACTTGCGATTTCTGTTTCTGTAGTAAGAGCAGAAACCTTTGAAGTATGAACTAATCTGTCATAGCCAACAAACTCAGATGCAATAGATGGATCAAGTTCTTCATAAACAGTAGCGTCTGCACCCATGTAGTTGGTCACTTTACGAGCACTACGGGCTTTCTGACGCTGCTCTTCCATACAAGCCTTGAAACCAGCCTCATCATAAGCGAATCCGTTTTCTTCTAGAATTTCACTTGTTAAATCTACTGGGAATCCGTATGTATCGTAGAGTTTGAATGTATTTTCTCCAGATAATACAGACTGTCCTGTAGCTTTGGTTTCTTCCATCATTTTTCCGAGGATTGCAAGACCCTGGTCAATTGTTTTATTAAACTGTTCTTCTTCCTGAGTCAGAACCTTGAAGATAAATGCTTTCTTGTCTTCTAATTCCTGATAGCCATCTTTGCTTTCATTGATAACTGTTTCAGAAAGCTTAGCAAGGAATGTGCCTTCGATACCAAGCATACGTCCGTGACGAGCTGCACGACGAATGAGACGACGAAGTACATATCCACGACCTTCGTTGGAAGGCATTACACCGTCTGATACAAGGAAGGTTGAAGAACGAATATGGTCTGTGATAAGACGGATAGAAATATCGTCTTTTTCATTGGTCTGGTATGTTTTACCTGACATTTCACAAACCTTATCACGGATAGCTTTCATTGTATCGATATCAAATACAGAGTCTACATCCTGCATTACAACCGCAAGTCTTTCAAGACCCATACCTGTGTCGATGTTTTTCTGAGCAAGCTCTACATAATTGCCTTTGCCATCGCCTTCGAACTGTGTAAATACGTTGTTCCATACTTCCATGAAACGGTCACATTCACAGCCTACTTTACAGTCAGGGCTGCCACAGCCATATTTCAAGCCTCTATCGTAGTAAATTTCAGAACATGGACCACATGGACCAGCGCCGTGTTCCCAGAAATTATCACATTCACCTGTTTCTGGGTCACGATAGAAACGTGTAATCTTTTCTGCTGGAACGCCTACTTTTTTGTTCCAGATTTCAAATGCTTCATCATCTTCCCCATAGATAGATGGGTAAAGACGGTCTTCCTCTAAGCCCAGGTCCTTTGTTAAGAACTCCCAAGACCATTCGATTGCTTCTTCTTTGAAGTAATCACCAAATGAGAAGTTACCAAGCATTTCGAAGAATGTAAGGTGACGAGCGGTCTTACCTACATTGTCGATGTCACCGGTACGTACACATTTCTGGCAGGTTGTCACACGGTTACGTGGTGGAATTTCCTGTCCTGTGAAATATGGTTTTAAAGGTGCCATACCAGCGTTGATTAATAATAAGCTGTTATCATTGTGTGGAACCAGTGAAAAGCTTTTCATTGCTAAATGGTCTTTGCTCTCAAAAAATTCGAGGTACATTCTACGTAATTCGTTTACGCCTAAACTCTTTTTCATTTCTATTTCCTCCAAAATGTAATATGTTCAAACATAGCTGTAGCCATGTCTTTGACATGGCTAGATTTTTATTGAAACAGTTCAGCCATGACAAATGTTACAGACACACCATGCTTGCATGAATGTGTCTGTAATATCTGTCATGAGCTGAGCGCCCGATTATAAGCAAAATCAGCTGCATAGCAGCGAGAAAGCATCGTAGATGCGATTTTGCGAATGGTGCGTCTGAACTGTTACTCTTCAGTTGCGGCGGCAGCTTTCTTCTCGTCAGAGGATTTGCGCATTTTCACACCAACAAAAGCTCCAATTCCACCAAATGCTAAAATAAATATTGCAAGTAAAATATACTGAACTACACATAAAATAAACTCAATCATTTATTTACCTCCGTCAATAAGTGAGCAAATCCTAATAACTCACTTTGTCTTGTCATTATACTAAACTTTTTCTAATATTTCAATCTAATCTTTAAACAAAAACACTTGATTTTCTCTAGAAATATCCATCACGCGTTCTGCCATTCCTACATTTGATATTTTTCCCTTAAAACGAGCAATTCCTGAATAATCCTGCCACATATGCATTGGAAAAACATACTCTGCTTCTGTTTCCTGTAAAAAGAATTCAAATCCATCATACTGATAGGTGCCCTGACGTGGGTCCATGGGCACAAATGCGAAATTCATGGGAAGCCCTGCTAACTGTCGAATCTGAAATCTGTAATTCCGTTCCTGAGCACCATTGGTTAAGTCACCCGCACCATCCCATTTCCAGTTGTTCAAGTCACCGGCATGGTACATAGTAACACCATTGGTTTCCACATAAAAGGCTACACCAGCATCTGTCGAACGAAAGGTTTTGATATTCAGGTCATCCACCTTGTATTTTTTATCCGCTGATACAAAGGTCACTCTTTCTCTTACCCTTGGATCGATACCATGCTTGCTTAAAAAATGTGGTGCAATGCGGATATCCTTGGAGAAAATATATTTGATATTCGGATATTTATCTGTCCAACGAAGAATATCCATATCATAATGGTCCTTGTGGCTATGACTTGCAAACATATAAATTTTTGTATCTGCTTCATACTCTGGAAGCTTTCCGGTAAAGGTATAACCATTCAGCTTGTCTCCATTGAAATAATCAAAAATAAGGACTTTATCGTCTACTTCTACAAAAAAACAGCTGTGATGTACAAATGTAACGTTCATCTTTTCACAAATTGCCATGCTAATTTTTGGCAATTCCCCTTTCTCTAGCCTAGTTTACCAATTTCCCTAATGACTGCTGTAGTAAGTGCTTCAAATCTAGGCGCAGCCTCATCTGCCGCTTCCTTCACTTCATCATGGCTCAGCGGCACTGTTGATATCCCTGATGCCATATTGGTAATACAGGAAATACCAAGGATTTTCATCCCCATATGATTTGCAGCAATAGCTTCACATGCGGTACTCATACCCACAGCGTCGCCCCCTATCATTTTCGCCATCTTTACTTCTGTTGGTGTTTCATAAGCTGGTCCTGTAAACTGTACATAGATTCCTTCTTTTATCTGGATGCCTAATTCATCTGCACAATTGCGTACAATTTGCTGCAAATCCTTATCATAAACTGCGCTCATATCTGGGAAACGAGGTCCTAATTCTTCTATATTGGCTCCAATTAATGGCGATGGTACAAAGGATGAAATCTGATCTATAATCATCATCAAATCGCCTGCTTTCATTCCATCCTGCAAGCCACCTGCTGCATTGGTTAAAAATAATATTTTTGCACCAAGCATCTTCATAAGACGTGCGGGAAGCACTACATCTGACATTGGATAGCCCTCATAATAATGCACTCGTCCCTGCATACAGACTACAGGCACCTCACCTACATATCCAAAAATAAATCTCCCTGCATGTCCTGATACCGTAGATACTGGAAATCCATCAACATCGTGGTAATCAATGGTATCCACAATCTGTATATTCTTTGCATAGTCTCCTAGCCCGGAGCCCAAAACTAACGCAATCTTAGGTTCAAACGCTGTTTTCTTTCTTACACTTTCATAACACTTAACTAATTTTTCATATACTAGGTTCATCGATTTCCCCTTTCTCTCTTATATATTTTTTATTTTACCAAAGTATATCTCCCTTTTCCAGTATTTAACCAAGATTATATAACGATTTAGCTTATAATTACGTTTTGTTAAATTATACGAAAAGAGTCCCTATCTATGAAATTGCGCACGCTCTCGCTCTTCATCAGGCGTTGCGTTACTAAGTTCATGACGACTACATCGCCATTCACTAAGTAACGA
>JAZULP010000020.1:0-46966 GCA_045603165.1 Agathobacter sp. | reverse complement strand
TATGAAAAGCAATTACGACAGAATTATAACGTAAAAGATAGTATACTTGCAGATATTGATGCGTTGGTTTATGAAGAAAAACACTACAAGAGAAGAAAAGCAGATTTGGAAGATAGACTGTATAAAGCATATGATAAGATTGATGAGATAGAAAATGCTCTTGCAGGTGCAAAAGCAAAGAAACATTCTATTATGGCTGACAAAGTAACGGGAGACAATATTTATAAAGCTCTGATTTACTTTGAGGATTTTTATGATAAAATGAATGAGAGTGAACGTCGTGAATTCATGACAGTATTACTTGATAATGTACAAATTTATGAAGAACGACAGTCAAACGGACAGTGGCTTAAGTCCATGGAGTTTAAACTTCCGATTATAAAGGAAGATATGAAACTGCGTTTGGACAATGATTCACATGTTGAGGTAATAATTCTGATGCAGTATTGTGGTTTTGAGCCAAAAACAGAGGTGTAAACCACAAGATGTTGTGGTTTTGGAGCAAAAATTGGAGCTAAAAATGGTCAGTTTTTGCCCTGTTTTTATCAGAGATTTAAGCTAAACGCAATTCATCCGAAGGGATACACACTGTATTGTGGAGCCAAGTAGACATTATTCCAAAGAAATCTGAGAATGAAGAAGCAGAGACATCAGAAACTCATATTCCCGCCATGTAACGAGCCGTGTGGCTTTTTGTGCCGCTTTGGACGAGAAGTCGACAAAACCCTCGATGATGGCAGATAAATCGAAATTTGGGCGAATTTGGGAAAAGGTATGTGGCAATCAGATGTGGTTGCTTTTTTTGTTGGCACAAAGTATAATAAAAGGCAGTTACAGGAGAAGAGGTGAGCAGAAAATGGACTATCAACTGCTTTTACAACTGAAGAAAACAGTGGAAGAAAAACGTGCAGAACTTCCTGATGAGGTGGTTGCCGGATTTGATAATAGTTTTAGTATCGAATACGCGCATAACTCTACTGCAATCGAAGGAAATACATTGTCACTCATTCAAACGAAAGCAATTATTGAAGATGGGCTTTCAGTGGGCGGCAAAGAACTTCGTGAGATATACGAAGTAGCGAATCACGCAAAAGCATTTGCTTATGTGAAGAAATGTGTTGAGGATTGGAAACCACTCGATGAAAATACAGTGAAGGACATCCATGAGCTGCTTATGGAGAATATATTATCCGGAGGAATTTATAGAAACGTAGAAGTTCGTATTACAGGTGCCGGACACAAGCCACCAGTGCCAAGTGAAATGTATCGACAGGTAAAAGCCTTTTTTGAAGACCTGCCATACAGAACAGATTTGAATGTGATTGAATTGGCAGCGTGGACGCATGCGGAGTTTGTGCGAATCCATCCGTTTACCGATGGCAACGGAAGAACCTCTCGAATGATTATGAACTATCAGTTGATGTCAAATGGTTTCCTTCCGGTATCCATTGCAAAGGAAAACCGATTGGAATATTTTGAGGCACTGGAAAGTTACGCAGTAAATGGAGATTTAACTCCATTTGTAGAAATGATTGCAGAACTGGAAAAACAACGTTTGGAAGAATATATTGCCATCTCAGAAGAACAAGAGCTAGATGGTAATGGTCAAGAACAGATGATGTAAAATTGAATATGCACAGACAGGCCGCAGGTAAAAACTTGTGGCCTTTTTCACTGTGTGAGGCAATTGTGGCAGTCAATACGGCTACCGTTTTGCGTGCCAAAAAGAGGACATTTTGAGACATTTTCGCAGGGTCGAAAATCAAGCAGGAGAAAGGGCTGGGGTTGCAGACGCACCCCTGCCCAACTCACATCGGACGGCAACGCCGACCGTTTCAAGGTTCTTGGCGATTTTGAAGGTCAAATTTTTAGGGTTCAGTATTGGGCATCAGGAGTCATAGTAGGGGTCAAATAGAAGAATAAGTTGTATTATCTGTATCCCTTGAATATATTTCAAGGGATACTTAATTTATTTGAATGGCATTTCTTCGTCAGAAATATTAACAGAATATATTTTATAAAAGTCGTCTGTTTCTTGGCCTTGCGATTGTTGTCGATTGTGACATTCCCCCCTTCAAATATTTTCTAAAAGAAAAAATATTAAACTTGGTCGTAGATTACACTACGTCATCTTTTGAGGCACTTACTTTAAAGATTTTGTAAAAATATCGCAAGAATTTGTATATTAAATCAAGTGTATAACATTTATAAAAAATAATTTTGCTGCAGGTTTTTTCTGTATCGTCCAGGTGGTGTTCCGGTTTCTTTTTTAAATACTTCAGAAAAATACTGCTGGCATCCAAACCCACATTTTTCGGCGATTTCAGAAATTCCTATTTGTGTATGCCATAACATTTCCTTAGCAGCAGAAATCCGTTTATTAATCAGATAGTCATGAGGTGTCAGCTGATAGGTTGCTTTAAAAATAGTATGAAAATGATTCGGGCTCAAAGAGACTACATCGGCAATGTCTTTGAGAGTAATTGCCTGTTCATAATTTTCGTCTATATATTTTCTGGCAGTTTCTAATGATTTCACATTGCTGTTACATGAAGTGTTTGAAAGTGCAGAATCATTTAGTATGACATCAAGAACATGTAACAGTTTGCTTTGAAAAAGCAATTCATTGTTCTCGGTGCCAGAAAGACGAATAAGTTCATTTAATAATTTTTTGATTTCATGCTTGTTTACGGCAGCAAAGTATTTTTGAGTATTCTGAAGCTTTTTTGCAAGAATGCCGTCCGCAGAAAATTTTAGATACATCGTGTGGAAAGGGAGTTTGCTGTATACGGATTGTCCTGGCACAGCAATACGGATGTAGTCCTTTTTGATTGGGTATTCGATGTTATCCGCGCATGTGGTCAAACCGTCAGCTAAATAGTATTCCATTTCAAATTTTTGTACGTTTCTTTTTGGAGATACAGTTAGTCCGGCAAATTCACTGCAGTCAAAATATCCACATGTTATATTGTAAGGGAGTAATAAAGATTGAGCCATAACCTCTCCATTTCCATGGCAATAAAAATAAAAATCGTAAGATTTCTTAAAATATCCGTACGAATTGCCATATAAATAATTGTATCTTTCTTATAGAATATAATAAAAAAACATAAATGTAAAGAGGTGTGATTATATGAGCAAAGTACAATTAACAGTGGAGAAGATTGTGATTCCAACATATCCAGAACCAGCGGCAGAAGACATGCCTATGTTTGCGGAGAATCGTGTGCACCAACGTTCCAGTGGACGTCCTTATCCAAACAAAGTTGTTTTGGAAGTGGAACGAGGTCTTAAGATTGACAAAGAGTATAAGCTTGTACGTCTTGAGAATGAATATGTCAGTATTGAAATTCTTCCGGAAATCGGTGGCAGAATATATTCTGCAAAAGACAAGATGACAGGATATGATTACTTTTATAAGCAACATGTAATTAAACCAGCACTTATTGGTGTGTTAGGATCTTGGATTTCCGGTGGTGTGGAATTTAACTGGCCATTTCATCATAGAGCATCTGGATTTATGCCATGTGACTTTGTGACAGAGGAACTTCCGGATGGTTCGGCTGTATGCTGGCTTTCCGAACATGACCCAATTGACCGTATGAAGGGTATGGTAGGGATTGTGTTGAAACCGGGGTGTTCTTATTTTGAAACAAGAATGAAACTTTATAATCGTACAGAAGTGCCACGTTCCTTCTTGTGGTGGGAAAATGCAGCAGTTCCTGTAAATGAGGATTATCGGATTTTCTTCCCACAGGATGTTACATATGTGAATTTCCATTACCTGAAATCCCGCACTTCTTATCCGGTTGCCGGTAATACAGTGTTTAATGGTATTCCGATGATGGAAGACAGAGATATCTCATGGCATAAGAATACAAAACAGGCAACTTCTTATTTTGCAAGTGCATCTGATTATGATTTCTTCGGCGGATATGATTATGGTAAACAGTGTGGTGTTGTTCACATTGGTGACCACCATATTTCACCAGGAAAGAAAATGTTCACTTGGGCATACTGTCAGTTATCTAAATCATGGGAAAATGCGTTGACTGATACAGACGGCGAGTATGCAGAATTAATGGCAGGCTCTTATTCGGACAACCAACCAAACTTCTCATGGCTTGCACCTTATGAGACAAAGCAGTTCTCGCAATATTGGTATCCAATTTCTAAGATTGGCAGTCCGATTTTTGCAAACTTGAACTGTGCTTTCAATATAGAGCGTGGAGAAAAAGAAAATGTTCTTAGCGTAATGGCAACCAAGCATTTTGATCATGCATGTATTTCTGTTTATGATGGTGAAACATTACTTTTTACAGAAGAAAGAGACCTTTCTCCAAAAGCAGCAGAAAGCTTCCGCTTGGGTATAATTCCTGAATATGTGACCGTAAAGATTACTTGCGACGGCGAGATTGTGGGAGAATATACGGAACAAGTATTTGACAAATACAATATGCCGGATCCAATTCAGGACACACCGGTAGCTCAAGCAATTGAAAGTGTACAGGAACTTTATCTTGCGGGTGTCCATGTTGACCAGTATCGTGACCCTGCAGTCCTTCCGGATGCTTATTGGAAAGAAGCTTTAAAGCGTGATCCGAAACATATTCCATCTTTGATTGCTATGGCGCGTTATGAGTATAAACGCTTTGCTTTTGATGATGCAGTTAGCTATGTTGAAAAGGCGCTTGAACTGCTTTCCAGATATAATGAACGTCCACAAAGCGGAGAAGCATATTATGTGTATGGTCTGATTTTAGAAGCAATGGGCGAGTACAAAAAAGCTTACGACAGTTATCAAAAGGCAGCATGGTCTGCGGATAGCGTTGCAGCTGCTATGACAAGAATTGCGATACTTGATATTCGAAACAAGAATGCAGAACAAGCAGCACTTCATTCCAGCGTCGCATTAGATTACGGACGAAATAATTCATTGGCAGTGGCAGTTAATGCAATTGCAGAAAGTATGCTTGGTAATAAAGAAAAGGCTGCAAGTATACTGGGCGAGCAACTTCAAAAAGATCCGCTTGACCATATGGCAAGATTTTTGTCTTCCTCAGAAGATTTCTATGCAATTATGGATAGCAGCCCATCGCAGACATGTTTAGACTTAGCATTTGATTTGGCTGGTATGGGTAAATATGAAGATGTCCTACGTTTACTTGAAGAATTGATAGAGAGCAGACCGGAAGAAGCATTGAAATCTGTATTGTATACACTTGGATATTATTCAAAAGTGATTGGCAAGGACAGTGTACGCTATTACGAAGAAGCCGGAAATGCATCATTAGGAAAAACATTCCCATTCCGTTATGAGGAGATGAGAATTTTTAGAGATGCTGTGGCGACCAGTGGAAATGAAGATGCGATTGTTCTATTAGGTGATATTTTATACAACAAATTGCATTACGCAGAAGCAGCACAGTTGTGGGCACAAGTGTCAAATAGTGCAGAAGCACTTCGAAATCTTGCAGTGGCATATTTCAGCCATTTGGGACGTGAAGAGGAAGCACTTCCACTTATGAAGAAAGCATTGGAGCTTCGCCCGGATGACAGTGAGTTACTTTACGAAACAGTTGTATTGATGGACAAATTGAGAACTGCACCGGAAGAAAAAATTGCACTCATTACAAGCAAGAAAGTGACAAGAGATGATATTCTTACTGAATTAGCAAAAGCATACAATCAGTGCTTTATGCCGGATCAGGCAATTGATACCTTAATGTCACATGATTTTGTGCCTTGTGAGGGTGGCGAGCATGCAATTGCAGACCAGTATCTGTTTGCGTACCTGATAAAAGGTGTTTGCGCATATAAGGAAGGCAAACTTCAGGATGCACTGGATTTCTTCACAAAAGGACAGGTACTTCCACAAAGTCTCGGCGCTGGTATCTGGAATCACTGTAAACTGATTCCACTAAAATATCATCAGGCATTGTGCATGAAACTGCTTGGGCAAGTGAAGGAAGCAAATGAGATTTTTGAATATATTTCTTCTACAAAGATTGAATATTTCAGCAATATGCATTTGAAGGAGCTGCCATTCTATCAGGCGTTAAGTTTGAAACAGCTGGGCGCAAACACGGCGGCAGTACAACACATTACTACTTATTTGCGTGAATGGGAAAAGATTGCAAATGTAAAGGACAGCGGATATTTTGGTACGACACCATTCTTCCTCTCATTCGTGGATGCACCGGAGAGATTGCGCAGAGCACAACATTTATATCTTACATCGCTATGCCACAATTTTATGGGTAATAAAGATGAATTTAGAAACAGAATCTGTGAATCAGCATTGTTAAATAATGATAATCTTTTTGCACTTGCAATAGCTGAAGGATATTTGTTCTCTAAATAAAGAATAGGGGGAATCCTCGTGAAACCATTAACGTTTATATTGTTGGTTCTGGCTGGAGGTCACTGTTTTATGTGAGAATTGCGAGTTGCAAGAAATTTGGTACATGGTGCAACAAGGTGCCAAGATACAGGTGGCAGAGCAGTATCATAGGTATCCGATAATCGCAGCGGGGCTGAAGGCCATTGCTGAGGGTAAGGTGGCAGAACCTAAGATTTTGTAAAAATATCGCAAGAATTTGTATATAAAATCAAGTTTATAATATTTATAATATAATAAAATATTGAAACGTAAAATGGGGAAATGTTAACATGGAAAGACTTATTAAAATAGGTACATTAAAACCTAAAACTGCACTGGAGGTACAACATTCGCGATTGGGTGTTGGGTTTGAAAAGTTAGATAGAGATGCGTTTGACCCTGAAAAGGCCTATGATAAGATTGGTGCTTTGGGAGTTAAGTGGGTTAGAATTCAATCGGGCTGGGCTAAGACCGAAACCCAAAAAGGAGTATATGATTTTGAATGGCTCGATAAAGTAGTAGACAATCTGTTGGTGCGGGGAATGCGTCCTTGGATATGTCTTTGCTATGGAAATGGTCTATATAGCGAGGAGGCAAAAAAGCTTTTTGGTGGTGCCGGAGTAGCACCCACTGAAGGAGAACATCTGGAAGCATGGAAAAGGTATGTTTATGAAACGGTAAATCATTTCAAAGATAGAGTGCATGAATGGGAAATATGGAATGAACCGGATGGTAAATGGTGCTGGAAATCTGGCCCGGATGGAGCGGAATATGGAAGATTTGCGGTTGATACTGCGAAAATGATTAAAAAAGCTGATGCAGATGCTTACGTTATTGGAGGCTCAGTGTGCCAAAAGACGATATCTTTTTTGAACTCTGCATTTTTAGAAGGAATGGGAGAGTGGATCGATGGATTAACTTTTCATGAGTATACTCGTGATGAAATCGGCGCGGTAGAGACGATCAAGGTTTATAAAGCAATAGCTGATATGTATAACGATAAGATTGAAATCATTCAAGGAGAATCGGGTTCGCAATCAAAGAGAAATGGACAAGGTGCAATTAAAACAGGTAGTTGGACAGAACGCAAGCAGGCAAAACAATTACTTCGTCATTCTATGATTGATTTACTCGGAGATGTGAAGTTCACATCCTATTTTTCGGCGATGGATATGCATGAAGGGTTTGATTTTAAACCGGGTGAAAAGATTAAAAGCTTTGGTTACTTCGGACTTTTGGGTGCGGAGTTCGATGAGGATGGGTTTGCGACTGGTGAATATACTGAAAAAATGTCATATTATGCCATGCAGAATCTGGCAAGTGTTTTTTCAGAAGATATAAAAATTGTGAATTTGCCTATTATGGTTAAGCCGCAACACAGTCTTTTAACATTTAGTGATGAGCCAAGTCATGACAGGATTATACATGGTGGATTCAAAATTGGAGAAAACAACATATATGTGTTTTGGAAACCATCCAATCTCATGACTACAGAATATGAGGGTACATTTTCTATATCAACGGTACTTATGAATGATGTTCATTTGGTGGATCTAATGGATGGAAGTGTATATAAATTGCCGGATACAATGAGAGTGGAAGGGGATTATCCATTTCAAAGTGGTGACTCAACTGTGTGGGATGTACCTAGAGGAAAAAATGCATACACATATTCTAATCTTCCAATCAAAGATTATCCGATGGCTTTGATTTTTGGAGATATTCATAGATTTATTGAGTAAAATTCAAGAGGTAAAATGATATGAAAAATATGTTTTGGTTACAGGGGCGTGTATTAATACAGGCACTGCAATAGTAGAAAAGTTTGCCGAAGAAGGTTATGATGCGGGCTATGGCACTTGACCTTGGAAAATACAATATTCGTGTCAATGCTGTACTTCCGGGAATGATTCGCACAGACCGATGGGAGAAAAATCCGGAATAATTGATACTTGAATAAAACAAAAAATCAGCACTCATGGATTGTTGTAGGGAATCCATGAGTGCTGTTCAATTCTCAAAAAACATCTTTACTTATTTTCCGGATTTCTTCTTCCAAATCATATACCCAACATACCCGGCAATTAATAAGAATTCAACTCCGGAAATCACAATCCAAATCCAATTCAAACTAGACTTGCCCGGTTTAATTTCGTTGTTTGAAAGGGCATTATCATTGACATCAGGGATGTCTTCGACCTTGATATCCGAATCTTCATCCAATATCTTGCACACAGCATATGTACCGAGTTTGGTAAGCTGCGCTTCAATAGAAGAGCTGTCTTCTAAAACAGTGGCAGCGATTTCTTCTAAAGCACCGCTTTCTGTTACAAAGTAAAGTTTCACATCAGAACCAACACCCGAAGGAATAGCAAATTTTGCATTCACATAACCTTTGGAAGTTATCTCGTTTTGGCTGATAGTAGAGGTAATATCATAATAAACAAACACGGAATCCTTTGCACTGGTAGGCTCACTAAACTCATATCCAAGAGCTTCGATTTCTCTCGTTTCTTCTTCTTTACATTCCGAGCAGATACGCTTTTCCAAGCCGACCTTTGAAAAGGTAGGAGCAGTAACCTCCTGCCAATCACCAAACCGGTGGCCGGTTGCTTTTATGGATTCTGTGACTTTTTCTCCACAGGTTTTGCAAGTTCCGGTTTTTTCACCTGTCTCCGTACAGGTAGGAGCCTTTGATTCTTTCAATGTATCGTAGGAATGACCGGTTGCTTTCACAGACTTATTTTCTGACTGATTACAACGACTGCAGGTGCGAGTCTGTGTTCCGGCGGTAGTGCAGGTAGGAGCCTTTGTCTCAGAAAAACTTCCCCAACTGTGACCGAGTGCATTGGTATCACGGGTTTCGACACCGCCACATACAGAGCAACTGCGTTGCTCACGTCCACCAGCAGTACAAGTAGCAGAAGAAACAGTAGACCAACCACCGTAACTATGGGAAGCGCAGGTAATCTTCACACTGGAAGATACTGTTTGTGAATAAACAGTAGATGCTCCGTTTCGGATAATTACATTTACACTAACAGATTGAGAAGAAGTATCGTAGGAGGTTGCGCGCATTGTTACGCGAAATAAACCGCCATTCATACTTCCTGCTGAAGTAAAAGCAAGAGCGCCTTGTTTTGTAGAAGTATTAAAGTCTGCCAAACCGGATTTTAGCCATTCTCCGGACACTAATTCCAGTTTACTTCCGTAGGATACTACGACCGCAGCGGAAGTAGCACTGTCTGCTCCGCTTATGTTTACGGTAAATGTCACAGTACTTCCGGCAGTTACACTTTGGGAAGAGGCCGAAAGAGAAGCAGAGGCAGCTTGTACTGTGAAAGCAGGAGCAAATATGGCGAGTAAAATAAGCAACATGCAGGTACAGTAGGCAACCATTTTTTTGTTTAAAGTCACAGTTGTTGAGCCTTTTTTATCATTCTTTAAAAACATCCTTTGAAATTTCATAGATTCAATCCTCTCATAAATTGCATTTTGTTTCGTACTATTACAATACTGATTGTTTTATAGGCAATCACCTTAAGTTGGAATATATAGAACGCCATTTAGAGTCGGACGAAGTGTTTGTTTTAGTGGAAGGGACGGCAGGACTGCTGATTGGCGAGGAAAAAGTGCGTTGTCAATTTGAAAAAGGAACACTCTATAATGTGTCCGGAATCATATCTGTTGTTCATATGTCATAAATTTCTGTGCCATTTAGTGACCTCGCTTTCTTTGGTTATAGGGATAAAAAAGGAGCCCACGCATGGACTATAATGCGAAACGTTTTATTATGGCAGATAAGGTAACAGGAGATAATATTTATAAATATCTGATTTACTTTGAAGATTATTATGATAAAATGAATGATATCAAAAGAAAAAGGAGAAATACAATGGAATTTTTTCATGAACTAAAGGACATAGACATTGATTTAACAGATGCTATCGCTGGACATTCAGCGGATGAAACCATTGCCTATAAAGAAGTAGAAGGAGAACCAATTTATCTTGGATACTATTTTCCAAAGAACTATGACAGAAGCAAAAAGTATCAGACTTTTGTATTCATTCATGGCGGTGGCTGGGCATCACACAAGATATTTGACGAGCAACCACACTGGCAGGGGGATCATTTAGGCTATCTTGCAAGATACTATGCGGATAAAGGATTACTGTGCGTAAGTATTGATTATCGTCTTTTAAAAGAATTGGGTCAAGCTGCAGGATACGAATTGGTAGACTGCTATGAGGATTGCTGTGATGCGATGGATTATGTGTTAGAGCATGCAGATGAATATGGAGTAGATATCAATCATATGTATCTGCTCGGAGAGTCTGCCGGAGGGCATCTTGCCGGGGGCGTAGCGACCTTCCATTATGATAGAAGATATGAAATTGAAAGAGTATTTTTGATAAATCCTATTACTGATTTATACGATAATGCGTGGAACAAACGTGTGCCAAAGGAGAGCGCACACGCAAAGTTAGCAGATTTGAGTCTGGATGAGCGTGCCAACTTCCTCTCACCTCTCTATCAGGTAGATGAACAAATTGGTGATGTTATTCTGATTCACGGAGAAGCAGACACTTGCGTGAACCCAGAACACTCAAAAAGCTTTCATCGTAGAATGCAAGAGCTTTCAAAGGCATGTGATTTGCATATAATAGCAAATACCCAACACGCCTTTCTGCTTGCAGAGTACACGAGTAATATCACAGCTTGTAAAATGGGCGTGGATATTATCAATCAGTATTTAAAAATTCAATAAATTTTAAGCTGTTATCCAGATTTGATGCACTGCCAACGATACCGAATGTAAGATTGTTATTAGTGGCTCCATAGATTGTGGTTAATTTCTCATTCTGGCTAAAGTCGATAAAGATAGGTACGGGTTTAGCCATGGTTTCCGGCTTTGTGCAATCTGGAATGGCAATAGCAGATCCATCCTCGCCATTGGCAATAGCGGCATCCAGCTGTTCGATAACTGCCATATCCATATAGAGAAAATATGGCTCATATAAGGCATATTGTTCCTCTGTCAACACCTCAGATAAGTCTATAAAAAATTCCTGATAGGCTAATCGATTCATAACACGGTGAGGACCAACTATGAAATCGATATCGCCACCAGCAGCCCTTGCCATGAGTGCTTGTAGAACGGTATAATTGGCAGATTCCGATGTAGCATTACCATCTGGTGCATAGGAGAGATTGGTGTCGAATGCAACCTCGTACTCGGAGGCGTCCAGTTGTAGCTTGGCAATAAACTCATTCGCAAGGTCAGTAGTAGTATAATCAGAATCTTCGTGCTCATAGATATTAAGAAAACAGCCATTCAATACACTGTCCTTAGCAGTTACCAAGGTATAGATATAGCTGAAAAGCAATGTGATTATCAAAATTGTGATAATCGTGTGCCATTTATAATAATCCCAGAAATAAGAGAGCTTTTCTTTCGGGGTTCCGTACTTGATAACGGCGTCTCGCTCTTCTTGAAATTCGTCCATTTGTGCCATGTTTCATGCTCCTTAGTAATAGTATTTGATGGTGTTAAGTGTAGCATGACAAAATATATTTGTAAAATGAAAAAAGTATAAACTCATTATCTTATTGGTAATAAATAGTAATGTATGTGAAAAGGTTGCTTAAGAATAGGCAACCTTTTATAATAGAGGGGACAAGGAGGAATGAAATATGCCATTTAAAATTACAGATGTAGTTAGATATATAGGGGTTGATGACACTACATTAGATATGTTTGAGAGTCAGTACGTGATTCCAGAGGGTGTATCCTATAATTCGTACGTAATTATGGATGAGAAAATTGCTGTTATGGATACAGTTGATAAACGTGGAGTAGAGGAATGGGAGAAGAATCTGTTGACAACATTGGACGGAAGAAAAGCAGATTATCTGGTGATTCATCACTTAGAGCCAGACCATGCGGGAAGTATTGCCAGATTCATAGAACTTTTCCCAGAGGCAACATTGGTGGGAAATGCCAAAACATTTCTTATGATGCCACAGTTTTTCGAATTCGATATTACAGGGAAAACACTTGTGGTCAAAGAAGGAGATACACTTTCACTAGGAGCGCATACACTCACCTTTTTGATGGCACATATGGTACATTGGCCGGAGGTTATGGTGTCTTATGATAGCAAGGATAAAATTCTCTTTTCTGCGGATGCTTTTGGCAAATTCGGCACCTTGGAATTAACAGCGGAAGAGGATTGGGCGTGCGAAGCAAGAAGGTATTACTTTAATATCGTAGGCAAATATGGAGGACCGGTACAGGCGCTTTTGAAAAAAGTGGCTGCCTTAGATATTCAGTATATTTGTCCTTTGCATGGTCCGGTTTTGTCTGAAAATCTGGAATACTATATCGGTCTATATGATACATGGAGTAGCTATAAGCCAGAGGATGAAGGCGTATTGATTGCATATGCTTCCATTCACGGCAATACAGCAGCAGTTGCTCAAAAGCTTGCAGATATGCTAAAAGAAAAAGGTGTATCTAAAGTGGTAGTGAGCGATTTGGCAAGGGAAGATATGGCAGAAGTGATTGAAGATGCTTTTCGTTATGATAGAATCATTCTAGCAGCGGCAAGCTATGATGGCGGCGTATTCCCATGTATGCAGGATTTCTTGTATCATTTACAGAGCAAGGCTTATCAAAAGCGTAAGGTGGCGATTGTGGAAAATGGTTCATGGGCACCATCTGCAGGCAGAGTGATGCGTGCAAATTTAGAAACAATGAAGGAATTGGAAATCGTGGAGCCTATGGTTACAATTCGTTCCACTTTAAAGAGTAGTGATTTAGAAAAATTGCATGAATTAGTAGAAGCTATGTTATAAAAAAGTAGGGCTGTTGCGATATGCCGTAAATTATTATTACGGAGTTTTGCAACAGCCCTATTTTTAATGATTTGTTACCAGTTCTACTGGACAATGGTCAGAGCCCAATATATCGGTATGGATTTTTGCGTCCACCAGTTTGTCATTCATAGACGAAGATGTGATAAAGTAATCAATTCTCCATCCAGAGTTCTTTTCACGTGCCCTAAAACGATAGGACCACCAGGAATAAATCTGCTCCATATCAGGATAGAAGTAGCGGAAGGTATCGGTAAAACCAGCGTCAAGAAGTTCCTCGATTTTTCCACGTTCTTCATCCGTAAAGCCGGCATTGTGGTGATTGGTTTTCGGATTCTTTAGGTCGATTTCCTTGTGCGCTACGTTCAAATCGCCACAGAGGATAATAGGCTTTTTCGCATCCAACTCAAGTAAATAGGTGCGGAATGCATCTTCCCAGGTCATGCGATAAGGGAGCCTTGCCAATTCATTCTGAGAGTTTGGCGTGTAGCAGGTTATCATGAAAAATTCCGGATATTCCAAAGTGATGACACGACCTTCTTGGTCGTGTTCCTCGATACCAATGCCATAGGTTACAGATAATGGTTCATGCTTTGTAAAAATAGCGGTACCAGAATAGCCTTTTTTCACGGCATAGTTCCAATACTGGTAATATCCCGGTAAATCCAGGTCAATCTGTCCCTCCTGCAATTTGGTTTCCTGTAGACAGAAGAAATCTGCATCTATTTCCTTGAAGAAATCTAAAAAGCCTTTCTGTACACATGCACGAAGTCCGTTTACATTCCAAGATATAAATTTCATATATAGTATCTCCATTTCCTTAACGTGTCCGAAACGTTTTTCGAATAAATCCGTCTGCTTGGACTTATTCATAATTATACTTGGAAACGGAATCTTCTACAAGAGGAGAAATTTACCGAATTACCCTTACCTCAAAAGCAGTGGTCTGTGGGGGAATACTTGCTGTCATAAAATCTGCATGACGTACCTGTACCCGAAGACCAGGGAAAAGTCGAGAGAAGCCCATCGGACGTCCCTGCATATCGAATATTCTAGTGTTGTTGTTCACACGGAAGCGTATGATAGAGGCTGGGTTATTGCCAGTGATTGTTGTGAACATTCTAGAGTCTCTGTCAATGTCGATAATTCTTCCTGTAACTACATTTTCGGAGACAGGTCTGCGAATAATGCGAATGGCATAAGCATTCGCTTGTGGCGGAATGCTTCGTGTCATGGCAGAGGATACAACTGCGTCAATAATCATATCTCTGGTTAATTCAGAGGCTTGAATGGTATTCCCAAATTCATCAAAAATAAGAGTTCGGTTGCTTACCACGATTCGTATACGTTGGTCGATGCGGTTGGGATTCCTTCCTTGAGAATAGGAAACGGTGATCAAAGTGTTTCGATTATCTCTTGTTATATTTTCGATGCGTCCTCTTGAGATGGTGACAAAGGCGTCATCTAAGAGAGCATTATCAAAAAATGTATTGTCCATAATATACCCATGAATATGTTTTCTATCTATTATATGCAGTTGTTCTATAACTTTTCTTATGGATAACCATAAATTTTAGTTCTTTGACGTTTCTATTACTTGTGTTTATAATAAGATTTATACATGCATGCGCTTTAAGAAAAAAGTATGCAAAATTAGGAGGTATGAAAATAATGAAAAAAGGATTAAAACTTGTATCACTTTTATTAGTGGGGATTATGGCACTGTCAATGACAGCTTGTGGAGGAACAGCTAAAAAATACACCGTTGGCATTTGTCAGTTGATTCAGCATTCAGCATTAGACGCTGCTACAGAAGGCTTTCAGGATGCCTTAAAGGAAAAATTAGGTGATGAAGTAGCATTTGATGTACAGGTAGCACAGGGAGATTCTTCCTCTTGTTCATTAATTACTAACTCATTCGCAGCAAATAAGTATAGCTTAATTATGGCAAATGGTACAGCTGCGCTTCAGGCAGCATCTTCATCTACTGCAGATATTCCGATTCTTGGAACATCCATTACTGATTATGCCACTGCTTTGGATGCAGACGATTGGACTGGCGTAACTGGAAAAAATATTTCTGGTACATCTGACCTTGCTCCATTAGATCAGCAGGCACAATGTATCAAAGACCTTTTCCCAGACGCAAAGAAGGTTGGTATTCTGTACTGCTCTGCAGAACCAAATAGTAAATATCAGTCAGATGTGATTACAGGATATTTAGAGGATTTAGGCTATGAGTGTGAGGTGTATACATTTACCAACTCTAGTGATGTAACTTCTGTAACACAGAGTGCTTGTGATGGTAGTGATGTGATTTATGTTCCTACAGATAATATCGTTGCTGACTGTACAGAAGCTATCAACAACGTAGCACTTCCTGCAAAAGTACCAGTATTCGCTGGCGAAGAAGGCATCTGCTCTGGTTGTGGTGTAGCAACACTTTCTATTGATTACTATGACCTCGGATATCAGACTGGTTTAATGGCTTATGATATTCTTGTAAATGGCAAAGATCCAGCAACTATGAAAATTGAATTCTCTCCAGAAGTTACAAAGAAATACAACACAACAAACGCATTAGAATTAGGAGTAACAATTCCAGAGGAATATGAGGCAATTGTTACAGAATAAGCGAGGATATAGTTTATGTTATTAACTTATTTTGCAACTTTTAATCCGATTGCATTTTTCAATGCTTTGCCAGGAAATGTCGCACAGGGACTTATCTGGGGCGTTATGGCATTGGGGCTGTATATCACCTTCCGTCTATTGGATTTTGCAGATTTAACGGTTGACGGTTCCATTGCAACAGGTGGTGCAGTAACAGTTATGCTTACAGTAAATGGCTATAATATTTGGGTGGCATTAATGGCAGCAACGTTGGCTGGTATGCTTGCGGGTCTTTGTACTGGTGTTCTACATACCCGCTTGGGAATTCCACCTATATTGGCTGGAATTTTAACACAGATTGCATTGTATTCGGTTAATTTGCATATTTTGGATGGCTCTAATAAAGCCTTAAGTGTAGATAAATACAACTTGATTTTAAGCTCCAGAAATATGACCAATGCCATTCTTGCAGCAATTGCTTTTTGCGCAGTTTTAATTGCAATCATGTATTGGTATTTTGGTACAGAACAGGGCTCTGCAATTCGAGCAACAGGCTGTAACCCAGCCATGAGTAAGGCGCAAGGTATTAACAATGACAATATGAAGTTGATTGCCCTATGTCTTTCTAACGGGCTCGTAGCGATGTCAGGTGGCTTGTTGTCGCAGTTTCAGGGTTTTGCAGATGTCAACATGGGACGTGGTGCAATCGTTATCGGACTGGCCGCAGTTATCATTGGTGAAGTGTTCTGTGATGCAATATTAGGTAAAAAAGCAAGCTTTGCTATGAAACTGGCATTTGTAGTTTTAGGTGCTATCATCTACTATGTAGTCATTGGTATTGTTATCTGGCTGAAGATGGACCCAGATGATTTGAAGCTTTTCACAGCGATTATAGTAGCTGTTTTCTTAGCGGTGCCTTATATTCGCGCGCAACAGAAGAATTCCTTTAAAATGGCAGGAAAGCGCAGTGCGACAGCTTTAAAAGAAGCCCAGGAAAAGGAGGTCTAAGACATGTTAAAGTTGAATAATATTCATAAGACCTTTAATTTGGGAACAATCAATGAAAAGGTGGCACTAAATGGCGTTGACCTAGTGTTAAACGAGGGTGATTTTGTCACAGTCATCGGTGGAAATGGAGCAGGTAAATCGACTATGCTAAATGCAATTGCAGGGGTATGGCCGATTGATGAAGGGTCTATTTTGATTGATGGAATTGATGTAACGGGTTTGCCGGAGTATAAGCGTGCGCAATATTTAGGACGCGTGTTTCAAGACCCTATGACTGGCACAACTGCTACCATGCAGATTGATGAAAATCTGGCACTTGCAGCACGTCGTGGAAAAAGACGTGGCTTAGGTTGGGGAATCACTGCAGCGGAAAAAAAGGAATATCAGGAATATTTAAAAATGTTGGATTTAGGTCTGGAGGACCGCATGACCTCCAAGGTAGGTCTGCTTTCTGGTGGACAGCGTCAGGCACTGACACTTTTGATGGCAACCCTGCAGAAGCCAAAGCTATTACTTTTGGATGAACATACTGCAGCACTTGACCCTAAGACAGCAGCAAAGGTATTAGAGCTTACAGATAAGATTATATCTGAGAACAATCTTACAACACTCATGATTACGCATAATATGAGAGATGCTATTGCTCATGGAAATCGTCTGATTATGATGAATGAGGGCAAGATTATTCTGGATATTGGACCGGAAGAAAAGAAAAAATTAACGGTAGAGGATTTATTACAAAAATTCGAGGATGTCAGTGGACAGGAATTTGCCTCTGACAAAGCACTTCTGGGATAAATAAGTAAGAGAACAGGCAACTGCTTGAAAAAGCGGCTGCCTGTTTTATAAGTTTTATAGATAGAAAGGATGATTATTATGTTGCAGAAAATTGATGCAATGGTATGGGGAGTCCCTATGATTGCTTTGATACTCGCCATTGGAATTTCCCTTACGATTCGTTTGAAAGGTTTACAAATTACCAAGCTACCACTGGCAGTTAAGCATATGTTTGCTAAGAATGGGGAGGATGAAGCTGGTGAGGTATCTAGCTTTGGGGCACTTTGCATGGCTCTTTCTGCAACCATTGGAACGGGAAATATTGTAGGTGTAGCCACGGCAATTGTAACTGGTGGACCGGGAGCATTATTCTGGATGTGGATAGCCGCCTTTTTTGGTACAGCAACGAAATATGCAGAATCTCTTCTTGCGATTAAATATCGAGTGGTGGAAAAGGATGGACATGTGGTTGGCGGACCATTTTATTACATAGAAAAGGGTATGGGTATCAAATATAAATGGTTGGCGAAAATGTTTGCAGCATTCGGTGTAGGTGCAGGTTTCTTAGGTATTGGAACCTTTACACAGATTCATGGTATCACAAGTGCAGTAAACAGTTTCTTTGATCCAACGAATGCCAATACGGTCCTGTTGTTTGGAAGAGAATATTCTTGGTCAGTAGTGATTTCAGGTCTGCTTCTCACTTTGTGCGCAGGATTAGTGCTTATCGGAGGCGTAAAAAGAATTTCTTCTGTGGCGCAGGTAATTGTTCCCTTTATGGCGCTTTTGTATATTACAGCGGTGGTATTGATTATGCTTACGCACATCACAGAAATCCCACGTGTGTTTGTGGAGGTAATAGAAAGTGCTTTTGGGCTTCGTGCAGCAGCTGGTGGTGTATTAGGTGCTATGATGATAGCGATGCAAAAGGGTGTTGCGCGTGGTATTTTCTCAAATGAAGCAGGGCTTGGTAGTGCACCTATCGCGGCGGCAACGGTAAAAACAGAAGAGCCGGTAGAGCAGGGGTTGGTTTCCATGACAGGAACAGTGATTGATACACTGATTATCTGTACGATGACGGGCCTTTCTATTTTGGTGACTGATTCATGGAATGTAGGCTTGGAAGGAGTAAATGTAACGACAAGAGCTTTCCAGCAGGGTTTACCATTCCCAGCAGAAATATCGTCCTTTATTTTAATGGTATGTTTGGTGTTTTTTGCCTTTACAACTATCATCGGTTGGGATTATTATAGTGAGAGATGTATGGAATACATAGTAGGCAATAAACCACGTGTGTTAAAGGCATTTCGTTGGATTTATATTCTTGCTGTTTTTATTGGGCCATTTATGACTGTTTCAGCAGTATGGACGATGGCGGATATATTCAATGGTTTAATGGCTTTTCCAAACTTAATTGCCTTGTTTGCATTAAGTGGAGTGGTTGTGGCTGAAACAAATCGATATTTCGATAAACATAAGTAAAAGGGAGGATATTTACAATGAAAGACAAAGGGTTTATAGCAGAATTTAAGAAGTTTATTATGAGAGGAAATGTAATGGATATGGCTGTTGGTGTTATCGTCGGTGGTGCATTTACATCCATTGTAACTTCCCTGAACACAGATATTCTAACCCCGATTTTAGGTATTTTTGGTGGTATGGATTTCTCTTATTTGACATTGACTTTAGGAACAGGAGAAAATGCTCCAGTTCTTATGTATGGCAACTTTATTACTGCAGTTATCAACTTTCTGATTACAGCATTTGTTATTTTCATTCTTATCAAAGTGCTTAACATTGTTAATGAGAGATTTTCAAAAAAGGAAGCGGAAGAACCCGTAGCCCCTACGACTAAAAAATGCCCATACTGCATGAGTGAAATTGCAATTGAAGCGACCCGTTGTCCTCAATGTACTTCACAGCTTGAAGACTAAGATTATATTAAATTTAAAAATGGGGAATTATGTAATTAAGCATTGCATAATTCCCTGTTTTTTTTTATAATAAAATAGATGAATTGTAACTTAGGGGAAGTCAGATATAAAGGGGAAAAACATGAATCAAGAGAAGCTGTATAGGTATGTTTTGGATCAAATGAATGATGTCGTTCTCTGGTTTGACCACCATGGCTATGCGATTTATGGCAATGAAGCAGCTATAAAGCATCTAGAGTATGGAGACCAGTTAGAGGGGATACATATAAGCGAAATTTTTCCAGATAAATTTACGGAGACGGAAGAAGGCTTTGAAACAACTCTGCCAATGGGACAAGGCATTCAGGAGGTTATGGCATATCGTAAAAATAGGACATGTTTTTCAGTAGAGATGAAATTCTCAGAGCTAATAGATGATAAATATTTTATCTGCGTAGGAAAGGATATTACGAATCGTAATTACTTAAAAAAGAGAATTAAGCAGGTGGAGCAGGATGCAGAGGATGCGTTGAAGGTGAAGTCAGAGTTTGTTGCAAATGTCACTCATGAGCTTCGTACGCCAGTGAATGGTATTTTGGGCAATACCAAGGAACTAATATCCAGAGTGCAGAATGAAGAATGTCAGAGAATTTTAGATATGATGGAGCGCGGATGTAATGATATGAACGCTATCATCAACAATATTCTGGATTTTTCCAAGCTTGAGGCAGGTAAATTCACCTTGGAAACCAGAGAGTTCGACTTCCGTAAAATGATTGATTATGTGAAGTCAAATCATATACATAAAATTACAGAAAAAGGCTTGGACTTCTTTGTGTCTGTTTCTCCAGAGGTGCCAAACCATATTATAGGCGATGAGCTTCGGATAGTGCAGGTGTTAAACAATTTGCTTTCCAATGCGTCAAAATTTACTTCCGTTGGGAAAATCACGGTCGAAATCGTCAAGACATCTCAGATGGAAGGCAAAGCAGAGTTGTTCTTTCTGGTTATGGATACAGGAATTGGTATTTCACAGGAGGATAAGGATAAGCTCTTTAAGAGCTTTTCGCAAGTAGATGCGTCGATTTCACGTCGGTATGGTGGAACAGGACTTGGACTAAACATTAGTAAACAGCTGGTTGAAATGATGGGTGGTACCATAAGCGTTGAGAGCAAGGTAGGACAGGGAACTATTTTTTCATTTTCCATCTGGGTGGACCTTCCAGAAGATGAGCAGGTGAATGAAACCATGGTAGATAGGAATACGGTGTTGATTGGTATCCTAAAGCAAACGGAAGAGGATTCTCATTTGAAGGAATTTGGATGTGAAGAAAATCGCATCGAGTTACAGAAGAATTTATCGAAGTTGATTCTTTGTGTGGAAATGGATAATTGGGAAAAAGCGGAAACCTTTATGACTGCGGTGAAACAGTTGACGGATACTGCACCACAGGAAATTCGTACCAAAGCCTTGCGTCTGAAAATGGCAGTACAGAAGGCAGATTATGACAAAACAAGTGAAGCCTATGAGGAACTTATCAAGCTGATTTAGTTGGAGGAAATATGTTACGTGTTTTAATTATAGATGACGTAGAAACCAATCGATTTGTGTTACGTAATATTATATCAGATATGGGCTATCAGCCAGTGCTTGCAGAAAATGGAATGCAGGGTCTAAAGATTATGGAACGTATGAGCCCAGATTTGATTTTGCTGGATGTAGCTATGCCAGAAATGGATGGGTTTGAATTCTGTGAAATTATTAAAAAAGATGTCAAAACCAGAAATATACCAATCATTTTTATTTCTGCATTTGATGCTCCACAAGACATCGTAAGGGGTTTTGAAATGGGCGGTGCAGACTATGTGACAAAGCCTTTTATTCAGGAGGTTGTAAAGTCGCGTGTAGGGGTACATCTGAAGCTGGCCGAGATGAACAAAAATTTAGCGGAAACCAATCGTAGATTACATATGTCTGTTACAGAACAGCTCAAACAGCTTCAGACAGAAAAGAAAAAGGTGTTGTATGCCCTGCTGACAGTTGTTCGTTTAAATGCAGCTTTTGAAGAAGAGCATATTGAACGTCTGCAATATAATTGTCGTATTCTGGCACAGGCAATGCAGCTTTCACCAAAATTCGAAAGCCGGGTAGCGGATTCTTTTGTAGAAACGATTGAATTGGCAGCACCTCTCTGTGACTTGGGCATGATAGGTGTACCACTTGATATTCTCCGTAAAAAGGATAAGTTAACGGAGGAAGAAAAGCAGGTTGTAGCAAATCATACCGAAATCGGTGCACAGATTTTGGAGGATATCAAAGGAGCGGATGATTACAATGACTTCATAGATATGTCTTGCGACATTGCCTTATATCATCATGAAAAATGGGATGGAAGTGGTTATCCAAGCAACAAATCTGGCAATGATATTCCACTCGCAGCACAGATAGTTGCGCTAATCTCTGCATATTGTGCATTAACAGAGAAGCGTTCTTACCGTGATGCTTACAGCAAGGACGAGGCATTAACAATCATTCAGGAGTCATCAGCAACTGATTTTAATCCTGATCTTGTGGACATATGTAAAAAAATTGCTCGACAATTACGCTAAGGGGAGAAGCTGTGGAAAATATGACGAACGAGGAGTATCTGCGTATCGTACGTTTTTTAAAAAGCAGATATGGTATAGATATGACTCGAAAAAGGGAAATTGTAGCAGGAAGACTGGAAAATTATATTCGGACAAAGGGTTGGTCGACCTATACCGATTATATGAATGCGGTAGAGTCTGATTTTACCGGCAATCTGGAAAAGAAATTGGTAAATATTCTATCCACCAATCATACATATTTTATGAGAGAGCCAGAACATTTTACCTATTTAAGACAAGTGGTGTTGCCTTGGCTCAAGAAAAAAGAAGACAAATCCAAAGACCTTCGTATCTGGTGTGCAGCCTCATCCACAGGAGAAGAGCCATATACGCTTGCTATGATACTTATGGATTTTTTTGGATTAGAGCATGGAGCATGGGATACACAGGTACTGGCCACAGATATATCTACAGATGTCTTACGACGTGCTATGGATGGCGTATATACAACCGAACAGGTGGAGCCATTGCCAGACAACTGGAAGCGTAGGTTTTTCCGAAAGGTGCTCAATCAAGATGTGTATCGTGTGACAGATGAACTGAAAAAAGAAGTATTGTTCCGAAAATTTAATTTGATGGACAGTCTTCCATTTCGCAAAAAATTGCATGTAGTATTTTTGCGTAACGTAATGATTTATTTTGATGAAAGAACCAAAAAGGAACTGATTCAAAAAATTTATGATGTGATGGAGCCAGGAGGATATTTGTTTATTGGACAGACAGAAAGTATTTACAAAGAGCAATGTCCATTTGAACAGGTGAAACCTTCTATCTATAGAAAAATGATATAAAGGTAATTATTTTAAGAAAGAAGACATAAACGAATATGCGTAAAATCAGAGTGTTAGTTGTAGAAGACTCAATGTTTTTTAGGGAGCTTCTTGTAAAGAATTTGAGCAATGATCCAGCTATTGAGGTAGTGGCAAGTGCAAGGGATCCATTTGAAGCAAGAGATATGATAATCAAACATAAACCAGATGTTATGACTCTGGATATTGAAATGCCTCGCATGAATGGGATTGAATTTCTTCGTAAGCTGATGCCGCAATATCCTTTGCCAGTCGTTATGATTAGTTCCTTAAGCGACAAAGTATTTGATGCTTTAAATGCCGGGGCTGTGGATTTTGTAGTAAAGCCATCCATGAAAGATAGAAAAATGCTGGAAGAGTTTATTCATACACAGCTTCCAGTGAAGATAAAAATTGCTTCTACTGCCAAAATTAGCAATATGAAGCGTAATACGATTCCTATGCTGACAGAAAATGTCACAGGAGATAATAAAGACTTGGTTTTAGCCATTGGAGCTTCTACAGGTGGTACGGAAGCTATTGCAACTATCCTAAAGGATTTCGGTCCAGATATACCTGGAACAGTGATAGTACAGCATATGCCGGCGGGGTTTACAGAGATGTATGCCAACCGATTAAATGACCAGTGCCGTGTGATGGTCAAGGAAGCCAAGCATGGCGATAAGGTAGTACCTGGACAGGTACTCATTGCGCCAGGTGGTGAGTGCCAGATGAGATTAGTAAAGGTCAATGGTATCTATCAGGTGGATATAAAACCGGGTCCAAAGGTGAGTGGACATTGCCCTTCCGTAGATGTACTTTTTGAATCTGTAGCAAAAACTGCAAAGAATCGTGCACTTGGTATTATTTTAACAGGTATGGGAGCCGATGGTTCTAAGGGCCTTTTAGAAATGAGAAAGAGCGGAGCAAGAACTATCGGTCAGGACGAATCTACGTGTGTTGTATATGGAATGCCTAAGGTGGCATTTGATATAGGTGCTGTCGAGTACCAAGAGAAGTTAACGGATATAGCAAAGAAAACCTACGCTATTCTTAATAACATGTAAAGGAGAAAAAATATGAGAATTTTATTAGCAGAGGACGATTTTGTTACAAGAAAATTTATGAGTAGTTTTTTATCCAAATATGGAGAATGTGATGTTACGGTGGATGGCTTAGAAGCAGTAGACGCATATATGATGGCCTTAGAAGAAGGCAATCCGTACGACTTGGTATGTCTTGATATTATGATGCCTGTTATGGATGGATATCAGGCTTTGGTAGGCATCCGTAATTTAGAAAAAGAAAGAAATATTCCAGAAGACAAAGCTGTTAAGGTTATTATGGCAACCGCTTTGAATGATGAAAAGAATGTCAAAATGGCATTTGAATTAGGCTGTACCATTTATTCTGGAAAACCAATCGATCAGGATCGTTTCGAGGAAGCGTTAAAGAGATTGGATTTGATTTAAAGCTCAAGCAAGCTTGAAAATACATAAAGGGAAAGGAGCTACATATGGCAGATGGATTTAATACAGAAGACATGCTTGACATGTATCTGTTTGAAAATCAGCAATTGCTGGAGAAACTCCAGGAGACAGTCCTTGAACAAAAGGACGAGGAGTGCTTCGACGAAGATGCCATCAATGAGATATTCCGTACCATGCATACCATCAAGGGGTCATCCGGTATTATGATGTTTGATGATATTACAGCGGTGTCTCATAAATTAGAAGACATTTTCTATGTACTCAGAGAAAATCATCCAGAGGATGTGCCACACTTGCAGTTAGTAGAGCACGTGCTAGAAGTTTCCGATTTCATTACAGCAGAGTTGGAAAAAATACAAAATGGCGAATCTGCGGATGGAGATTCCAGTCAGATTATCGCAGGTCTGGATGTGTTCTTGAAAAAAATTAAAGGGGAATCCAAAACTGATGATAAGAAGGATGAGCCAAAGAAGGAGGCAGTCGCACAGCAGTTTTATATTGCGCCGGTTGCAACCAGTTCCAGCCGGTATTTCCGCATCAAATTAACCTTCAAAGAAGGAGTTAATCTGGTGAATGTACATGCATACAAAGCGGTATATGCATTGAAGGAGCTGGCAGAGGATTTGGTTTATTCTCCAGAAGATATCATTTCCGATGAAGGCTGTGTTGATGAGATTTTTGAGAACGGATTTCATATTTTACTCCAGACACAGGCAACACAAGAGGATATCGGTAAGATTATAAAGGCTGGATATGATATTGAAGCAGTAGACATCATCGAATGTACTGCAGAAGAATATCAACAAGGCTTTGAGGAACCAGAGAGTACACCAATCCAGATTGATTTGGATTCCAGCGTAGAAGAAATTGAGGCAAATACAGAGCGTACACAGGAACAAATTATAGTAGAGGCAAAGAACAAGGAGCTTGCGCCGGGTGATTTCGTTATCCAGTCCAAGGAACCAGGAAAGGCAAAGAAGCTTGCCAAGGATAAGCCGAAGAAATCAGAAAAAGCTACATACATCAATGTTGACGTTGCAAAGATGGATCAGCTTATGGATTTAATTGGCGAATTGGTTATTTCGCAGTCCGTAGTCTTGCAAAATCCGGATTTAAGGGTGCCGGGTTTAGTGTTGGACAACTTTAACAAGTCCGCAGGACAGATGGTTAAAATTTCTACAGATTTGCAGAATGTTATCATGTCCATGCGAATGGTTCCGCTTTCAAATACTTTCCAGAAGATGAATCGTATTGTTTTCGATGTTTCCAGAAAGCTTGGTAAGGATATCGAGTTCGTTATGGAAGGGGAAGGCACAGAAGTAGACAAGAATATTGTTGAACATATCTCTGACCCACTGATGCATCTGGTGCGCAATGCAGTTGATCACGGTATTGAGATGCCAGACGAAAAGGTTGCTGCTGGAAAGACCGAACGAAGTAAGGTTACTTTATCCGCGAAAACAGAATCCGGAAAGGTATGGATTACGGTTGAAGACAATGGAAAGGGTCTAGACCGCAATAAGATTATGAATAAAGCTCGTAATCAGGGACTTATTGATTATAGTAAGCCGGAAAGCGCTTACACAGATAAAGAGGTATACCAGTTTATTACATTACCAGGTTTTTCAACCAAGGAAAAGGTTACCGAATACTCTGGACGTGGTGTTGGTATGGACGTAGTAGTTTCAAATATTGCATCCATTGGAGGAAGCCTTGAAATCGAAAGTGAAAAAGGAAAAGGAAGTAAGATGATTCTAAAAATTCCTCTTACACTGGCGATTATAGACGGTATTGTGATGAAGGTAGGAGTTACATCCTTTGTTATTGAAACAGGAGCTGTAAAAGAGTTTGTAAGTGTAACAGAGGATATGATGATACATGATCCTGACCAAAGAGAGTTTGTTATGATTCGTGGTGAATGTTATCCAGTGATTCGGGTAGGAGACAGATATCATTTAGAAGGATACCAAACAGAGGTCGAAAATGGAATGATGGTTATTATGGAAGTGGATGGACAGCATGTTTGTCTGTTTGTAGATAGCTTGGTGGGCAAACAGGAGATTGTTGTAAAGCCTATTCCATCTTACGTTAAAAAAGTAAAAGGATTATCAGGTTGTACTCAGTTAGGAGATGGAAGCATTGCGCTGATTCTTGACGGAGCAGGCTTGGTGGACTAAAGCAGAAAGGAAACATATATGGATGAAAGAGATACACAAAAAGGGAAATATGTAACCTTTAAATCCGGGAATGAATACTTTGGTCTTAAAATTCAGTACGTAAATGAAATCATCGTTTTTCAGGAAATTACTAAAATTCCAGAAAGCGAGGATTACATCAAGGGTCTGATTAACTTAAGAGGAAAAATCATTCCGGTTATCGACGTAAGGTTACGATTTAAACAGGAGCCATTTGAATATACAGATAGAACCTGTATTATCGTGGTAAATGTGAAGAATATTGTTGTGGGACTTATTGTTGAAAAGATTGCAGAGGTTGTAGAGATTCCGGAAGAAAATATTATTCCATCTCCAACAGTAGGTAAAGCGGACAAATCCCAGAATAAATATGTATATGCTATCGGCAAGGTAGGAGAACAGGTCAAACTCTTGTTGGATCCTGACAGATTACTAAACGATGAAGAAATTAATGCATTAGACCCAAATGGTACAGATGCAGAAGATGAAGGAGAAGAAGAATAATGAAAATTAATAAAAAAATAATGATGCGTACAAAAATTATAATAAGTTTTTTGATTTTAGATATTTTAGTATTATTTTTACTTTGGGCTGGGTATTCTACAGCTTCAACAATTGTAAACAACTATGAAACTATTAATCCAGAAAGATACTTGATGAGTTATAATACTTTTTCTGGAATTCTTCTGTTTGCATTTTTAATCATCGCTGGTGGAATTTCAGTTACAATTCCTAGGCAGCTTCGTAAAAGTAGCCAGAACCTCATTAATATTACCCGTGAAATCGCAAAAGGTAATATGGATGTAGAAATAAAGAAAATTTATAATGACGAATTTGGTTCTGTAGTAGATGAATATGTACTTATGGTAGAAAATATCCGTAATCAGGCAATAGCTGCACAGGAAGTAGCTAATGGTGATATGACAGTAGATATTGTTCCTTCCTCAGAAGTAGATACCATGGGTAATTCATTGAAGCTGCTTGTAGAACGCAATGGACATGCGCTTGGCAACATCAATGATGCTGCATATCAGGTAATGACGAGTGCATCGCAGGTAGCAAGTGCCAGTGAAGCTTTAGCACAAGGTTCTACAGAACAGGCAAGTGCGATTGAACAGATTACATCATCGATTAGTGAAATCGCTGACAAGACTAGAGAAAACGCTTCTCAGGCAAATGATGCAACAAACTTAGTCAATGAAGCAATTCAGGATGTAGAAAAAGGCAACGAAGAAATGCGTGAGATGGTAATTGCGATGGAGGCTATCAACAAATCCTCTGAAAGCATTTCAAAGATTATCAAGGTGATTGACGACATTGCATTCCAGACCAATATCCTTGCACTCAACGCAGCAGTAGAAGCTGCTCGTGCTGGTGATGCAGGTAAAGGCTTTGCAGTAGTAGCAGAAGAGGTTCGTAATTTAGCTGCTAAGAGTGCTGCGGCAGCTTCTGAAACAGCAGAAATGATTGAAGATTCTATTGCAAAGGTTGCAATAGGCTCCAAGATTGCAGACGAAACAGCAAGAGCATTAGAGGATATCTCTAATGCGGTAAAACAGAGTGAAGTACTTATCAACAATATTGCAGAATCATCGAACTATCAGGCAACTGCTGTAGCTCAGATTAATCAGGGAATTGGACAGGTTTCACAGGTTGTACAGACCAACTCAGCAACGAGTGAAGAATGTGCAGCAGCCAGCGAAGAACTTTCTAACCAGGCAATTCGCATGAGAGAGTTACTTTCAGTTTATAAATTAGATGATAGTAAAGTAGCTTCTCGTGATGTTCATGAAGTAGAAGATGCTGATGACACAGCAGAAGACGGAAATGGACCAATTATTTCTCTCGGTGAGGGATTTGGAAAGTATTAGTAAACATTAGGCTGTCGTGATTTTATGGCGACAGCCTCTTTCTAATTATTTAGGAGGCAGATATGGGAAAATATGATTATCAAAAATCATATGCAAGGCAAATGGAGAGTATTATCATATCTATTTGTGCGATATACAATTTGACAGAGCTGATATTGGGCTATCGCAATAACTGGAATCCATGGGGGCAGATTGCTGTTTTGGGTGGCATGTTGATTTCCTGGATATACTTCTTCGGTAAGTATGGCACATATGAGACGAGAGCCTATATAACCACATTTGCATCTCAGATTGTAATCGTTGTATATGGTATTGAATGTGGAGATTTTTATCAGTTGCTATCTCTATTCATTAGTCTGTGTATTTTGTTGGGCTTATATGGTGTTCCAAAAGCTATGTTTTTCCCATTTCTCGCTTATAATGCCATACTGTATTATTACATCTTTATTGCACAGGATTTGCTGTGGGGAAGCTATACTTCAGATTGGGGTATGGTGACACGTATTTTGCAGGGATACTTGGTAATGTTTGTAGTATTTTATCTGGTTTACAGATATAAAGTAAGCCAGGATAGTATGTTGGAAATGATTGATGCTCTCCGCAAATCAGAGCGTCAAAAAGATGATTTTTTGGCTAATGTTAGCCATGAAATTAGAACACCAATTAATACGATTTGTGGTATCAGTGAAATTATGTTAAAAAATGAAGTGCCTGCAGAAATGAAGGAGGATGTGTTAAATATTCAGTCCGCAGGTCGAAACCTGATGTCTGTAGTAGGAGATATTTTGGACTACTCGGAATTGCAGGAGGGTGAGTTCGAACTGGTAGAGGAAAGATACTACATCAGTTCAACCATATATGACGTTATTAATATGACAATGGCGAAAAAGAGTGAGAAACAGCTGGAATTAATCGTGAATTGTGATGTTAATATGCCTAGTATGTTGATTGGTGA
Organism: Agathobacter sp.; assembly: GCA_045603165.1. GTDB lineage: Bacteria > Bacillota > Clostridia > Lachnospirales > Lachnospiraceae > Roseburia. The sequence continues at coordinate 17,446 of JAZULP010000020.1, read as the reverse complement.
CGAACAGAAAATACGTCGCGTCATTATGAATCTAGTCAACAATGCCATAGAATTTACCAATGAAGGCTGTGTAAGTATCAACTTTAGTTTCCGGAGGGAAGAATATGGTATCAACCTCATTGTATCTGTAAAAGATTCAGGGATTGGTATGGCAAAAGAAAGTGTAGAGAAACTGTTTGATAAGTTTACACAGGTAGACATGGGACGTAACAGACAAAAAGGTGGTATAGGCCTAGGTCTTGCCATCGCTCAGACTATTGTAAATAAAATGGGTGGTTTTATCACAGTAAAGAGTGAATTAGGAAAGGGAAGTGAGTTCCAGTTTGTAATTCCACAAAAGGTCTATGATGAAAAACCAATTGTTTCGATGTCATATAAGGATGAAATCAATGCTGCAGTTTATATCAATATGGAACAGTTTTATTTGGAAGCTATCCGTGATGAATATGCTACATGCTTACAGAATATAGTTGCACAGTTAAATGTAAAGGCTCATGTATGTCGCAACCTCAATGAGTTGAAGCGTTGGGAGAAGCGTATCAACTTTGGACAGATATTTATCAGTCTGGTGGAATATCAGGAAGACCCAGTATTTTTCGATAATCTGGCAAAACGTTCCAAGGTATATTTGATTATTGATCATTATGATGATACGAAGGTTCAGAATAAGCAGATTAGCAAAATATACAAGCCATTTTTTGTGCTTTCAATTATATCTGCATTGGAAAATAGCATCAAAGAAATGGCTACTCGTAATATTGAGATGGAAAATCATCAGCTTTACGCACCAGATGTACATGTATTAGTTATTGATGATAACCGCATGAATATACGTGTTGTTGAAGGCCTAATGCATGAATATGGTGTACAGGTATCCTATGCTCTAAGTGGAATGGAAGGTATAGATATGTTGGAGTCTAAGGCATACGATTTGGTGTTCTTAGATCATATGATGCCGGGTATGGATGGTGTAGAAACATTCCAGCATATTCGACGCAAGCAGGATCCATATTACAAGGAAATTCCAATTATTGCACTGACTGCCAATGCGATTGCAGGTGCTCGTGAGATGTTCATGAAGGAAGGCTTTAACGACTTTTTAGCAAAGCCGGTAGAAAGCTCTGTATTGCAGCGAATCTTGAAGAGACATTTGCCAGCTGAGAAACAGATGACAATGCTTGATATGGGACGTATGCAGGAGGCGACAGAAGTCAAACGAATAGCAGCAAAGCAGAAAGCCGCTATAACAGATGAACTGGTGATTGGTGATTTGGATGTTCAGAAGGGGCTGACCTACTGTGGTAACAAAGCCAACTATTTAGCAATTCTAGAAACTCATAGAGACAGTAGTTGTGACATGCTGACACAGGCACAGGAGTTTTTTGAAAAAGAGGATTGGAAGAATTATACCATTATAGTACATGGTATCAAGAGCTCAATGATGAGTATTGGAGCAGTGAAATTATCTGAAATGGCAAAAGCCCTAGAATTTGCTGGTAAGGGAGAGGATTACGCCTTTATCCAAGGTAACCACAAGCCTATGGCTGTGGAGTTTCAACGTATTATGCAGCTATTGGAAGAATGTCCATATTTAGGTAAAAGGGAAGAAGCCGTGGCTATGGGAAATAAGCCAGATCTTTCAGATGAAGAATTCACAAAGAAATTGACTGAACTGGAAAATGCGACTTATGAATTTGACGCAAATAAGGTATTCCCTATCTTAGATGCCTTAAGTAAGTATTCTTATGGTGGAAAGGATTTGGAAAGAGAATTAAGGCCAGTTTACAAAAAAGTAGAAATGTATGATTTTATGTCAGCCTATGAGACAGTTGTAAAAATCAAAGACAACGTATAAACAAACATACAAACGAATGAGGTACATATATGTTAAGTAAATTGTATCGAGCGCTAGTAAGCGATGAGATGGAACTGAAAGAGCGATTGTTTCGTATTATTCTAGTAGTTGGCACGATAGCCGTAGGCACAGCTATATTGCAGGGGCTTACACTGGTAAATGCCAAAAACTTAATGATTATTTATGGTATTATGTTCGCAGCTTTTACGACTGCCATAATTCTAACTTTCAAATATCACAACATTGAGCTATCATCAGTTTTGCTGGGAATTGTGATTATAGTATTAGCATTGCCTGTTATTTTCCTAAAAGGCGGTGGTGTAAATAGTGGTGCAGGGCTATGGATGTGTCTAGGGATTTTCTATGTATTTATTATGTTTTCAGGAAAAAAGCTGATTACTTTTTTTATACTGACTGTATTGATTGATATAGGATGTTATGCGCTTGCATATATTTATCCTGAACAGGTGATTGAACTGGCAACGCCATTTGAAAAGCACTTCGATTCCCTATTTGCAGTGATTATCGTAGGTGTGACAGTTGGTATCATCATGAAGTTCCAATTAAAGGTATTTGAACGTGAACGTCAGATAAACGAAAGTCAAAAGGAAGAGTTAAAAGCCTTGAGTAAGTCAAAGGATACCTTCTTTGCGAGCATGAGCCATGAAATCCGTACACCAATCAATGCGATTATTGGATTGAATGAATTGATTATGCGTAAGGACACGACAGATGAGATTCAGAAATATTGCAGAAATATACAAAATTCCAGTAAACTGCTATTAAGTCTTGTAAACGATATTCTGGATTTGTCCCAGTTGCAAAACAATCAGATGACATTGACAGAGGCAGAATATTCGCCAAAAGAACTGTTTCATAGTATTGTGGATGTTATGCAGGTTTCTATTAGCGAAAAGGATTTGCAATTCGCTGTAGAAATAGATAAAACCATTCCTAAAGGACTATATGGTGACGAAAGACGTGTTCGACAGATTATCATGAATCTCATGTCCAATGCTGTAAAATATACGGATAACGGATCTGTGTCACTCACCTGTAGCTATGAAATGCAGGACGAGGAAACAGTAGTACTTAAAATTTCAGTTGCTGATACCGGTATTGGTATTCGTAAGGAAGAGCTCGATTACCTGTTTGATGCCTTCCGTCGAGTGGATTTGGAGCGAAATCACAAGGTTGAAGGTACAGGACTAGGACTTTCTATTGTTCGTTATTTACTAAATATTATGGGTGGTTCTATTTCGGTGGATAGTATTTATACGCAAGGCTCATTATTTACCGTAACGCTTCCACAGAAAATCATAAACAAGGCTCCGATTGGGGAATTTGAAGCTATTATAAAAGAAAAACAATTGAGTGTGCACTATAATAAAACCTTTGAAGCGCCAGAAGCACGTGTATTGGTGGTAGATGATGATGATTTAAATTTAATTATTATTACCAAGCTATTGCAGGAAACCAAAATATCTATTGACACTGTATTGACTACAGAAGAGTTTCTACATAAGACAAAGCACCATTATTATAACCTGATTCTTATGGATAGTATGATGCCTGAGAAGAATGGTGAAGAGCTTCTACGTGAGGTTCGACGGCAGGAAAATGGACTTTGTAGAGAAACACCAGTGGTGCTTCTTACAGCAAATACGCTGGGCGACCAGAACTTGGATAATTTGTACATGAGTTTTGATGGTATCCTTGAAAAACCGATTGATGCAAGGCTTTTAGAAGAAGAGGTACTACGTCACATTCCAAATGACTTAGTAGAATATCGTCGTGATGGCGACAAGGATAGTCAGGGCATTAACTTTGTATCAACCTTACAATCAAAAAAACGTAAAAAGGTTACCATTGTTTCGGATAGTGTCTGTGATCTTCCGCAGGAATTACTAGATAAATACGACATCAAAATTGTGGATTTGTATATTAAAACCGAATTTGGAAGATTCCGTGATTCGAAGGAAATTGATGTAAATAATATTTCAAAATATATGTCTGAAAAAGAAAGCCTCGCTTATTCCTTAGCCCCGACCGTAGAGGAATATGAACGATTCTTTGCGCAAACCCTAATGCAATCAGAAGAGTTGATTTACATCTCACTTGCCAGTGGAACAGGAAAATGCTTTGGTAATGCAAAGTTGGCAGCCAAGGGCTTTGGACATGTGCATGTTGTAGATTCCGGCTATATCTCAGGTGGGCAGGCACTGCTAGTTCTCTTTGCAGCCAAAATGGCAAAGCAGGGAGCAACTGCAGAGCGTATTTGTCAAGAGTTACCACAGGTAAAGAAGAATATCAATATGACAATGCTATTACCATCAATTAGTATTTTTCGACAGAAGGGATTTACGAATCTTTTTACAGCAAAGATTTGTGATACCTTTCATATGCGTCCGGTATTAGGTATTAGTAATAGCAAGCTTCACATATATGGTGTGCGTATTGGCCGTTTGGAGAATGCATGGAGAAGATGTATTCGTTATCATTTGCGGAATATCAAGCATATTGATGATGATGTTATCTTTGTGTCACATGCGGGATTGACGATACGTCAGCAGGAGTTCATATTAGATGAATTCAATCGTTGTTTGAAGTTTAAACAGGTGATTTTTACGCAGGCATCGGTTGCAAATGTGTGTAATGCAGGCATTGGTTCTATTGCATTTGCAGTTTATCGTAAATAACATTTATAGTGAAAGAGGATTATATGGAAATTTTTTTTGAAATTATTAAGGCGTTGTTATTTGGTATTGTAGAAGGTGTTACAGAGTGGCTACCTGTCAGCAGTACAGGACACATGATTTTACTAAATGAATTTGTAAAGTTGAACGTCAGCGAAGATTTCTGGAATATGTTCTTGGTTGTGATACAGCTGGGGGCAATTCTGGCAGTTGTGCTTTTGTTCTGGAATCAGATTTGGCCATTCATCACTGCAAGGACCGCAGATAATGATGTAGAAAATGTAGGAAAAAACGGTTTTTGGAATCAAAAATACTGGGTTATTGGACCAGTTGCTGTTAAAATGGAGATTGTAATTAACTGGTTTAAAATCGTAATCGCATGTCTTCCAGCCATTGTGTTTGTACTTTTGGATTTGGATGATATTTGTGATGAGCTTTTCTATAATGCTGTAGGTGTATCGATTGCGTTGATAGTATTTGGTATTGCATTCATTGTGATAGAAACCCGTAATACAAGAAAGAAATCCCTTGTAGAAAGCATGAGTCAAATTACATGGAAAATGGCTGTTATGATTGGTATTTTCCAGCTTCTGGCTGCTGCATTTCCAGGGACCTCCCGTTCTGGTGCAACCATTATCGGTGCACTTTTAATTGGAGTATCCCGTAAGGCTGCTAGTGAATTTACATTTATTCTAGCAATTCCAGTTATGCTGGGTGCAAGCCTGTTGGAGCTGTTGGATTTTGGATTTGCATTATCCACTGGAGAAATTACCATTCTGTTGATAGGCATGGTGAGTGCCTTTATCGTATCTGTTTTTGTAATTAAATTCTTACTCGGCTATATTCGTAAGCATGACTTTAAGGTGTTTGGGTGGTATCGTATCGCGTTGGGAATTGTAGTATTACTTTGTGGTGTAGTGGGTATCATTTAGCATATGGTAAGATTATATTATGGAAATATCAATCTGGTAAAAGAACCAGAGGTGTTTGATCGATTTTTCAAAAAAATGAATACACAGCGGAGAAATAAAATTCTCCGCTGTAAAAATGATGAGGATAAATATCGTTCCCTTTTGGCAGGAATTTTATTGAAATATGGTTTAGAACAATTGGGTCTATCCTATGATAGTCTAATGTTTTCAGAAGGACTACATGGAAAACCCTTTATAGAAAATCAGGAAGCTATCCATTTTAGCATCAGTCATTCTGGGGATTATGTAGTATGTGTCATTTCCGATTCTAATGTAGGTATAGATATTGAAAACAGTAAACGTTTGCTAATGAAGCAGCGCAATGCATCATTGGACAAGGTGGCAAAGAGAAGCTTTACTGTAGAGGAATATGCTCTTTATGAAAGTAGCGATGATAAGTTGGAAATGTTTCTGAAACTTTGGACGCGTAAGGAAAGTTATAGCAAGGCTAAGGGAATGGGATTAGCAATAGATTTTTCTAAAACAAATGTCATGTCAGAGAAAAATATTTGGTCAGACTGGCTATTGGAAGGCTATTATATATCCGTATATCTGGATGGTGGTCTGCAGGAAATTACGCAGGAGAAAATAACGGAAGATTCTGACAGAGAGGTATAGAAGATGTATGATGAATTAACTGTAAAGGATATTCAAAAGATGGAACAAGAGATCGAACATCGAAAGCTAGTGGTCCGTAAGCAGGCATTGGAGGATGTAAAGGAGGCACGTGCTCACGGAGATTTAAGCGAGAATTTTGAATACAAAGCAGCTAAAAAATTCAAGAATGAAAATGAAAGCCGCATTCGTTATTTGGAAAAGATGATTCGAACTGCAAAGGTTATTACGGAAGATTCCGCAGACGATGAAGTGGGAATGAACAATACAGTGGAATTGTATTTTGAAGAAGATGACGAGGTGGAAACCTATAAAATAGTTACAACAGTAAGAAGTAATTCACTTAAGAATCTTATTAGCAAGGAATCTCCTCTTGGAGCTGCTATTTTTGGGCACAAGGTGGGAGAGCGTTGTGAGGTAAAGGTGAATGAAAATTATTCCTATTATGTACAGATAAAAAGTATTGAAAATACAGTAGATGATGGCAACGATGCCCTAAGAAAATTCTAGAAGAAATCATAGGCAATGGAGAGAGGTTATGGCTAGAAGAGGTGTGACAGGACAACTGAATATGTTTGATTTCTTTAAATCACTCGAGGACATTCCACTAGGCGAGGTGGAAATGGTGTCGTTGATGCCAAAGTCTGTTGAGGAGCCTATGGTCTCCGAGGAACCAAAGCCGACGCCTAAGCCGAAGCCAAAATCAAGGGCGACGAGAAAAATGGAGAAGACAAAGCCAGTCGAGGAGCTGAAGCCAGTCGAGGAGCCGAAGCCAGTCGAGGAGCTGAAGCCGGTCGAAAAGCCGAAGCCGGTCGTGCGAATATGCACCGACGATACACCAGTGATGTCTCGAAGCTATGAGTTTGCAGGTGAGCATGTTGAAATTGCGTATTTGAAATACAATAAGGTGCGCATTTGTCGTGGGAGCTCAGCGCCGGAAATAAAAGAATTTGAAACTACCAAGGATGCGGTAGATTATTATGTAGAGCAGATACAGGAGTTAGGAGCAGATGATGAATAAAGAGTTCTTTGAAAATATACTAAATACCATAAAAGAGAAAGTAAGCACTTTAAAAAACAGTAAATTAAATGTGGCGAGTGTAATTCTGATTGTGATAGGAGTCATATGTATAATAGTCTCCATTTATGGAATAGGGGGTATTTTGGCTGAGTACAAGAAAGCAGTGGATAAGTATGATAATTTGGAAAACAAATATGTACAAATCAACACACCAGATAGCAAGCAGAACGAAGGAAATGAGACAGAAGCAGAGCTTGCTTGGTATGAAATCGCGACAGTCAACTTAGCAGGATTACAATCTGAGTATCCAGATGTGATTGGATGGATTTTCTTTGAAAATGAGGATATCAATTATCCAATTTTACAAGGAGATGATACGGATCCATATTTACGTGCTACATACGATGGTAAATATGCCACAGCAGGAAGTATTTTTATAGATGATTCCAGCAGTTCTGATTTTTCAGATGCACATACTCTGGTGTACGGACACAATATGAAAAATTTAAGTATGTTTGGTAAACTGAAATATTACAAGACACAAGAAGGGTATTATGATACACATCAGTATTTCCAGATTTTCTCCAAAAATAAAGTGATGCGTTATCAGGTATTCTCTTACCAAGAGGTTCCTGTCACTAGCTTTGTATATACAGAGCATCATAGCTCTGCTCGTGTTTTAGCAAATCGTTTGTCAGCGACATCCATGGTAAGTACAGAACTGGATATTCAGGATTCAGATAAAATTATTACACTTTCTACCTGTACTGCAGATGATGAGTACCGTTTTGTTGTAAGTGCCGTTCTGGTAGATACTTATACATTTGAAGAATAGAGTTTTAAAAGGAGCGTTCATATGAAAAAGGAAGAAGAATTATTAAAACAGCTACAGGAAATGTCTAAGGAAACCAAGCTAGGAAAACTACATTGGGAAATTAAATGCCAGACAACAGAATACAATGATACAGACTCTAAGCCTGTAGTACAAGAGGATGGCATCGTTTGGACTGTAGATGAGTGTTATGTATCTTATTACTGCACATACAAAGGAAAAGAATTTTTAATGATTACATATGAAATGATTCATACCGCAGGTGAGGATGTAAAGACTACTAATCTGGTATTTTTACCACCATTGGGTATTCGTTTCTTTGACATTCATACATTACTTCCATACGCAGTGGAAGCATCCAATATGCTGACATATCAGATTCAGACGCTTTGGAAACAGCTTCTTGGTATGCACAAGGCAAATCCAGATAGCGTAGCTTTGGATGTTAGTGAGCGTGTGCTTATCATTGAAGATTAGTTGTAAAAATTTGCGACTGATTTGGAAAGGGTTATTTCATGAAAAAAATATTGTTTATTGCTACAGGTGGTACGATTGCCTCAAAAAAATCAGATAATGGATTAAAGCCACAGATTTCTCCAGATGAGCTAATGTCATATATTCCAGGAATCAAAGCAATTTGTGAAGTGGATACGATTCAGCTTTTAAATCTGGATAGCTCCAATATGGAGCCAAGGCATTGGATTATGATGGTGGAATGCATCCGCGAAAACTATGAAAGCTATGATGGCTTTGTTGTAGCACATGGGACGGATACTATGGCATATACCGCGGCAGGGCTTTCCTATATGATACAGAACTCTGAAAAACCCATTGTAATTACAGGTTCTCAGAAACCAATTAATCTGGATATTACAGATGCAAAAACGAATTTGATGGATAGCTTTACCTACGCGGCAGATGACAAATCCCAAGGTGTATCGATTGTCTTTGATGGCAAGGTGATTGCTGGAACACGTGCCAAGAAGGTGCGCTCAAAGAGCTATAATGCATTTTCCAGTATTGATTTTCCGTTTTTGGCAGTGATTCAGGACGGACAGATTATGCGATATATTCCAATGCTTCCTTATGAAGAGAAGGTTCATTTTTATGAGCATCTCAATGAGAAGATTTTTGTGTTGAAGCTGATTCCGGGTATCTCAACAGAAATGCTGTCTTATATATTCCAGCACTATGATGCCATTATTGTAGAAAGCTTTGGTGTGGGAGGCATTCCAAAGTATATTCAAGAAAACTTCTATGGTCTATGTAGACAGTATTCAGAAAAAATTATCATCATGGCTACACAGGTTGCTCATGAAGGCAGTGATATGACGGTTTATGAAGTAGGTCACGAGATGAAATGCATGTGCAATTTCTTAGAATCCTATGACATGACCTTGGAATCAGTCATCGCAAAAACTATGTGGATGCTTGCAAATAAAGATGTATCTAAAGACAATCAAGAGGATGTTTTTTACAAAAATATCAACTATGATGTTATATTTGGTAAGAATCGTGTTTGCTAATAGATAGGAGGAACACACGTTATGAGATCAAGTGGTGTATTAATGCCAATATCATCCTTGCCATCGCCTTATGGTATAGGAACTATGGGAAAGGCTGCTATAAAATTTGTAGATTTTTTAAAGAAAGGCGGACAAAAATACTGGCAGATTCTTCCAATATCTCCAACAAGCTATGGTGACTCTCCATATCAATCCTTCTCAAGTTTTGCAGGGAATCCTTATTTTATTGATTTAGAATATTTATGTAAAGATAAATTATTAACCAAAAAGGAATGTGAATCCTTTGCTTGGGGTGGAAGTGAAAGCTATGTTGATTATGACATTATGTATACATCCCGTTATGCTATACTTAGAAAGGCCTATGGCCGTTTTGTAAATGATATTCCTCAGGAATTCTGGGATTTTTGCAACTCTGAGCATGAATGGCTGGAAGAATATGCGTTGTTTATGGCTTTAAAGGATGCCAACAATGGTAAAGCATGGAATAATTGGGAGGATAGATACAAATACCGTCACTGGGATGCTCTCAATGCTGCAAGAGAAGAATATAAGGAAGGTATTATGTTTTACAAGATGCTTCAGTTTTTTTTCTTCAAGCAGTGGAAGGAATTGAAGACATATGCGAATGACAATGGTATCCAAATCATTGGTGACGTTCCCATTTATGTGTCAGGAGATAGTGTTGATGTATGGGCTAATCCAGACCAGTTCTATTTAGATGAAGCAAGAAATCCGATTGAAGTAGCCGGGTGTCCGCCAGATGCTTTTTCTGACGATGGACAGCTTTGGGGTAATCCATTATTCCGTTGGGATGCCATGAGAAACAATGGATATGATTGGTGGACCAAACGTATAGCTGCTATGGCAAAATTATACGATATCGTAAGAATTGACCATTTCCGAGGATTTGATTCATATTATGCAATTCCTGCAATGGATGAAACGGCGAGAAATGGACAGTGGAGACAGGGGCCAGGTATGGACCTTTTCCGTGTGTTAGAACAGAAATTAGGGAAGCTTCCAATTATTGTAGAAGACCTTGGCTTCTTAACACCATCCGTATACCAGCTGCTGAGAGATTCCGGATTCCCGGGCATGAAGGTACTTCATTTTGCATTTGATTCTCGCGAAGGAAGTGACTATTTACCACATACATATCCACAGCACTGTGTTGTATATACAGGAACACATGACAATGATACCAGCATAGGTTGGATGAAAACAGCTCCAAAGGAATCTGTTAAATTCGCAAAGGAATACCTAAATCTTACGGAAGAGGAAGGGTATAATTGGGGAATGATGCGTGGTGCATGGTCTTCTGTAGCAGATATGGCTATTGTAACTATGCAGGACCTTTTAGGCCTTGGGACAGAGGCACGTATGAATGAGCCATCTACACTGGGTAACAACTGGAAATGGCGAGCGAATGCGGAACAGATAAACAACAAACTGGCAACTAAATTGTACAAATATACACAAATGTATGGTAGATTAAATCGTTAATACATAGACTATTGAGATAAGAAAAGTGGTGTAATCATGTATCATTTTATAGTTAACTTGAATTCCCGTACGGGAAAAGCAAAAAAAATATGGGAAGAACTTAGAGTGGAATTGGAGCGTCGAGAGGTGCTGTATGTACTTCATGAAACCAAGTATGCAGGTCATGCCATCGAGATATCCAGAAAGCTGGTCCGTAATGAAGCTGCACCTGTAAAAATCATTGTTCTTGGTGGTGATGGTACTTTTAATGAAGTAATCAATGGTGCCCGCGATTATGGGAAATTAGAGCTTGGTTATATTCCAACGGGCTCTGGTAATGACCTTGCGAGAGGACTTGGTTTACCTGAATCCCCAATAGAAAATCTAAACCGAATTCTGGATTCTACGGAATATTGGAATATGGATTTAGGTTGTTTATCCTGGGATGATGGTGAAAGCAAAAAATATTTCGCTGTGAGTACGGGTGTAGGTGTAGACGCAGATGTGTGTCGTAGAGCTTTATCATCTACCCTGAAAAAGGTTTTGAATAAAATTGGGTTGGGTAAGCTTACATATGCAATTCTAACCTTGCAATCTTTATTTGCAATGCCATCTATGAATGCACATATCGTAGCAGATGGTGTGAATTATGGAATTATAGATAAAGTTACCTTTATTGCAATTATGAACCACAAATGCGAAGGGGGAGGCGTGCCCATGTCACCATTAGCAGATGCTATGGATGGAAAGCTCTCCTTGTGCTGTATCAGTGGAATCAATAAAATGCACTGTTTGTGCCTTTTTCCATCCTTACTTGTTGGAAGGCATATCACGAAAAAGCCTTATTTAGGTATTGATTTTCGGGAAGCAGACATCGTTTTGAAAACTCCATATGTATGGCACACAGATGGTGAAATGTGTTCCTACAACACAGTCATGCATATTCACTGTATACCTGGCGCAATTAAATTAATGAAATAGTATGTAAATTTATGGTAATAATTATTTCCCTTTACTCATATAGTAGCAATATATGAGTGGAGGGAATTTTTATGGATATATATAAGGACATAGCTAGCCGAACGAACGGCGAGATTTACATAGGAGTAGTAGGACCTGTTCGTACAGGAAAATCCACATTTATCAAGCGTATTATGGATTTGTGTGTACTTCCATACATGGAAGATGGACATCTCAAGGAACGAACTGTAGATGAACTTCCACAGTCGTCTCAGGGTAAAACCATCATGACTACAGAACCCAAATTCATTCCACAGAATGGTGTTAACATCCGTATTGATGACAATACTGACGTAAAAGTGCGTCTTGTGGACTGTGTAGGCTTTGTGGTAGATGGTGCCAATGGTCATATGGAGGGAGAAGCCCAGCGTATGGTACGTACGCCTTGGTTTACAGAGGAAATTCCATTTGAAGATGCAGCCAAAATAGGCACGCTAAAGGTTATTAAAGAGCATGCGACTATTGGTGTAGTTGTTACAACAGACGGAAGCTTTGGTGAAATTGATCGTCCTAATTACATAGATGCAGAAGAATGCACCATTGCAGAAATGGAGCAGACCGGAAAGCCATATGTCATTCTACTTAACAGTGAGCGTCCATACAGTACTGAAACAGAAGAGCTTTGTAAAGATTTGGAAGTAAAATATGGGCGTCCTGTGATTGCGACCAATTGTAAGCAGATGCAGAAAAGCGATATTGTAAAAATTTTAGAAAGTGTATTACTGGAATTTCCTGTATCTACCGTGGAATTCTATATTCCAAAGTGGACAGAGATGCTACCAGCAGAGGATGCTGTCAAAAAAGAACTGATTGCTTATGCAGCTAAGTGGATGGGACGTATTACGAAGATGAGAGACCTTTATTGTGATAATGAGGAGGAAAGCTATGATTCGGCGTCTGACTGGAATAGCAATGATTTATCAGGCGAGGGGATATGTATTCCTTTTATCCGTAAAATTCGCACCTCGGATGGTACAGTAGAGCTACGGTTGGATGTAGATGATAGATATTACTATGATTTTTTAAGTGAAATTACAGGAATGCCTATAACCAGTGAATATCAGATGTTGAACATGATACGAACCTTGTCTGCAAAGAAGCAAGAATATGAAAAAGTAGAGGATGCCATGAACAGTGTAGAAGCTCGTGGCTACGGTGTAGTAACACCAAACCTAGGCGATATCACGATGGAAGAACCAGTCCTTATTACCCATGCAGGCAAATATGGTGTGAAAATTCGTGCGAATTCTCCATCTATCCACATGATTAAAGCGAATATCGAAACTGAAATTGCTCCTATCGTAGGCAATAAAGAGCAAGCAGAAGACCTGATTGCCTATATCAAAGACGGCGAATATTCTGCCGATGGTGTATGGAGTACCAACATCTTCGGGAAATCTCTTGGCGAAATGATGGAAGATGGTATTCGAGATAAAATTGGAAAGATGGATGAAGAATGTCAAACACAGTTACAGAATACGATGCAGAAGATTGTCAATGATAATAATGGTGGGTTGGTATGCATTATTATATAACGATTTAGCTCACAATTACGTTTTTTAAAATATACGAAAAGAGTCCCTATCTATGAAATTGCGCACGCTCTCGCTCTTCATCAGGCGTTGCGTTACTAAGTTCATGACGACTACATCGCCATTCACTAAGTAACGACGCCATCTGAACGGCGCGTATTTCATAGATAGGGACTCTTTTCTTACATATATACAAATCTAAAATTGAAGCTAAATCGTTACTTATTCTAGAAGCATCGCCATACACCCAAAAATGCCTGCATCATTTCCAAGTGTCGCAAGTGCAAAACGCGTATCACGTATCGCATGGAATGAGTACTCTCTGAAATGCTCCTGAATGGCATCAATCAAAATTGCACCAGCCTTGGAAACTCCGCCACCAATTACAATGACCTCTGGATTTATAAGACATGCAAGATTGGAGAGTATAGAACCAAGAATTTCTCCCACTTCATCTACTAACTCTTCTGCAAGCTCATCTCCCGCTTTTGCCTCATCAAAGATATCTTTTGCTGTTAATGTTTCAAATTTACGAAGTGTAGTTGCATCATCAGATTTTGCAAGCTTTCTTTTCGCCATACGTACGATACCTGTTGCGGAAGCATATTGCTCTAAACAGCCGTATTGTCCGCAGTTACAAGCTTCAATTTCATCCGAGTTTACTGTAATGTGACCAATTTCGCCACCAGCACCATGAAAACCAGGTACGATTTTACCATCAACGATAATTCCACCGCCAACGCCTGTTCCAAGTGTAACCATTACAACGTCTTTACAGCCTTTGGCACCGCCCTGCCACATTTCACCTAATGCGGCTACATTTGCATCATTCCCCACTTTTACTGGCAATCCGGTAAGGACTCCTAATTCTTCTGCCACGTTTACAATTTGCCAGCCTAAGTTGACACAGCATGTTACAATTCCATCACTTCGAACCGGACCGGGAACACCGATGCCAATACCCTGTACATCTGCTTTTCTAATTGCTTCCTGTGCCAATTTGTTATCAATAGCCTTTGCTACATCGGATAATATCTCCGCACCGCCATTCGCGGTGTTTGTTTTAATTTCCCATTTATCTAAAAGCTTTCCATTGGTTTCAAAAAATCCCATTTTAATCGTAGTCCCACCAACGTCAACTCCAAATCCATATTTTTTCATGCTGATAAGCCTCCTTTAATTCTGATTATTTCCTTCAATTTCATCTGGCGTTTCAGCGCCTTCCGGTGCCTCACTTTCTATTGGTGCTTCACCTTCCGATTCAGGTGGATAGAACTCATCCATAAATTCCTGAGACAGCTGAGCATAAGGTAAAAAACTAAGAGGTGTGAGCCCTTGATGTGCATAGGACATATAATCCTTCCAAATCTGTGCGGGATAAGAGGCCCCCTTTAGACCATCCACACTCTTTGGCAAATCACACCCCACCCATACACTGGTTGTATAATATCTGCTATACCCGACAAACCAACCATCCTTGTAATCATTTGTAGTTCCTGTTTTTCCTGCACAAGGAATGCCTTCCAGCTTGGCCTGTGTACCAGTTCCTTCCTCCATTACGGTAACGAGTACATCTGTCATCATCCGGGCTGCAGTTTCCTTATAAATAACCGTACCTTCCTGTCCAGAAAGATATACGATATTTTCATCATCATCGACTATTTTTTTGATACAGGTAGGAGTTCGATAGATACCATCATTTTCTAAGGCCGCATAGCCTGCTGCCATCTCTACTGCTGAAGCGCCTTTGGTAAAGCCTCCCAATGCGGTAGCTGGTACATAATCTTCTTCCATAATTTGTGAAAAATGCATATTTTTCAAATATTGAAGCCCTATCTCTGGAGTTTGTTCACTATAGAGCTTCCAGGCTACAGAGTTTATAGACTTCTGTACCGCAAAACGGGTTGTAATTTCTCCATAATAATAACCAGCTTCTGGTCCACCCTCTATCTCTTCATCCACCACCAGTGTATCTGGCGAATTGCCCCGCTCAAAAAATGGTGTATATACAACCAATGGCTTAATCGAACTACCAGGCTGTCTATACGACTGATAAGCACGGTTTAGGGTATAAATTCCAATATCCTGCTCCCTTCCACCGACAATTGCCACCACATAGCCTGTTTCATTGTCAATGGACACTGCAGAACCCTGCATCTCATAGATACCATCCTCTCCCACCTCAGTAAACTCACTCAGCACATTGTTTAAGGAGGTTTGAAGTGCCTGCTGCTTGTCTAATTGGATACTGGTATAAATTTTGTAGCCCTCTGCAAATATCTGCTTTTGACAATCTGCATAAAGCTCATCATATTCCTTGTAATATTCCTGCTTTTCTTCTTCTGTGGCAAAATACTCTTGAAACTCAAAGCCCTGTAATTCCATCAAAGCTCTGGTAGCACAATAATAGACATAGGTATCTACATAATTATTACGCTGAGATTTTGTTGCTTGCGATGGCTGTAACTCAACCTTTTCGTTAAGTGCCACTAAATATGTAGCTTCATCTATCTTTCCGTCTTCATACATATTCGCTAGAATCCGGTCTCGACGGGCAATGGTATTATCATAATTGACAATGGGGTCATAGTAGCTGGGACTATTGGGGATAGCACACAAAAATGCCACCTGTGATAAACTCAAATCCTCTATCTCGCTACTAAAATATCCCTTACATGCAGACTGAATCCCATAGTATCCATTTGCAAAATAAATATTGTTCAGATAATATTCCATAATTTTGTTTTTACTGTATAGCTTCTCCAGCTCTACTGCAATAAACATCTCTTTTATTTTTCGCTCCCAGCGTTTCCCATTATCTAAATAAATAGTTCTCGCCAACTGCATCGTAATGGTACTTCCGCCCTGAGATAGTGAACCACTTTCCACAATTGCTTTTGCAGAACGAAGAATCGCTAAAAAATCTATTCCATCATGCTCATAAAATCGTTTGTCCTCTATACTAACCATTGCCGTAATAAAATAGGCTGGTATATCCTCGTATTCTATATAGTCTGCTTCTTTTTCCCCTTTAATAAAGGAAATCACCTGACCATCCTCTGCGTACACCACACTGGTTTGCGATGGTATAAAAGTCCTCTCGTCCGACTCCCTTACAAGGGTAACCGCCTCCTGCCGAAGGCCTTGTAGGTCCTTTGCGTAACCACCGTAGTTGTAATATAAAAATCCTGCTACAACTAACAGCATGAGTATCACTTGAAGTTTTACGACAAACCAAAAAAGACGATGCTTCTTCTGCTTTTTCTTTTTCGCCATAAATTGCTCCTAAATGCTTTATTATAAAACCCATTGTAGCCTTTTTTGATTCTATAAGCAAGAAAAAAGACGACTCTTTTTCAGAATCGTCTTCCACCTATTATTGCTCCATATGCTTTCCGAGAAAAGTTGCAATGCTTTTTGCTTGCTGCAACAGAGTTTCATCCTGATGCTGACTTTTTTCACTACTTAAGATAGCTACTGCACCAATGCAATCTCCATGAGATAAAATAGTTGCAACTACTTGACGGGTATACTTTTTCTCATCATCTGGCACAATCTTAACAAAAGAATTTTTATCTCCAGACGAAATCTGGCTGTAGCGTTTATCAATAGCACTCTGCATTTGTGCATCTAAGGCTTTTCCATCAAACTCTTTTTTACCAGTTCCTGCTGCTGCAATGACAAAATCCCGATCTGTTACGCAAACCAATTCACCTAAAGTCTGTGCAACACTTTCAGCCAGAGTTGTCGCAAATTCACCTAGTTCACCAACAGGAGAATATTTCTTTAATAATATTTCTCCCTCCCTGCTGGTAAAAATTTCCATTGGGTCGCCTTCACGAATTCGCATGGTTCGACGTATTTCCTTTGGTATAACAATTCTGCCCAAATCATCT
>JAZULP010000019.1:0-51275 GCA_045603165.1 Agathobacter sp. | reverse complement strand
CACATCATTGGCATTTTACACCAAATGATGTGTCTAAGTCTATTTTTTGAAAATCAATTGTCTAAATGCTTAGAACTTACCTTCTTTAGCTGCTTCTTCAATACTTACAGCTACTGCAACAGTCATACCAACCATTGGGTTGTTACCTGCACCGATAAGACCCATCATTTCTACGTGAGCTGGAACTGATGAAGAACCTGCGAACTGTGCGTCTGAGTGCATACGTCCCATAGTATCTGTCATACCATAAGAAGCTGGGCCTGCAGCCATGTTATCTGGATGAAGTGTACGACCTGTACCACCGCCTGATGCTACTGAGAAGTACTGTTTACCTTGTTCGATACATTCTTTTTTGTATGTTCCTGCTACTGGATGCTGGAAACGTGTTGGATTTGTTGAGTTACCAGTGATAGATACCCCAACATTTTCATGATGCATGATTGCAACACCTTCCTGAACATCGTCAGAACCATAACATTTAACGGTTGCACGAAGACCTGTTGAGTATGGTTTTTCGTAGATTACGTTTAATTTTGCTGCATGATAATCGTATTTTGTTTCAACATATGTAAAGCCGTTGATACGAGCGATAATCTGGGCAGCGTCTTTTCCAAGACCGTTTAAGATTACGCGAAGTGGCTGTTTACGTACTTTGTTTGCTTTTTCTGCGATACCGATAGCACCTTCAGCAGCAGCAAATGATTCGTGACCTGCTAAAAAGCAGAAACATTCTGTTTCTTCTTCAAGTAACATTTTCCCGAGGTTACCATGTCCGAGACCTACTTTACGATGGTCAGCTACAGAGCCTGGGATACAGAAAGCTTGGATGCCTTCGCCGATTGCAGCAGCTGCATCTGCAGCACGTCTACAGTCTTTTTTGATTGCGATTGCAGCACCTACGATGTAAGCCCAGCAAGCGTTTTCAAAACAGATTGGCTGGATAGCTTTTACCTGATCGTAAATGTTAAGTCCAGCATCTTTTGTAATTTTTTCAGCTTCTTCGATAGAGCTGATTCCATAACTATTGAGCACAGCGTTAATCTGTGGAATTCTTCTTTCATATGATTCAAATAATGCCATTGTTCTTTATCTCCTCTCTACCGAATTATTCATGACGTGGGTCGATAATTCTAGCAGCATCAGCTACACGACCGTACTGTCCTTTTGCTTTTTCCCAAGCTGTACTAGGATCATCACCTTTTTTGATGAAGTCTGTCATTTTTCCAAGAGATACGAACTGGTATCCGATAACTTCGTCATTTTCATCAAGTGCGATACCTGTTACATAGCCTTCTGCCATTTCAAGGTAACGAA
This sequence comes from Agathobacter sp., assembly GCA_045603165.1. Taxonomy (GTDB): domain Bacteria; phylum Bacillota; class Clostridia; order Lachnospirales; family Lachnospiraceae; genus Roseburia. The sequence goes on along the minus strand of JAZULP010000019.1, from coordinate 49,961 downwards.
CACCTTTTGCTTTTGTTGCGTACATTGTACCAACCTGTGAACGAAGACCTTTTCCTAAGTCTTCAAGACCAGCACCGATTGCAAGACCATCATCAGAGAAAGCACTCTGTGTACGTCCGTAAACAATCTGTAAGAATAATTCTCTCATAGCTGTATTGATAGCATCACATACTAAGTCTGTATTTAAAGCTTCAAGAATTGTTTTGCCCTGAAGAATTTCAGCTGCCATAGCCGCTGAATGTGTCATACCAGAACATCCAATTGTTTCTACTAAAGCTTCTTCAATGATACCATTCTTTACATTGAGGGAAAGCTTACAAGCTCCCTGCTGTGGCGCACACCAGCCAATACCGTGTGTAAAGCCTGAGATATCTTCAATTTTTTTGGAATGAACCCATTTTCCTTCTTCTGGGATAGGAGCTGGTTCATGGTTTGCGCCCTTTGCTACTGGACACATGTTTTCAACTTCCTTAGTGTAAATCATTATAAGACTCCTTTCGCATACGCTTTGTATATTTTTATTACTTTGTTAGTAAATTAACATACCTAACACATTCTCGCATATTTTCTTTGTAAAGTCTAGTCATAAGTTGACGAATTTTGTCAAAACTTCTGAACTTTTATATTTTTTCTACTACGTGATCTTTGTCTTTGAAGATGTGGTTTGCTGGAATCACACCACGTACACATGAGGTTGGGTAAATGTTACTGTTTTTCCCGATTACAGTACCAGGATTTAATACCGAGTTACATCCAACTTCAACATAGTCTCCAAGCATTGCACCAAATTTCTTTAATCCGGTTTCGATTGCTTTTTGTGTATCATAGCAATCTTTTACTACTACCAGGGTCTTGTCAGACTTCACATTGGAAGTAATAGAACCGGCGCCCATGTGTGATTTGTATCCAAGGATAGAGTCACCCACATAGTTGTAATGTGGTACCTGCACGTTGTTGAAAATGATATCGTTTTTAATTTCTGTTGAGTTTCCTACTACAGAGTTCTTTCCAATGATAGCACTGCCACGAATAAATGCGCAGTGGCGGATTTCTGCACCCTCATCAATAATAAGTGGACCGTTTAAACACGCAGTTGGTGCTATGGTAGCGGATTTTGCCACCCAGATATTTTCTCCTCTTTGTTCAAAAATCTCTTTATCAAGAGTTGGACCAAATTCTTTGATATAGTCGCTGATACCTTTTAATGCTTCCCACGGATAGGTAAATTGCGCAAGGTATTCTTTTGCGATAGTTTCATCAAGATTGTAGTTATTACAAATTTTTGCGTTTTCCATAATGTTGCCTTTCTTATTGTTCTCCTAGATTTTCAAAGTCGAATTTGATGGTATCGTCTTCGAACTTTAAGCAAGTATCAAATACATTCCCTGCTTTCGATGTAAATCCTACCACTTTTTTCCTTGTTTTTCCAGTAGAAAGTAGTTCGATGATAATTTCTTCTGCCAAAGGCACCTTTGCAACTGTATGCCAAAGTTTGAAGCCACATTCACATTCGTACTGCCACTGGCCCTTTAGCATCTTCTTCTGACATTTCGGACATTCGACGCTGGATTCCACTGGCTTTGATTTTTCCGGGAAGTCAAAGGTAATCTGTCCTTCCTCAGTTAGCTTCAATGGTGCATTAAACTTCATACCGGTTTTGGCTACGAAGCCTTCGATTATATCTGTTTTACCTGTGGTTAATAGCTGTTTCACATGGGCTTCCTTCAACTTCACACTGGCAATCTTTCCAATGACAAATTTGCAGGATTCCGAATTATCCTTGGAATAATTGGAACAACCATAGCCAAATGGAGTAACTATGATGTCGCCATTACAAAGTGGGCATGCGACAGCTTTGACTTTTAACGGTTCAAGTTCATTAAAATCGAATTTTAGACCTGTAACCTTTCCTTCTTCATTTTTGCTTAATGCTACTTTGGCATCGAATTTCTTACCTGCTTTGGATTTAAAGCCACGTATAGTTCCGGTGATGCCATCTGTAAGAAGCTCTTTGACATGAGTGACTGTAAGCTTCTTTCCTGCAAGTGTTCCAATAGCAAAGCGACAGCTATTTTCATCCTCTGCATTATAATTTGCACAACCGTATCCAAAGGATTTCTTCACAATTTGCCCTTCGCAGACAGGACATCTTACATCTGGTATCACTTCTGATTCAACATTTGCAAAGTCAAAGGTAATGTTTACTTTTCCGTCTTCTGTCTTTTCTAATTTCAAGGCAGCATCAAATTTCTTGCCTGCTTTGGACTTAAAACCACGAATCGTATCTGTGTGTCCATTTTCAAAGAGAACTTTTATCTGTTCTTCTGTTGGTGTAATGCCAGCAATTTCACCGATGTTAAAGTTGCAGCCGGATTTGTCCGCTTTATAATTGGCACAACCGAAACCAAACGGCGTAGTTACCAGCTCGCCATCACAAATTGGACATTTGATGCCGATTTTCCTACGGACGCCCATGCCTCTGGCATTTTTTCCTGCAAATTCGCTGATACGCTCCGCCAATTCTTCCCGAATATTCTGGTCTATCATATTTATGGTTTCTTTGCGTATAAAGTCCTCAAGTTTATTTCTGTAATCCCAGAAATCTACAGTTCCTCTGGTAATACCATCCAGACCTTTTTCCCATGAAGCACTCATTTTGGGATTCAAAAGAGCAGGTACTGTCAGGTTGACTACCTCGAAAATCATTTCTCCTAGATTTTCTGGAGTAAGAACCTGCGTCTTTTTATTTAGATTCAAATATCCAATACGTATAAGCTTCTTGATAATCTCAGCGCGAGTTGCAGAGGTTCCTATACCGGAGCCCTTAATCTGTTCACGAAGCTCCTCATCTTCGATAAGCTGTCCTGCATTTTCCATAGCAAGGACCATAGAACCTGAAGTATATCGTTTTGGTGGAGATGTCTTACCATGGCGGATACCATAGCCTTCTACGGAAAGCACATCTCCTATATGTAAGCTATCTGCCAGCTCAAGGAGGACTTGAGGGTCAGCTCCTTTTGTTTCTTTTTCTGTATCGGCAAATGGATTGCCATCCGTATTTTCAGCAGTATTATCAGCTTCATCGACACCTGTAGTTCCACGTTTTTGTGGAATACCTGCGACTTCTAAATATCCCGGTGCTTTTAAAATCTTTGCCGATGCAAATAATTCTTCTTTTTCTACTGCTACTGTCAGCTTTACATTCTGGTATTCTGCAGCTGGATAGAAAATGCTTAAAAACCGGCGGCAAATCAATTCGAACACACTTCTTTGCAATGAATTCAAGGAATTCAACTCTGTCAGCTGTCCTGTCGGAATGATAGCATAGTGGTCGGTGACCTTGCTATCATCGACATAGGAAGTTCTTGCTATATTTGCGTATGATTTGTTCTTTAAAATCGTTTCTACATAAGGTGCCACTGTTTCGTAGCCCTTTAATTTACTTAAATTTTTATAAATTTCTTTTGCCACTGCTGTGGACAATACTCTAGCATCGGTTCTAGGATAGGTAGTCAATTTCTTTTCGTATAAATCCTGTGCTACTTGCAAGGTTTCGTCAGGACTGATTTTAAACCGCTTCGCACATTCCGCCTGAAGCTCAGCTAGGTTAAATAACAGTGGCGCACGTTTTTTGCTGATAGACTTTTCCAAGGCTTTTACTTTTGCTTCTTTCCCCGTGCACAAATCAATCAAAGCATTGGCGTCTTTTTCTTCTTTGAAACCATTTTCCTTATATAATAATGGAGATTCGAAATATTTAGAACCTTCTACCGCTTTCCATTCCGCCTCAATACCTGCATCAGTGAATGTTCCCACTACTCTGTAAAATGGGGTTTCTTTGAAGTTTCGTATTTCGCGTTCACGGATAACAACCATGCCAAGCACACAAGTCATAACGCGGCCTACTGCAATCGCCGTATAAGAGGTAGTGCCTGCAGCCTTGTTTAAAAGGTTGCCATATTTGACTGACATAACTCTGGAAAAGTTAATACCCATGGCATAATCCTCAATGGTGCGCATGATGCCTGAGTTACCAAGATTTGCGTAGTCACTCATTGGCTTTGCTTCTTTGATACCACGAAGAATCTCTTCTTCCGTCTGGGAGTCAATCCACACACGAAGCTCCTCCATTCCTTCTCGAACACCGCCGAAATTACGAATGTTTTCTTCGATAGTCTGACCTTCTTTTCCCGCGTCACCTGCCCAATATACGCGATCAATATCTTCTCTCATGAGCATAGTATGTACAATATTATATTGTTTTGAAACATCCTTTATGACATCGTATTTATAATCCTTTGGTAAAAATGGAAGGTCTTCCAATTTCCATTTTTTGTATTTCTCATCGTAGGATTCTGGATACACCAGACCTACGAGATGTCCAACGCACCAAGTGATAACATAATCTTGGTTTTCTATATAGCCATCTCTTCTGCCACTCACATGCAAAACCTTTGCAAACTCTTGAGCCACAGATGGTTTTTCTGTTATAATTAGCGATTTTCCCATACTACTCCTAATTACAATTCATTCATATCAATCAATTCAAAGCGGGTATCATTTTTCGCCATCTCAACTACATCTGGTGAAAAGGCTTTTGCTGAGAACAGATAAATATGCTTTGAAGTAATTTTCGCTTTATTCATTGATTCAAATAAATCCCTGCACATATCCATGGTAAGCTCTGCTTTTTCCCAGTTACAAAGACCCACAATACTCTGGCGGTCAGTACTTTGTGCAATAATATCGATATTACCTGTTTTACCTACCCATGTTCCCATTTTGGTGATAGCTAGTGGCAAACGACGAATCTGATTTAATAAGGATAAGTATTCCATACAAACATGTATAAAATATCGATTCAAATATTCATCTAATTCCTTTTCTATGTACATATCATAAAAAGCTTCCGGTTCCAAGATGTGCACATCAGAAAGATGAGGATATACGAATTTATAGTAAAAATTGATATACGTGTCTTTGATACGATATACTCCTTTTTTCGCATTATCCCAGCCACCTGTTTCGAAAGGAATTACCTTTTCTATAATGTCAAATTGGCTCAGATTTTTCATATATACACTAATCTTTGGACGGGAATAGCCTGTGTAATGGAATAAATCATTTAACTTATTCTCGCCCTTGGCAATTGCCATGAGAATGGTATTGTATACGGAAAGCTCACGTAGCTCAGAAGATACCAAATCTTCTGCCTTATGAAACAAATATCCATTTTCTGAGAGAATCAAATCACATATATTCTGTTTGAAGGTTTTCTTTACATTCCAGTGTTTCAAATATCCCGGAACACCACCTAAAACACCATAGATTTTGATGGTATCGCTTACCGAAAATTCTGGAAACACACGAACAACTTCTAGGAAGTTCAGATTCGGAATCTTGATACGAGCTGTCCAGTATTTGCTTGCACCTTCTCCGAACACATCATCCATATCCTGCTCAGCCCATACAATAGAGGAACTAGCCAGAATAACCATCACTGGGCCTGGATAAAGACGTCGGTTTTTCAACTTTATAATACTTTCTATAAAGCTAGCATCCTTTTTCGCAATATGCTCGAATTCATCAATAACTACCACCAGTTTGGACGGATTTCCGCTCTTTACGCGATTGAAGTATTCATCATACGTAAATTTTTGCAGACGAACATCAAACTTCTTTGCAATTTCTTCTCCCATCATGGAAAGCTGTTCCTTGGCAGAGGCCTTTCTGGCACGATAATAAAAGAACTTCTTATCCTTGATAAACGTACGAATCAGATTTTCTTTTTCGCAGTTCATTGGTCCATACAACATAACCAACTGATTTCCGCTTTCTGCATATAAATCTTCTAACTTCTTAAGCTCACTCTGTTTAAACACTGGTCTTCTCCTTTTATGTATATCATCATCCTTATGGCTTGAAAATTATATCACATTTTAACTTTTCACACAATACACAGAAGTTCTTTCATGGGGATATGTTTCTTCTAAACTCTCTCTATCATTTATTTCTAAATTTCTCCAAATAGTTAAGCCCGTTGGAATTAGAAAAGAAACGAGACGAGGTTAAGTAATACGTCGAGTCGAGTTCTTGTTCTAATTCCCACGGGCTTAAAATTTAGAAAAACTATTTTTTAGAAATATATCCCTGTGCTTTAAGAAGTTCTGCACAAAGTACCGCACCACCTGCAGCACCACGAACTGTATTATGTGACAATCCAATGAATTTCCAATCATATACGTGATCTTCACGAATACGTCCTACCGATACACCCATGCCATTTTCATAGTCAACATCCAGGTGAACCTGTGGTCTGTTGTCTTCTTCTAAATACTGAATAAACTGCTTTGGAGCACTTGGAAGTTCAAGCTCCTGTGGAACACCCTTGAAGTTTCTAAGAGCATCTACAAGCTGTTCCTTTGTAGGCTGTTTTTTGAATTTTACGAATACAGCAGCTGTGTGTCCATTCAAAACTGGAACACGTACACACTGGCATGTGATAACTGGACCATCTGCTGGTACAATTTCACCTTTTTCTTCATCAATATGACCCCAGATACGGAGAGGTTCTTTTTCTGATTTTTCTTCTTCACCACCAATAAATGGTATGATGTTTTCTACCATTTCTGGCCAATCTTTAAAGGTTTTACCTGCACCAGAAATTGCCTGATATGTAGTAGCTACTACTTCGTATGGTTCAAATTCCTTCCAAGCTGTAAGTACTGGTGCATAAGACTGAATTGAACAATTTGGCTTAACTGCTACGAAACCTCTTGTAGTTCCAAGACGTTTTTTCTGGAATTCGATTACATTCATATGGTCAGGATTGATTTCTGGCACTACCATTGGAACGTCTGGTGTCCATCTATGAGCACTATTATTGGAAACTACTGGAGTTTCTGTTTTTGCATACTCTTCTTCTATTTTCTTGATTTCGTCTTTTGTCATATCTACTGCTGAAAATACGAAATCAACTTCAGAAGCTACTTTTTCGACTTCGTTTACGTTCATAACTACGATATTTTTCACTGCTTCTGGCATAGGTGTAGACATTTTCCAACGTCCACCCACTGCTTCTTCATATGTTTTACCTGCACTTCTTGGGCTTGCTGCGATTGTCGTTACCTCGAACCATGGATGATTTTCCAACAGAGCAATAAACCTCTGTCCAACCATACCGGTTCCACCTAAAATACCAACTTTTAATTTTTCGCTCATTTTTACTCTCCATTCTTGTCAGTCTATCGCGAACAACTGTCTTTGTTAGAAATATATTACTTGATATTTATGAAAATTACAATAATTATTTTATCAGAATTTAACACATATTAAATGTGTTTTTTGTGCAATTTTACCTGTAATTCCTTATTTTACATTCATCGCAGGAAATTCTGCTAAATATTGTTCTTCTAACGCGATGACTCTTTCCATAGATGTCTTTGAAGGAGCACCAATGGTAAGTCTTGTATTCACACAGGTCTCCATTGAAATTGCTTCATATATATCCTCTTCAAACACCGGACTAATTCTTTGCAATTCTTCTAATGACATATCATCAATAGCAATGTTTCTGTCGATACAGTAAAGTACGATTTGGCCCACGATACCATGTGCATCTCGGAAAGGTACTCCATGCTTTACCAAATAGTCAGCCGCATCTGTGGCATTGGTAAAACCATTATTTGCACTCTTTCGCATATTTGCTTTCTTAAACTTCATGGTTTTTAACATACCATTAAATAGTGCGATGCAACCTTTTGCTGTATCCATAGCATCAAAGGAAAGCTCCTTATCCTCCTGCATATCCTTATTATATGCAAGAGGGATACCTTTCATGGTAGTTAAAATAGACATCAAAGCACCATAGACACGTCCAGTTTTTCCACGAACTAATTCTGCAATATCTGGATTTTTCTTCTGTGGCATAATGCTACTGCCTGTGCTGTATGCGTCATCAATTTCCACAAACTGATATTCATTGGAATTCCAGATAATCACTTCCTCGGAAAAACGACTCAGATGCATCATAATAGTAGACAAGGCAGATAAAAATTCGATTAAATAATCTCTATCCGATACTCCATCCATACTGTTTAAGGTTGGACCATAGAATCCTAACAGCTCTGCTGTCATGTCTCTATCCAACGGATATGTAGTTCCCGCCAAAGCACCAGAGCCAAGTGGACAATAATTCATTCTCTCGTAAATATCACAGAGACGCTGTCTGTCACGCTTAAACATTTCAAAATATGCACCCATATGATGAGACAAAGTAATCGGCTGTGCTTTTTGAAGATGTGTAAATCCTGGCATAATCGTCTGTGTATTTTCTTTCATAATATGTAGAATCGTCTGTAACATATCTTCCAACTCTGCATCTACCGAAGCCACCTGTTTTCTGGTGTAAAGACGCATATCCAATGCGACCTGATCATTACGACTTCTTCCTGTGTGAAGCTTTTTTCCGGTATCACCCAGTCGCTCTATGAGATTCGCTTCTACAAAACTGTGAATATCCTCATACTCATCTGTAATTTCTAATCTTCCATTTACTACATCCCAACGAATTTCATTTAACGTACGGATAATATCTTCTTTCTCCTGCTCTGTTAAAATGCCTACTGCAGCAAGCATAGTAACATGGGCAATACTTCCGTCAATATCTTCTTCATAAAATTTCTGGTCGAATGTGATGGACGCATTAAAATTGTAAACCAGCTTGTCGGTTTCTTTTGTGAAGCGTCCGCCCCATAACTGTGCCATATCTATGTCCTCTCTTTCTGTATGTTAATAATTACAATTTTCTTTTACACCTTCAACTGTTCACGTAATGCAATTTCCTCATCACGCTGCTTCTTTGAATACACGCAACCACAATAATACTGACGATACATATCGTATTCATTGGAAATTTCCGTAGAGCGTTTGTATCCATTCTGTTTTTTGAAATCGGAATATAAATATTTCATGCCATATTCTTGCTCTAATTTTCCCCCAATTTCATTCAGCTTTGCGGCATTTTTTAGGGGACTAATGGATAGTGTTGTGGTAAAAAAATCAAATCCATGCTCTTTTGCATACTTGCAGGACTCTCGCAATCGAAGCTCATAGCAAGCAAAGCAACGCTCGCCACCTTCCTTTAACTGCTCCATCCCCTTTGTCATTTCATAAAAACGTGCAGTATCATAACTGCCTTCCACAAAAGAAATAGAATGCCTTGCGGGAAATTCCTGTACAAAGCGTGCCTGCTCTTCCACCCTCATGTAATATTCCTCAGGAGGATAAATATTGGGATTATAGTAAAACACTGTAATTGCAAAATACTCAGATAAAAGTTCTAAACAATAGGAACTACAAGGGGCACAACAACTATGCAACAACAGCTTTGGTACTCTTTCTTCACTACAATGCTCTTGCATCAATTCCTGCATCTTAAGATGATAATTCTGTTTCTTCATATATACTCCAATAAAATAGGAAAAGCAAAAGTCCTAAAGCCTTGCCTTAGGACTGTGTCTCTTCTTTTGAGTTCAGATTCATAAGCTGTAACGCAACAATCGCCGCCACATAAACGACAACACAAAGAACTACAAGTGGGATTCTTTGAAGAATAATCGCCGCTACAATCTGTGCTGCCAAAAGCACTCCATGCTTCCAAAGCTCTACTTTGTGTAGTAATGCTGCCATTGCTACTTCAAGTACAATTAGAATACATACGGAAACAATAAATTCCTGTAGGGCAAATACTGATATCAATAAAACTGCTACTACTACAAGACAGAAAGCTGTAATCACCGTTATCATAAGGTTTGCTTTTAAAAAGTCGAGAGCCTTTGTTACTGCACCTGCTATTTTTTCTTTTATGTTCATAAGTTTTTCGTTCATTTGTCACCTCGTAATAAATTGTGTTCACATTATACCAATTCTTATTCAAAAGGACAACAAAAAAATATTGAATTTATGGAAAATATCTGTTATCATATGTAAGTCGTGAATAATTATGCCGATATGGCTCAGTAGGTAGAGCGACGCACTCGTAATGCGTAGGCCACCGGTTCGATCCCGGTTATCGGCTTTTCTTTAAAAGGTCCAATGGGCCTTTTTTTATTTCCAATAAATTTTCTTGATAGGAATTTCTAGCAAATCTATTGACATTCCAAACAAATAGTATAAAATCAAATATATTGTTTATTAATTGTAAACTTTTAGTAAACTTTTACAAAGAATTGGAGGTGATTACTTTGGATATTGGAAATCGTATGAAAGAGCTACGTATCCAATATGGTCTCACCCAGCAGGAGCTAGCAGACCGGTCGGAGCTAACCAAAGGCTTTATTTCACAGCTAGAGCGTAATCAAAACACCCCATCTGTAAGTACACTACTGGATATTATTCAGTGTCTTGGTACGACTCCTGCAGAATTTTTTGCAGATGAAGAACCAGAACAAATTGTATTCAAAGAAATGGACTATTTTGAAAAGCTAGATGAAGAAAGGAAATCTCTTATCGAATGGGTGGTGCCAAATGCACAGAAAAATTCCATGGAACCAGTAAGACTTACCCTTCAGCCTGGTGGAATTTCAGAAATTCTACAGCCGCACTCAGGCGAAGAATTTGGATATGTAATTAAAGGAACCGTCCGCATAAACTTTGGTGGTAAATATCACACTGTACGAGCTGGTGAGTCCTTCTACTTCAAAGCAGGCAAGCGTCACTTTATCGAAAACAAATCTGGCAGAGATGCCATTTTAATTTGGGTTTCCAACCCACCAAGTTTCTAGAAAGGACACGAAAATGAAAAAAGCTTTAATCAACTTTGTAGATATTTCGAAATCTTATGGAAAACAATTAGTTTTAGATGAATTTAACTTATATGTAAGAGAAAACGAATTCGTTACTCTACTAGGCCCTTCTGGTTGTGGTAAGACTACTACTCTCCGTCTCTTAGGTGGTTTTGAAACTCCAGATACAGGTCAGATTTTTTTCGATTCACAGGATATTACATATTTACCAGCAAACGAACGTAAATTAAATACCGTTTTCCAGAAGTACTCTCTCTTTCCACATATGACAATTGCAGAAAACATTGCTTTTGGATTGAAAATCAGCAAAAAAAGCAAGGCTTATATTGATGATAAAATCAAGTACGCTTTAAAGCTCGTAAACTTAGATGGCTATGAAAATCGTTCTATTGATTCTTTAAGTGGCGGTCAGCAACAGCGTATTGCTATCGCCCGTGCTATCGTAAATGAACCAAAGGTGCTGCTTTTGGATGAGCCTCTGGGAGCCTTAGACTTGAAAATGCGCCAAAGCATGCAATATGAATTGATTCGTCTTAAGGAAGAATTAGGTATCACCTTCGTATATGTAACCCACGATCAGGAAGAAGCCCTTACGATGTCGGATACTATCGTAGTTATGAATCAGGGGTACATTCAGCAAATTGGTACACCTGAAATGATTTACAATGAGCCTGAAAATGCTTTCGTTGCTGACTTTATCGGCGAAAGCAATATCATTGATGCTACTTTCATTGAAGATGAAGTGGTAGATATTCTTGGTGTGAAAATACCTTGCGTAGATAAAGGCTTTGGTAAAAACACTCCTGTTGACGTAGTTATTCGTCCAGAAGATGTAGAACTGGTTGCCCCTAGTGAAGGTTACTTAGAAGGGGATGTTACTTCTCTTATCTTCAAGGGTGTTCACTATGAATTGGATGTTATGGCAAATGGCTATGAATGGCTCGTGCATACTACGAAGCTAATTCCAGTTGGTAGCCATGTGGGTATTAAGGTAACACCATTTAATATTCAGATTATGAATAAACCTGCATCAAGCGACGAGGAGGCTGTGGAAATTGATGAATAAACTAACACGCCAATTACTGGCAGGCCCATATCTGGTGTGGATTATCGGTTTTATTATTCTTCCACTTGCCATGATTTTGTACTATGCCTTTTTTGATGCGAATGGCTCATTTACATTGGAATATCTTTCAACGATAGCCAGTCCTATCAACACGCGTGCAATGCTACTTTCTCTGGGACTAGGGCTTGCTGCTACTGTGATTTGTCTGTTGCTTGCCTACCCTCTGGCAATGATTTTGAACAATCTGCAAATCAAAAATCAAAGCCTTGTGGTATTTATTTTCATGCTTCCAATGTGGATGAACTTTTTGCTTCGTATTCTTGCATGGAAATTGTTATTAAATAAGAATGGTGTACTAAACACTCTTTTACTTGGACTCGGTTTGGAACCGGTTATGATTTTAAATACTCCTGCTGCAGTTGTTTTCGGTATGGTATATGAATATCTGCCTTTTATGATTCTGCCAATTTACAACTCTATGGCACGAATCAAAAGGGACTATATCGAAGCAGCCCATGATTTGGGTGCCAATGAAATCACTATTTTGTTTAAAATTATTATTCCATTAACACTCTCAGGTATCATCAGTGGTGTAGTGATGGTATTTGTACCTGCCTTGACCTCCTTTGCGGTATCTGAACTACTCGGTGGTGGTAAGGTTCTTCTCATTGGTAATGTTATTGAGGAAAGCTTTATGCAGGGAATGCAGTGGAACGCAGGCAGTAGCCTGTCACTAGTCCTTATGATTTTTGTTATGGTAAGCATGACCCTTATGAATATTTTTGATAAAGATGGGGAGGGAACCGCCGTATGGTAAAGAAAACACTATCCAACGTCTATATGGCGATTATTTTTCTCTTTTTATACCTTCCTATTATGGTACTCATTATACTCTCATTCAACGATTCTAGAACTCGTGTGGAATGGGGTGGATTTACGTTAAAATGGTACATTGAGTGTTTTCAAAGCGAAACTATTATGACCGCATTTGGAACAACACTCCAAATTACTTTGATATCAGCCGTAATCTCTACTATCATAGGTACTTTCGCTGCTATCGGTATCAGCGCCATGAAACAAAAAAGTCGTACCTTTTATCTGGGAGCTACCAATATCCCTCTGTTAAATGCAGATATTGTAACTGGTATCTCCATGATGCTTTTATTTGTCAAATTTGTAGAATTAGGATTTATAACAGTTTTGGTCGCACACATTACGTTTAGTATTCCTTACGTAATTTTAAATGTATTACCAAAGCTCAAACAGGCAAGTCGCTCGACCTATGAAGCTGCGTTAGATCTAGGTGCATCACCTTTATATGCGTTTTATAAGGTAACCTGGCCTGAAATTCGTTCGGGTGTATTTTCCGGATTCCTGATGGCAGTCACCATGTCACTAGACGATTTCAGTATCACTTACTTTACTAAAGGTGCTGGCGTAAATACCCTTTCTACTATGCTTTATACCGAGCTTCGCAAAGGAATTAAGCCAGAGCTATATGCACTTTCTACTATTTTATTCTTTACTGTACTGATTTTGCTTTTGGCAATAAATTACCTGCCAAACAGAAAATCTGACAAAATAGTAAAACAGAATCTGAGGGATTAAAATGAAAAAGAAAATTTTACTTGGTCTTTTAATTGTATTGGTTTGTGCCTCTTTTGCCGCTTGTGGCAATGGTACTGATACCACAGACAACAAAAACTCTAAAAACTCCTTAACTGTTTTAAATTACGGAAAATATATTGATGAAGACGTGTTAAAGAAATTTGAGAAAGAAACTGGTATCGATATCAAATACGAAGAATATGAAAGCCCAGAAGAAATGTATACAAAATACAAGGCTGGTGCTATTGATTATGATGTTATCTGCACCTCGGAATATATTATTCAAAAGCTAATAAACGAGGGGGAGGTCTTAGAACAGGATTACAGCGCTCTCTCTAACTATGGCAATCTGGATAAAGACATTTTAACTCTGGCGCAGTCCTATGATGCCAACAATACTTATACTGTGCCATATTTTTATGGAACCGTAGGCATTGTATATGACACTACCAAGGTTTCTAAGGAGGATGTTTCCAGCTGGGAAGTTCTTTGGGATAAAAAATACAAAAACGAGATTATTATGATGAACTCTGTACGTGATGCATTTATTCCTGCATTGAAATTATCCGGCCATGGAATCAACGAAACCGATGAGAGCAATTTGAGGGACGCACTACAGCTGTTGGACAAGCAATTTCCTATCGTTTATGCGTATTTCGTAGATGAAATCGGCGATGAAATGATTTCTGGCAATGCACAGCTTGCCTTGATTTATTCTGGTGAAGCTGCTTATGCTATGGATTTCAATGAAAACCTGGCTTATACCATTCCAAAGGAAGGCTCTAATCTATGGATTGATTCTTGGTTTATCCCAAAAACCTGTCAGAATGAAGAAGCGGCACTTCTCTTTTTAGACTATCTCTGCAGCGAAGAAGCTGCAATGGCAAACTTTGAATATGTATACTACGCCTCTCCTATTATATCAGTAATAGAATCCTTAGACGAAGATGTTCGAAGCAATGAAGCAGTCATACCATCCAAGGAGTCTCTCGCCAACTGTGAAGTATTTACTTCTATTGATGATGAAAAAACAGCTCTTCTAAATCACCTTTGGCAAGAATTGAAATCACGAACTGTGAACTAATTCTTTGATTTCGAGAATCTGTCTTGTCTTTATTATTTTTATATGCTACGTTAATCCACGAAGTATTCTGCTTCGTGGATTTTTTATATTTATTTTCAATTTCACTGTCACATTCTTGATAGAAGGAGCAAAATGAAATATCAGGAATTTATAGAAATTGTGAAAAAGCATGTCGCACTGAATATATCAGATGCACACAGAGTAGTTCTCCAACCAGTTCAAAAAAACAACGGAACTACCTATGACGGACTTATCATCATTGACCCAGTGCTAAATATCTCACCAACCATATATCTAAACCCTTACTACCACCGCTATTTAAATGGCGTAAGCCTAGCAGATATTTTTGACGATATTTTAAAAACCTACCATGATAATATGCCCGAGGAGGACTTTGACATCTCAATTTTTAAGGATTTCGACAAAGCGCAGAAACGAATTGTGATGAAGCTAGTAAACTATCAGAAAAACAAAGAACTCCTAATGGGAATTCCCCATGTGAAATTTCATGACTTGGCTATTATCTTTGTGTGTTCTGTTACAGAAATTCTACAGGAGTACGCCACTATCCTAATTCATAATCAACATCTGGATATGTGGGGAATTACGCTAAATGACCTTTATCAAATAGCCATGACAAATACACCAAAGATACTGCCTTCCTGCTATGAAAGAATGGAAGAATATTTTGAACGTGTTATGGAGGATTCCATTCCTTTTCTTTCTGATTTGAATATGTATCTTCTGACTAATCAGCTTAAGATTCACGGAGCCACCTGTATGGTGTATCCTGGTTTGTTAAAAACCATTGCTGACAAACTGGAGGATAATCTGGTTATCATCCCAAGCAGTATTCATGAACTTCTTATTCTGCCAGAAAGAAGCACTAGGAACGAATATAGCTTAAGTGATCTTAAAGATATGATATGCGAAGTAAACGAAACCCAACTGACAGATGATGAACTACTCTCGGACCACGCTTATATCTATAATCGTGAAAGTGATGAGATTGTATATTAAAATAAGAATCCGAACACTATCAAAATGATGGTGTTCGGATTCTGCCTTTTAGAGGATTTGTTAGACCCCATTTGACTATTTTTCTATCAATTTTGTATATAATTGTTCGTACTGTTTCGCCGATGCATTCCATGAATAATCGGTACTCATAGCACGTTTCATCAAGCCCTCCCATTGTTTTTTATGATTGGTATATACATTATTTGCATACCTAATCACATGCAACATATCATGTGCTTTAAATTCTGTGAATGAGAAGCCTGTTCCTGTTCCTTCATACTCGTTATATGGGTCAACGGTATCCTTTAACCCACCAGTCTCACGCACAATTGGAATCGTTCCATATCGCATAGACATCATCTGACTCAAACCACATGGTTCAAATTGCGATGGCATAAGGAATGCGTCACAAGAAGCATATATCTTGTGTGCTATTTCCTCAGAATATCCGATGTGAGAGCTGACTTTTTCCGGATATTTATTCTGGAAATATTGGAACATTTCTTCAAAACGTTGCTCGCCTGTTCCTAAAACTACAAACTGTACATTCATGGTAGATAACAACTCTTCCATGACACATGCCACCAAGTCAAAGCCTTTTTGCTCTGTTAAACGGGAAACCATACCTATAAGGAATGCATCCTTTTTCTCTGGAAGTCCCATAAAGTTCTGTAACGCTACTTTATTGGCTTTCTTGCCTTTTACTGCATCCTTTACAGAAAAATTCACCTTCATGGTTGGGTCTGTCATTGGATTGAATTCATCATAATCAATACCATTTACAATCCCATATAAATCATTACAGCGTGCTGCCATAAGACCATTTAAGCCTTCTCCACCTTCTGCAGTAGCAATATCTAACGCATAGCTTGGGCTAACGGTAGAAATAGCATCTGCATATACGCAACCACCTTTCAAATAGTTTGCTTCTCCATAGGCCTCCAGCTTGTCTGATGTAAAAATATGTGCCGGAAGTCCTGTAATATCCATAATTTCATTTACCATCCAACGTCCCTGAAATTTCATATTATGAATAGAGAAAACTGTCTTGATATCAATATAATAGTTATCCTGTCCATAAACTGTTTTTAAGAATACAGGAATCAAGCCTGTCTGCCAATCATTACAGTGAATGACATCTGGACAATAATCAATATATGGTAATGCAGTCAGCACTGCCTTGGAGAAAAATGCGAACTTTTCTACATCCTCATATATATTGTTATATGGATTGCTTCCTGCAAAATAAAATTCATTATCTACAAAATAATATGTAACACCCTTATATTTTGATTGAAAAATACCAGCATACTGACGTCTCCAATTCAGTTCTACATAAAAATGACATACGAACTGTAACTCTGGTAAAAACCGAGCATCCATACAAGCATATTTCGGAAGAATGATTCGAACATCGAATTCTTTGTCATTGACATATCGCGGCAAAGATCCAACAACATCTGCTAATCCACCTGTTTTGATATACGGAACCGCCTCAGATGACACCATTAATATTTTTTTCATAACCCCTCCAAATATACATTATTTTTCATTATTATACATGAAAAACATACATTAGGCTAGAGTTTTCCAGTTAATATCTGCCTTGCTTCATCCGAATCTTATCGGTAATCAATGCTATAAATTCGGAATTTGTTGGTTTTCCTTTACCCACACTTACCGTATAGCCAAACATCTCTTCAATGGTTTCTACTCTCCCTCTACTCCAAGCTACCTCGATGGCGTGTCGAATCGCACGTTCTACACGGCTTGGTGTAGTCTGGAACTTCTTTGCTACCTCTGGATATAGAATTTTGGTAACAGAGTTTAACATATCCATGTCCAATACCGACATAATAATAGCTTCCCTTAAATACTGATATCCCTTGATATGAGCTGGAACTCCTACATCATGAATAATTGCTGTCACCTGCTCCTCGAGATTCAGTTCAGGCTCCTGCCGAAGTTTTTCGTATGCATTGACCTTTCGAATATTTGGAAAAGTACGTACCTGTCGCACATTCTTTATGCGATTTATTACCATATCATTATCAAATGGTTTCATTATGTAATAATCCGCACCACGAGCAAATGCAGCTTCTGTCACCTGCTCATGTCCAACTGCACTCACCATCACAAAAGAAGGTCTTTTACCAATATCACCGTCATTGTTCACCTTATCCATCACTGCTAGTCCATCTAGCTTTGGCATTACGATATCCAATAAAACGACATCCGGTTCCTTATCTTTGATCAGCTTGTACGCCTCTTCGCCATCTTTCGCGGTTCCAACCACTTGTAACTCCTCATCCTTTGAAACAATTTCTCCTAAAAGTCGAATCATTCTTTCATTGTCATCTGCAATTACGACATTTAATTTACTCATATAAGCCTCCTACATCTTCTCAAACATCATTTTTCGACTAGGACAAATATATCGTAGGAACACTAGCCTAATTTGTCGTAATACGTCGACAATCCATTTGGTAGAATATCTTAATTATTAATTTTTCTTCATTTTATTATAAGCTACGCTTATGCTTACACTGCCACAGATGGTAGTTTTATTAGTAGTTTTATTATGAAATTATTTTTCTTTTTATTCATAAAACCTTTTCCTTTCTTGTATTTATGTGTTATACTACTGTGAGCACTTTGCTAGGAGAATATTTATGGAAAAACTAAACGACGATTTTTTTGAAGATCAAGAATTCGAAATAGATTATGCAGAATTGGAAACGATTGAGGATATTTCTACTTCTGACAACAAATCAGCAAGAGCCTTCCGCTTCCATGTGGGAATGCGCAACATCAAAACAGCTCTTGCAGCTACTTTGTGTGCACTTTTATATTTCCCATTTGGTCGCAATCCTACCTTTGCCTGCATTGGTGCTATCTTTGGTATGGGTAGCGATATGCACAATTCAAAGGTCAATGGCGGAAATCGATTATTTGGTACCATCATTGGCGGTATTGTTGGAATAGTCCTTTTTTACATATATATTCAACTATATCCAGATGGGGGAATTCATCCGCTCCTATTCATTTTTCTGTTTTTGGGCGTTATATATCTAGTATTAGTATGTCAGCTTTTTGTATTACCCGGTGCTATTCAAGCGGCTGGCGTCGTATTATGTATTATCCTGTTTAATACCCCAGTAGATTCCTATATTCAGTATTCCGTAGATCGTATTATGGATACTGCTATTGGTGTTATTGTTTCATTAATTATAAATAGGGTCATTTCAAGAGAACGTGTTGCACGTGTAAAAAGGTCCATTTCCTCCCTGGGGAAAAAATAGTATTTTACACTTTTTTGTAAAATGATAAAAATATTAAAAAGGAGTTCGTGTATTTTGTTTTTTAATCACTCAAAATTTCAAGAAAAATTTTTTGAAACTATAAAAGCAGTTTTCCCAATTTTAGCAATCGTATTGGTTCTATGCTTTACCATCACGCCTATACCACCTAGCATCCTTGTGACTTTTCTCATTGGTGCTGTTCTGCTTATATTAGGAATGCTGCTTTTTAACGTTGGTGTAGAAAGTTCTATGACACCAATCGGCGAACGAGTGGGGGCGATTATGACTCGTTCAAAAAATGTATTTATCATGGTCGCAATCAGTTTCATTATGGGTGTAGTTATCACTATTTCTGAACCAGACTTACAGGTACTTGCACAGCAGGTTCCATCCATTCCAAATATGACACTGATCCTTGCAGTTGCAATTGGTGTAGGTGTATTCCTAGTAATCTCCATTTTGCGTATGCTTTTGGGAATACCACTTTCCTATCTTTTATTAGTATTCTATGGTATTATTTTTGCCCTGACACTATTTGTACCTGAAGACTTTTTAGCAATCGCTTTTGACTCAGGCGGAGTAACTACTGGACCTATGACCGTACCATTTATCATGGCCTTTGGTGTAGGTATTACTGCAATCCGAAGCGATAGACACGCAGAGGACGACTCATTTGGTCTTGTTGCGCTCTGTTCTGTTGGTCCAATTTTAGCTGTTATGATTTTGGGAATGATTTTTACACCTGAATCTGCAGAAGCTGTTTCAGAAGCCATTCCTATCATTGACAATACCGTTGATATCGGAAAACTTTTTACGGAACAGCTACCTCACTATTTTGAAGAAATGGCTGTATCTATTTTCCCTATTATATTCTTCTTTGGCATATTTGAACTGTTTGCCAGAGATATTAACAAACATACTTTGATTAAAGTTGGTGTTGGTATCTTAGAAACCTATCTTGGTCTAGTACTTTTCCTTACAGGCGTAAACGTTGGATTTATGCCAGCAGGTAATTTCCTTGGTCAAACCATCGCACAGCTTTCATATGCGTGGATTATCGTTCCACTTGGTATGCTCATCGGTTATTTTATCGTAAAGGCTGAACCTGCAGTATACGTACTTACAAAACAGGTAGAAGAAATCACCTCTGGTGCTATTTCATCTAAGGCAATGGGCATGGCTCTTTCTCTTGGTGTTGCGACATCTGTTGGTCTTGCAATGATTCGAGTACTTACTGGTATTTCTATCCTGTGGTTCATCGTACCTGGTTACTTCATCGCTTTGATACTTACCTTCTTTGTACCAAAGCTGTTTACCGCTATCGCATTTGACTCAGGTGGTGTTGCATCTGGTCCTATGACCGCCACCTTCTTGCTTCCATTTGCAATGGGTGCTTGTGAAGCTCTTGGCGGAAATATCATTACAGATGCCTTTGGTATCGTATCAATGGTAGCTATGACACCACTGATTACCATCCAGACTATGGGATTGATTTTTACTATCAAAGATCGCAAACTTCAAACGAAAGCTACAGTTGCTATTCCAGAATCTATGTTTACCGCAGAAGATATGGAAATTATCGAACTGTAATAATTTAGAAATGAGGTTTATATGGGAAATATATGTTTAATGACCACAATCGTGGATAGAAAAATTGTAAAAAAATATTTAGATCTTTATCATGAAAATGATTTACATGTGATGTATGTCACACTCGGATATGGTACAGCCACTAATGAAATTATGGATTATCTCGGACTTGATTCCATTGAAAAGGCCGTTGCTATATCCGTTGTAGAAGAAGAAACCTGGCTGACTGTAAAGAAACAGCTACAGAAAAAATTACAAATCGATGCCCCTGGTGGTGGAATTGCTTTTACTATCCCACTTAGCAGTGTCGGTGGACGAAAAACCTTAGAGTTTCTTTTAGAAAAAACAGATTATCAAAAACAGGAGGAATCAACCTTGAAGAATACAGATCACGAACTTATCGTAGTAATTTCACAGCAGGGTTATACAGACATCATCATGGACGCTGCCAGAGAAGCTGGTGCATATGGGGGAACTATCATTCACGCAAAAGGCACTGCAGGCGAAGTAGCAAACAAATTCATGGGCGTAACCATAGCAGATGAAAAAGAAATCGTATATATCGTTTCTAAAGCAAATGAAAAGAATGCAATTATGAAAGCCATTATGGAAAAAGCTGGATTAAATTCAAAAGCAAAAGCTGTTTGCTTCTCTCTCCCTGTAACAGATACTGCAGGACTTAGATTATTAGAAGATTAATTATAGACAACTATGATTATTTTAAAACCGAGCTCTTATAAATTAGAGCTCGGTTTCTCTATAATTAGATAACTCTCGGGCGATGATTATCCATTTAAAACATTATTTAGTTTCTCTGACAATACTCGCATCTGTTCTACGATGCTTCTCTTGTGTATTTTATTTTTGGCGGCATGACCCTTTTTTAAAGAGCATATAAGAATATCCTGCAGGAATCACCACTACCATTACTAATGCTATAAACACAACCCAAAACTGCTGCATAAATCCACCAATCAACACCACTACGCCTGCCAGCATCGTAATCCAGCCAGCAACTCTATGAGTACGATTCCAGTTTTCTTCGCTACTTAAAGTCCAAGGAAGTTTAAACCCTAATGTATAACTCTGCTTCATCTTTGGCATATAATTTCCTAATACCAGAAACATACAACCCAGCATCATCATAGCGATTGTGGTTGTATTAATAGAGTTATCAATTGCATACATATATGTACTTCCACATCCAAAAATTGCAACTACAGGACAAATCCATAAGACTAAGGTCATCATTTTGTTCGAGATATTTTCCTTCTTAGGATCTACTCCTGTAAAGAAAGCACAGAACCAATGCAATGCCAACAAAAATAGTGGCAGACCAAATACCGCAAATTCTTTGGATGACCAACCATTTGGTTCTCCACTTGTTCCAAAATGTGTTGCCATTTCTGCTGGCAACTGTTCCCACATTAACAATCCAACTATAACTGGTGCTAAAATAACAATACTTGTAATAATCATTGTTTTAAGATTCTTTTTTATCATCGTCACTCTCTCCCTTCAACTCCGAAATCCATAGCATGATTTCCTCTAACACCGAAGTGTTTAGCTCATAAAAAATAAAATTCTTCTCTTTCTTTTCCCAAATTAAATCCGCATTTTTCAATATCTTCAAATGATAAGATACTGTTGCCCCTGTCATATTAAAATGACTGCCAATATCACCTGCTGACATACGCCCACCTTTCAAAAGTTGCAAGATATCACGTCGTACAGGATCTGAAAGTGCTTTAAACGTTTCCGCAAAAGACATATGTATTCACCTCTCTTGTTTATATTTTCTATAAAGAAAATGGTATTTAGAAAATTTTCTAATTAGATAATATTCTAAATACCATAAAAAGTCAATAGGTTTTTAAGCCTACTGAGATTTCTTTTTCTTTATCAATAAAACTGCTATTACAACGCTTGCTACAACAACTATTGCTACACCGCCAATCAGCAGCCAAATTAGTGTGCTGTTATTGGTTTTTTCGTCATTTGACGAATCGGCTTCTTCTAAGGATGATATTTCATCTGTTATATAGGAGGGGCCATCGGAACTTATAAGTTCTTCATTATCGGTACTTTGAGTATTATCTATATCTTGATTTTCATCTACAACACCACTATTAATCGATGAATCACTGTTTGGGTTGTCTGCATTTTGATTTGCAGCCTGACCATCCGTACTATTACTATTGTTAGTATTACTGTTTCCACTACCTGATGTTCCTTCGTTTACACTTATGTAACCGCTTTCATCTGCTACGGGCAGAGAATAACCGCAGGTGTCACACTTGTTGTCTGTGTTGCTGTCACTGTGATTACCACGTGTATTGGCAGTTTCATTACCACACTGTGTACATTCTTTCCAATGACTTGTGGTATTTTTTTTCCAACCCGAAGGTGCGTGTGTGCTTGCTGTTATTTCAAGCTGACTATCGCTTGTCACTTGATTGGTGCAAGCTATATCTAAAAATTTAAGTCCGCAATTACAAACATAATATGCTTTAGTACCGTTACTAAGACAGGTTGCGTTTACCTGTTCTATTGCTCTTTCTGCTTTGTGAATGTGGTCGCCCTGCACAACAACAAGATTTAAAATTATCGCATTGCCAAGATTCGAGGTACTTGATGACACACTGTAATTGCCCGTAGCACCTAAGTCAATGGCGATGGATTTTAAATTAATTGATGATATAAAACTATTAATATCACCATTTATATATATCTGAGATGTATTACTATCTTTTTTTAACAAAGCTACTAGTTTTGCTTGATCATAGCTGTCAAAGCTACGTCCCTCTTTGATATAATAGTTTGCGACAGTCGCAGTAGCTTGAGGAACCAAAGATAAGTAGGTTGATTCAATAGCGTGGTCTTTTAACAACTGTTGTGTTGTTATATTGAAATAAGCATAAAACGTGTCTGCACCTTGATCATCCCAAGTAACATCGGTATAGTACCACTGGCCGTCAATCTTTACAATATTCCAAGCATGACCCTCGGGTTTGTTGGTAGAAGGATTTGTACTACTACCTCTTACATACCAAGCCGGAATACCGGCTTTTAATAAAAGATGCTGATATGCGCGGGCATAACCATTGCAAACCGCCTTGCCTTCTACCAAAGCACCGTATGCGTTTTGATCGTTTGATGTGCTTGTATATGTAACTGTGTCAATAAGACGATCATGTAGCGTCTTTGCCTTATCATAGTTTGAACCACTCAGTCCGCTGGTAAGTTCGTTTACTTTGTTGTTGTAGGCTGATTTTGTCGATGTAAGTTCGCTTCCAGTCATAGTGTACACGGGTTTCATAGTAAGAGTACTACCATTAGAGGCTGCACTCCAGTCACCTCTCACCCAAAAGTATTCTGGATAGTCGCTGTAGAACATGTTATAAATAAGCTCTAAATCTTTGTTAAAATCGATATTACGTCCATTAATATCAATACGAATCTCCGCATTTGCGTTGGCGCAACCCTCTACAAACTTGTCATAAACATACTGCAAATTATTGCCATTTGACATTTCGCCAAGCTTTTTTCTACCGTATCGCATGTCTGTATCATCAGCCAAAACTGTGGTGACAGGTAATGCTAGGACCAAACCAATTGCTACTAAAAATATGGCAGATTTTTTCTTAAGATTTTTCATAAAAATACCTTCTTTCTAAAATTTCTATATAAGCATGAAGTTTTTTCTCGACTTATTGGAAGTCATTCCTCTTCAAACACAGTTTCGTTTTTAATTTTTGTGCATTTAACACTATAATTATATCGTTCAATTCAGTTAAATACAAGTTAATATTTTCCTCAATTTCCTGCTTCCAGCATATCTTCTATAAATATCCCATACCCACTAGTTGGGTCATTTATCAGTACATGTGTTACCGCTCCTATCACTTTTCCATTCTGGATAATTGGGCTGCCACTCATCCCTTGAACGATACCACCTGTCAACTCTAAAAGCTCTGGGTCTGTCACTTCAATATGCAGTCCCTTATTAGAATTCACCGACAAATAATCGACATAAGTAATCTTGATGTCATAAAATTCTCTGCTTCCAGAAACATCGGATATTATCTGAGCCTTTCCCACTTCAATATCCTGCTTATGTCCTACATCATATGCCTCCATCCCATTATAATAGTCCTGACATTCCTCCTCATCCAAAACACCACACACACCAATTTTACTATTGGAATTGATTTCACCTAAATGATTTTGTTCTCCGTAATAAATAACTCCTTTTACTTCTCCTGGGCTTCCCTTTGCACCCTTCTCAATTCCAATTAGATGAGACACATACACATCCCCTGCATGAATTTGAAGTAAGTCCTGATTTTCACCATTTCCCATACCATGTCCAAGAGCACCAAACTTGCCTTGTGCATCTACATAAGTAAGTGTTCCTACACCCGCCAAGTCGTCCTTGACCCATATACCCAGCATATAGTCACCATTTTTCGCCAGAACAGGACTTAGCTCGCAGCTATGTTCCTTTTCATTTCTCACATATGTTAACTGCAAGGTATTTCCATCTGACTCTGATATGACTTTTACCATATCTTCTTTGCTTTGCAATTTCTGTCCATTGATTGCTGTAATATAATCTCCTGTCTGTACCACGTTTTTGGCAGGATTAACAATGTTTCCATCTGCATTCTCTATATCACAAGTATCTATCACAAACACCCCATCACACTCTGTATATATCCCAACAATTTCTCCGATGGGATAAATTTTCTGTTCATCAACCAGACTAACCGTAACTTCTTTTACTGGAATAACCCCCAGAATGCTGCAGAGCTTTTTTGTTTTCCCTGGCACCTCTGATTCCACTGACTGTACCACAAAAGGAAAATCCAGATTTAGATTTGCTTCTTCGAGCTCCTGTACATAGATTTCGTCTGGTACCTCGCTTATGATTAATTCAAAAGACAGTGCAAACACACAACACACATATACCCAAAGTAAATTTTTCACACATTTATAAAAAAAGCTCCGCATACAACCTCTCCTTTACATAGAAGTAGTATGCGAAGCATTTTATTTTTTCATGTAAGCCAATTCTTTCATTTCCTGCGCATTTTTAACTACTGCATCGGTAATCTCTACTCCGCCAAGCATGCGCGCTAGTTCATGAATACTTTCTTCTTTATTTAATTTTGAAATATTCGAATGGGTTTCATTTTTTTCTACTGTTTTTTCTATTAGATAGTGTGCATCTGCCATTGCTGCAATCTGTGGCAAATGGGTAATGCATATAATCTGATGATTACGCCCTAACACGTTCATCTTTTCCGCTACCATCTGAGCTGTACGTCCACTGATTCCACTGTCTATTTCATCAAAAATCAGAGACTTAATTTCATCTGCATCTGCCATAACGGTTTTGATAGCCAGCATAATACGAGACAACTCTCCGCCAGATGCCACCTTTCCAAGTGGCTTTACTGCTTCACCGGGATTTGTGGAAATCATAAATTCTGGCACATCATAGCCATTGGCACTATACTCCGTATGCTCTCCAAATTCCATTGTAAATACCACATCCAAGAAATTCAAATCCTGTAATGCCTGTTTGATGGATTCACATAGCTCTTTTGCATATTTCTGGCGAATAACGGAAATTTCTTCACAGAGAACTTTTACTTCTGTTTCTCTTATAGTTAGTGTTTCACTTAATGTTTTTAAATATGCATCATAATCATTTAAAATACTGATTCTTTCGCATTTTCTTTGGTAAACTGAAAGAATTTCATTTATACTATGTCCATATTTTGATTTTAGAAGATTAATAACATCCAGTCTTTTTTCAATACGATAAAAGCTTTCCTCGTCAAAATCTGCATCTGATATGTAGCTGGATAGTTCATGATTGAAATCATGCAACAGATTCTCGATGTCAATAAGCTGTGATTCTAAATCCGCCACCTGCTTATCATACCCAGTTATAGCAGACAGCTCACGAAGTGCTCGTCCAATTAATTCAGATGCGCTTTCTCCTTCTCCATCTACAGCCTCATTGGCACGACTCACACCCTCCATAATCTTACGTCCATTGGAAAAGCGTTTGAATTCTTCTTCTAATTCCTCATCTTCTCCATCCTTTAACTGTGCTCCTTCAATTTCTTTCACCTCAAATTCCAGGAAAGACAATTCTCGCTTTCGTTCTTCAGCATCCAGATTAGAGTGTTCCCATTCTTCTTTTGCTTTTTTATATTCACTATAAACTACCAAAAGACGTTCTTTTTTATGAGCTAATTCTGCTTTGGCATAGGCATCCAGAATATCCAAATGCTTTTTCTTGGATAAGAGAGATTGATGCTCATGCTGTCCATGAATATCAATCAAAAGCGAAGCAACAGTCTTTAATATCGATGCAGATACTGCTTCCCCATTGATACGTGCGATGGCTTTTTGAGATGTGATTTTACGGCTAAGAATCACCATATCATCTTCTACCTCAATATCCAGTTCTGCCAGCTTTTGTTTAACCTTTTCATCCTGTACAGAAAAAATCAATTCTACCAAAGCAGGTTCTCCATTATCTTTTAACATTTCCTTTGGTACCTTCTGCCCCAAAGCAAGGTTGATAGAACCAATAATAATGGACTTACCAGCACCGGTTTCCCCTGTTAAAATATTGAGCCCTTCTGATAATTCTACCTCTGTCTCATCAATCAAGGCCAAATTTCTTACGTGTATATTTTGTAACATATTTACTCCTTTTGTTCTCCCCACCACGCACGCTTGGTAATTACTGTTCTATAATTTTGCGAAGCTTTTTCATTATAGCCACAGTATCCTCTGTAGTTCGAATTGCACACATAATTGTGTCATCTCCCGCAATTGAGCCCACAATTTCATGCAGATGCATAGCATCCAGAGATGCACAAACTGCTCCAGCCATACCTGCCACGGTTTTAATGACCAGAATATTCTGTGCCATATCCATAGCTACAAATCCATCTCTTAAGACACGTACATACTTTTCTGATAAGTCCTCAACATTATCATTTAATGTAGCGTATTTTTGTTTTCCGCCAGAGGTTGCGATTTTTGTCAGCTTTAGCTCACGAATATCGCGAGATATGGTTGCCTGTGTTGTGAAAAAACCTTCGCCTTCTAAAACAGCCTGTAATTCCTCCTGCGTTTCTATGTCATTCTTGCGAATCAATTCCAATATTTTGGATTGTCTCTTGGTTTTCATGGATTCCTCCTAATTATTGTTTCCCATCTTCTTCCTTAAAATCTCAAGAAAGCTTTTTCTATTTAATCTGACAAACTGAATTACATTTAATGAGCGCGAAATGACATAACGCTCTCCCACATGCAGTGTATCCACTCTGTCACCATCACAGCTGACATATGCTGTCTCATCCTTTAAAAAGCTTCTAGTACCCATCTCAATTTCAATCAAATCATTGGAGCTAAAAACAATACTTCTAGCATTCAAGCTGTGGGCATTTATTGGCGTCATAACCAGCATTTGCGCTTTTGGATTTACAATCGGACCACCTGCGGATAGATTGTAACCAGTGGATCCAGTTGGAGTAGATACAATGATACCATCTGCATCATATGTAGCAAGAAATTCGCCATTTACATACACTTTAAGGTTCAAAATAGATAAATCACCTACACGATGAATAACGATATCATTTAACCCAAAGCTGATTTCCCCTGGAGTTTTAGCGCCCTCGAGCATAATACGTTCTTCGATATAATACTCATCTGTCATTAAAGAGTCAATTGCTTTAAAAACCGAATCAGTTTCCAGCTCACACAAGTACCCCATATTTCCAATATTTACACCAATCATAGGAATATTATATTCCATCACCTTGTCGGCAGAACGAATTAATGTTCCATCTCCGCCAAGTACCATAATACAATCCGTATCTTCAGGCATTATGGAAAAATTAATTCTTTCATAATCATTTGCATCCTCCATCACATTGGACAATGCTACAGCTTTTCCACCTTTCTCGTGAATATAGTCTATGATTTTTTGTGTGAACTCTAAATTTTTATCCTTGTAGGCATTTGTGATCAAAGCAAATGTTTGCATAGTTTATTTATCCAGACTTCCATGAGCAGCCTCCACTATCTCATGAATATCAACGGATTCCTCCTTTTTCGGATTCTCATCTTTCTCAATATACACTAAGTATTCTATATTTCCTTCAGGGCCTTTGATTGGAGAATACTCCAGTTGGTGAATAGAAAAACCATTTTCTAATGCAAAGGTAAGGACCTTTTCTATAACCTCTTCGTGAACTGATTTTTCACGAACAACCCCTTTCTTGCCGACCTTATCTCTTCCAGCTTCAAACTGTGGTTTAATCAGACATACCATCTGTCCGTGCTCTTTTAACAAGTCTCTGGCAGGACCCAAAACCTTCGTTAGTGAGATAAAAGACACATCTACTGATGCAAAATCCAGTGTATCAGCAATCTGATCTGGTGTCACATAACGGATATTGGTTTTTTCCATACAAACTACACGCTCATCCTGACGAAGCTTCCAAGCAAACTGTCCATAGCCTACATCTACAGCATATACCTTGCTGGCTCCATTTTGAAGCATACAATCCGTAAAGCCTCCTGTAGAAGCACCAATGTCCATACATATTTTTCCATCTAGGGTGATTCCAAAATGGGTCATTGCCTTTTCTAATTTCAAACCGCCTCGACTGACATATTTTAAGGTATTCCCATGGATTACAATATTGCAATCCTCCGGGAACATAGAGCCTGCTTTATCCTCACGGTTGTTATTTACAAATACATTTCCTTCCATAATCATGGTCTTTGCCTTCTCTCTCGAAGGTGCCAAACCACGATTTACCAATAAAACATCTAAACGTTCTTTCATAATATCCTCTATTTGATTTCGCCAAGTATTTGCATTTGACTTAGCTTGTATATTTTAGCGTATGAAGTATTCTCTCATATATCGTATTGGCATCAATACCAATATTTTCTTTTAAACGCTCTACATTGCCATGCTCTACATAGACATTTGGAATTGCAATAATCTGCACCTTGATATCTATCTCTTTTTCATTGACATAAGCAGATATATGCTCTCCAAGACCACCGTTTACAACGTTTTCTTCCATGGTAACTAAAAGTGAATGCTCTCTTGCCAATTCAGCCACCATATCCTTATCAAAAGGTGCCGCAAAACGTGCATTAATAATGGTTGCTTCAATACCATGTGCACGTAGCTTCTGCGCTACAAGTTCTGCAGTTTGTACCATACTACCCAATGCAAATAGAGCAACCATCCTACCTGTGGCAATAACTTCACTTTTTCCAAATATGAGTGGTGTACGATTCTCAGAAAGTCCATCATAAGCGGCTCCTCTAGGATAGCGCACTGCAATTGGACCTTGGAAGGATAAAGCAAACTTCATCATATCCGCCAGTTCCCACTTGTTCTTTGGTGCCATAACCGTCATATTTGGAATGGAAGAAAGATAGGATATATCAAAGATTCCCTGATGCGTTTCTCCGTCACTTCCAACCAAACCAGCTCTGTCTATTGCAAATACCACTGGTAAATTCTGAATACATACATCATGCAATACCTGGTCATAGGCTCTCTGTAAAAAAGAAGAATAAACGGCAAATACCGGCTTCAATCCCGCCTTTGCAAGCCCTGCCGCAAAGGTTACCGCATGCTGCTCTGCAATCCCTACATCAAAAAATCGCTCTGGGTATTCCTTGGCAAATTTACTAAGACCCGTTCCCTCTGCCATCGCAGCAGTAATCGCTACGAGCTTTGGCTCTTTTTCTGCCATTTTACACATCGCTGTTGAAATAATATCGGTATATGAGGCTTTATCTTTTTTCTTTAATGGTAGGCCTGTTGCAATATCAAAAGGCTCTGCACCGTGAAAACGAGAAGGATTTTTCTCTGCTGGCTGGTAGCCCGCGCCTTTTTGTGTAATGACATGCACCAAAACGGGTCCATCAATTTTCTTTGCTTCATGAAAGGTTTGCAACATTTCCTTGATATTACTACCATCCACTGGTCCCAGATAAATGATTCCCATTTCTTCAAAGAACATACCTGGTACAAACAGCTGTTTAATACTACTTTTGGCGTTTCGAATACTTTCGATCATTTTGTCTCCAACGCCAGGTACCTTATGCAGTGATTTCATTACTCCAGCTTTCAAATCCCGATAGGCGTCTGCGGTACGAAAACCTGCAAGATATTTACTCATTCCCCCTACGTTTTCTGATATAGACATATTATTATCATTTAAGACAATAATAAAATTTGTATCTAATAAAGATGCATTATTCAAAGCTTCATATGCCATACCACCCGTTAAAGAGCCATCTCCAATGACAGAAACGACATGGTAATCCTCACCTGTCAGCTGACGAGCTGCCGCCATGCCAAGTCCTGCGGAAATAGAGGTTGAGCTATGTCCTGTATTAAAACAATCCGTTTCACTTTCATTTGCCTTTGGAAATCCGCTCAAACCACCATATTGTCGAAGAGAGTGAAATCCCTCTTTTCTACCGGTTAAAATCTTATGCGTATAGGATTGATGCCCTACATCCCATATAATTTTATCCTTTGGCAAATCAAAAGCGAGATGAAGTGCCATGGTAAGCTCCACCACACCTAAGTTGGAGGCTAAATGCCCACCTGTCATAGAAATACTTTCCAGTAAAAACTGGCGTATCTCAAAACGCAATTCCTCAAGCTCTGCTTCTGTTAAATTTTTGATATCATTCTCTTTTTGTATACAATCAAGTATCATGACAATACCTCATGCTGTCTTTATTTTTCCCTATGTATAAGATACAAAACTGTTTCTCTCAAAAATTCACTCTGAACTGGGAGCTGCTCCATAAGCTCTAAGGCCTCTCTGGATAATTTTTCTACCTCTTCCTGAGCTTTCCTAAGCCCTACCAAAGTCACATAGGTAACCTTATGGTTTTTTTCATCGCTACCGATGGGTTTTCCCAACACTTCCATAGAACTTGTGACATCCAAAATATCATCCTGAATCTGAAACGCAATCCCTACCTTGCGTCCAATCTGTTCCATAGCTGCCACATCCTCTGCTGTACCACCACCAAGAATAGCTCCAATCATAAGAGAGCTTTCCAAAAGCGCTGCTGTTTTCAATAAGTGAATATATTCTAAGCGTTCAATGGTAACCTCATTTGCTGTCATAGCTTCGGTCTCAATATCTACCACCTGACCGCCAATCATTCCATATGCCCCAGCTTTTTTTGCCAAAACCTTATATGCCTTCAAATACGCTGGAGAGACAGTTTCATCATCGAAGGCCTGTGCTGCTGTTTCAAAAGCATAGTTTAATAAAGCATCTCCCGTCAAAATTCCAATTGCTTCTCCATATACAGCATGTGTAGTCTTTTTGCCACGACGATATTCATCATTATCCATAGCTGGTAAATCATCATGGACCAAAGAATAGGTATGAATCATTTCCATTGCAGCCATAAATGCCCGAATCCCACCATGTTTTTCTTCTGCATGAATGGAATCAAACATACGATAAGCTTCTTCCATCAATATGGGACGAATTCGTTTGCCACCTGCCACTAAACTATAATTCATGGCTTCAAAAATCGTTTTCTGTAATCCATCCTCCTTTGGCAAATATTCGGAAATAATGCCAGTTACTATTTCAGCCCGAACAGCCAATTCTTCGTGAATATTCATTAGAATTCCTCCAACTCATCATTTTCATTCAATTTTAACATTGCCTGTTCCATATTATCTAAAATAGCATTTGCAGCTTTTATCTCTTCCAATCCATTTTTATATAATTCAAAGGAGTGGTCCAAAGTAACATCACCACTTTCCATAGAATCGATAATATTTTCTATATGTTCAAAACGCTCCTCTAAGGATACATTCTTTCTATTACTCATGCTTATTAACCTCCGATACAACTGCTTTCAATCTACCATCCATAACATGTACTGTAATTTCGTCTGATACATGAACAGCTTCTATGGTTTTTATAGGTACTCCAGCACTTTCAACATAAGCGTAGCCACTACTGATTTTCTTCGCTGGAGAATATCCATCTAAAGTATTTGCCAGCAGCATCAAACGGTGCTTTTTCTCTGTCCACATACGCTTCATTTTATCAGTAATCCGTGTTTCCAACTCTCTTAATCGCCTTTTGTTCTCCAATAGGCGATTTTGTGGACTTAAATACCTTAATCGTGTAGCTTTATGTGCCAGCTGCTCTCTGGACACCTGTACACGTCTATGCATAGAAAGATTCAATCTCTCCTGCATCCTGGCAATTTCCTGCTTTGTCTGGTTATAATCAAATACCGCAAGCTCCGCTGCCATAGATGGTGTGGATGCACGTACATCAGACACGAAATCTGCAATGGTAAAGTCTGTCTCATGCCCCACCGCAGAAATAATGGGAATACTACAATCAAAAATAGCTCTTGCTACACATTCCTCGTTAAAAGCCCATAAATCCTCGATAGAACCGCCACCACGGCCGACAATCATAACATCTACACCCAACTTTTCTAAACGCTCGATTCCACGAACAATGCTTTCCTTTGCGCCTTCGCCCTGTACCTGTGCAGGACATAAAATAATCTGCACATGTGGGTTGCGACGAAAGGCAACATTTCGTATATCCTGAATAACTGCACCGGTAGATGCTGTCACCACACCAATTCTTTTTACATACTTTGGAATTGGTCGCTTGTATTCTGGTGCAAACATACCCATCTCAGCCAATTCCTGTTTTAAGGCTTCAAACCGAAGATGCAAATCACCGATTCCATCACGTTCAATCTGTCTGGCATATAACTGATATTTACCGTCACGCTCAAATACTCCAATTTGTCCGGTAACAACAATCTTGTCGCCTTCCTTCATGCGGAATTTCATACGTGGTACATCCGATTTATACATCATGCAACTAAGGGTGCTTTTTTCATCCTTAATCGTAAAATAGATATGCCCTGTATAATGATAGGTCAGATTGGAAACTTCACCCTTTACACTAAGCTGTTGCAGCATAGGCTCTGTACGAAAGATATTCGCTATAAACTTGTTAACTGCCTCTACGGAATACACATTTTTTGTCATACGAACTTTGCTAACACTCCATTTACAAAGGCTGCAGAGTCATCAGCTCCATATTTCTTAGCTAATTCTACTGCTTCATTGATAGACACCTTTGTTGGAATATCCTCTTCAAATTTCATTTCATAAACTGCCAGACGAATAATTGTCAAATCCACCTTGCTCATGCGGCTGGTTTTCCATCCAGTAGTAGACGCATTGATTACTTCATCAATTTGTGGAAGCTTTTCGATGATATCTTGGCATTTATGATTAATATATGCAGAATCCTCTTCTTTTACATTTTCTACTTCATCTGTAAACATTCCAAATTGTTCGGTCATTTCACCTTCTTCGTGAAATTCCACACGAAACAACATCATGAAAACATTTTCTCTTAACTCTCTTCTTGTCATACTCTTATCTCCTATAATTTTAAAAAGGAAGTCTATCCCTAGACCTCCTCTATTATACTACAAATATAAACTTTTAAAAAGCATTAATTATCGCCCATATCAACACTTGCAACACGAACATTTATAACTGCAACTGTCAGTCCAGTCATATTCTCTACTGCTGTTTTAACTTTTTCCTGTACTTTTGCACAAACATCTGGAATTTTGTAGCCATAAGCAATGTTAAGTGCAACATCTACTTTGATTTCTTCCTCGATTACTTCTACTAAAATACCCTTAGAAAGATTCTTCATACCGAGCTTACTAACAATTTCATTGGTGATATTACCAGCCATAGAACTTACGCCTTCTACCTCTGTAGCAGCAAGTCCAGCAATGATAGCTACAACTTCTTCGGAAACATTCACGTCACCTGTTTCATCTGATTTTATCTGAAAAGTTCTATTCAATTCTGCCATTTCTTTTGCCTCCTGAATATTATTCTGCTTCTATTATAACAGAATATGTACAATTTGGAAAGAGATTTTACATCATTACGAGCGATTTCACTTTACCGTACATTCATACCCTTTCTCTCTACAAGCACATCCTTGCCATGCAGTATCCATTCGCCTAAAATTTCTTGTGCCCACTCTTGCAGTTCTGAGAGTGTGAGTGTAACACCTCCATAACTATAAATACCATGTGTCGCTGCCTGTTCCTGTGTATATTCTTCAAGAAAATACACCTGCTCGAGACGAATTGGATTTGCAGTATAATGACAAACCATAGGAATTGCACCCGTTTCCTCTTCTAAAATAACTACACCATTTTCTTCTTTTACAAAGGTTACCCATGCCATTGCTTCTAACATAGATTGGGCATTTTTCTGTGTAGAAACATAATTTCCAAGGGAATAATAACACAAGGCGCGATTTCCATTTTCACTTTCCACCCATTCTACTGGCTGAACCACATGCGGATGTGTTCCAATAATCAAATCTGCTCCTGCCTCTGTCATCTGTGTTGCAAATTTCTCTTGATAACGTGAAGGAACTGTTACATATTCTGTTCCCCAGTGTGGACATACAATAACTACGTCTGCCAGCTGTTCTGCTGTTTGAATATCTGTTATTACATCTGGATGAAGTGTCGTAAAATCAATACGTCCGCTACTTTCATTCCAATTACACAGCATTCCCAAATGCCCCTGAATATCAGAATCCAGAGTCCCCATATTTGGACCATAGGTATAATTTAAAATCGCAAAGGTGACATCATCCATCGTCATCAGTGCAATATCCTGATTTTCCTGTTCTGCATTTTCATATATCCCTGTCACAAGTACCGCTGGATGATTCTTCCAAAAATTGATACAGTTCTGGATTCCTTGAATCCCTTGATCTGCCGAATGATTGGAGGCATGTAATACCACATTAAAACCAGCCTCGGCAATGGCATCTCCCACCTCTGTCGGAGAATTAAAATACGGAAAACCTGAAAAACCCAAGTGATTACCACCCAATATAGTTTCCTGATTAATCAGCTTTATATCTGCAAATGCTAGATAAGGTGCCAAATGTTCAAACATAAAGGAATAGTTATAAGAACCATCGTGAGCCCTTCCACTATTGACAATTCCCATATGCATTAAATTATCTCCCAACATCATCAGCCGGATTTTATTATCCTCAGGCTCTATGATTTCTGTCTCTATTGTCTCTACAACTTCCGTCGCCAGTACAACTTCTGTTGCATCCGAAATTTCTGTCTCGGCCAACGTTTCCTTATCCTGGCTATTTTTCCACATAGTTAAAGCTAAAAGATTTACTACAACAAGCAATATCGCTAATGCTGCTACACCAAGCCAGGGTAGACTTATTTTCTTCATTTATATTTCACCTTTTAATCAATGACATTTCGAACGCCATATATATCTTCATATGTTGCAGAACTGATTTTTACACCATCTCTTGAGTTTGCCGCATGTACAATCTGACCATTCCCAATGTAAAATGCCACATGCGTACAGCTTCTACCACCATTGGAGCTATAACATATAATATCACCTGGTTGAATCTCCGAATAGGATATGCTGCGTCCCGCACCTTTATACTGTCCCTGTGGTGTCCGACTGATGGAATATCCAAATTCCCTTAGGATATACATTGTAAAGCCAGAACAATCCGTACCTGACTTCAGACTTTGTCCTCCATTCACATATCTATTGCCCACATACTGCAATGCATAATCTACTATCGCCTTTCGTAGCTCCTCGTTGGTTCGGTAGGTTGTAGATGGCGGTGTAATGTCGAGCTTTGTGGACTCCTTTACCTTCTCTTCGGATACCCCAACGCGTTTCTCCTTCTCTCTTTGGACTTCTGTCTCCTGCCTAATTTCCTCTAGAGTTTTGGCATATCGATATTCCTCTACAACAGATATATATTGTGATGCTACATATCCTTCTTTATCATCCGTATATTTTACCCGAAGCCATTCCCCACAATCCATCAAAATCTCCAACATTTCATCGCGGTTTAAATAGCCAATTCGTTTACTGCTCGTAGATTGCTCTGCACGAACATTCAGACGCGTCACATTTACCTTGGCATATCTGGTTACATACTGTCCCATAACCTCTGCCGCAGCATCCCCATAAATAAAATACTCTGCTTTTATATAACCCTCTACATTTCCAGAAACGACCTGGAGCCAGTCATTGTTATCTCCAGCAGTAGAAAGAATCTGAGCAACTGCGCCACTATATATTTTTCCTACAATGCTATCCTCTGTTGATGGCCCTTTTCGTACATTTACATAGCTCGATACATTTGCAATAGCGAAATTGGCATATTCACTGTCCTGAGTAGTTTCCGTTGTCCCATCTGCCTGTGTCTCTTCCTGCACCATTTCACCTTCCGTCGTATCTACAAAAATACTTTCGGTACCTTCTGTAACATCCACCAGAGTGTTTTCGGTATCATTCACCTGATTTTGGCTAGATATATCATTTTTACTAGCAGGTGCTGCGCCACATCCCATACATAACGATACACACAGTAAAGCTGCACATATCGTTGTTTCAATTCTTTTTTTCATAGCTTTTGTATCCTGTTTATTATATTTTTCATCAGTTACCAGCACATTATACCAAAAAAAGACGTTGCGGACAATCCACAACGTCTTTTAACATAGTTTCTATTATGTTGTCTAAACAATCTGTTTCTTAGCAACATATACTTGGAAGGAATCTGTTCCCACCAGTGATTTGCCAGCTGTAATCGTAACATTCTTGTCAGTAATGACATATTCTAGGCTTGCACCTTCCTCAATAACTGTATCCTGCATCAATACACAGTTCTTCACTTTAGCGCCCTTCGCAACCTTCACACCTCTGAAAAGGACACTGTTTTCCACTTCACCTTCGATAATACAGCCATCAGCAGCCATAACATTGGAAACCTTTGCTCCTTTGATGTATCTAGTTGGGTTGTCATCACGAATTTTGGTGTAAATCTGACCTGGTCCGAAAAGTCCCTGAAGATTTTCTTCTTCAAGAAGCTTCATATTCTCATCAAAGTAGCTCTTCATATCATAAATATAAGCAGTATAGCCTTCAAAACAATAGCCCTGTACATTTAATTTTTCCAATCGTGGAGCTATAACATCTCTTTCAAAGGATGAAAAACCAAGCACATATGCTTCATCGATAAGACGAACAAGAAGTTCTCTTTCGATTACATAAATGTTCATGGAGTAGTTAACGATGCCATCCTTCTTTGAGTTTACTCGTACACGTGTTACACGATTGTCTTCAAGGTCGAAGCTAAAGAATAAATCACGATTGTTTCCAAGCTCTCCTTTGAAGATTTCAGGAATTTCCTGTTTACGATATACTACAGAAATGTCAGCACCACTCTGTTTATGTGCTGCAAGCAATTTAGCATAATCTATGTTTGCTACCATATTGGTATCACACATCACAACGTATTTTTCCTTCTGAGAAACAAGGAAATTCTTGATACTTTCCAATGCTTCTATACGTCCATGATATAATTTGATGGCTCTCTGCGAATATGGTGGAAGAATATTTAAACCACCATTCTTACGAGCAAGATCCCACTCACGGCCAGAACCAAGGTGATCCATAAGGGAGTGGTAATTTTCACGTGCAATTAAAGAGATATTATCAATACCTGCACGAACCATACTTGAAATCGTAAAGTCAATGAGACGATAACGACTTGCAAATGGAATAGATGCGATTAATCTTTCTTTTACCAATTCCGGTACGAGTCTATCATAGCTGTTAGGAAAAACAACGCCCAACGCTTCATTGTTCATAACTGTGTTTAGCATTTTTCTCCCTCCTTAACATCTTCATAAACCATAGCTTTTGGTCCTACTACAGCGTTAGCTCCAATCTTGATATTAGAGCCAACATGGGCAACATCACCAATGCCGCCTTCTGCTGGAATTTCACCTACAACTGCATTTTCGCCTACTTCTACATTTTCAGCGATGATACAGTGCTTTACAATTGCACCAGCCTTGATGGTTGTGCCACCCATAACTACTGCATCTTCTACTACTGCACCTTCTTCTACTGTAACACCTGCATAAAGGATAGAATGTTTTACTGTACCCTTAACATCACATCCATCTGTAATCATAGAATCTTCTACTACTGCGGATGAAGCAATTCTATGTCCTGTCATACCACTGTTACGGCTGTATATTTTCCAGTTTTCATCAAAGAGATTGATTCCGCTATTTTCTGGGTCGAGAACTTCCATATTTGCTTCCCAAAGGGAGCCAATGGTTCCTACATCCTTCCAGTATCCTTCAAAGCGATATGCGTACATATTACGCTGGTCTCTTAAAAGGTTTGGAATAATATTGTTACCAAAGTCATTTTCTGAATTTGGATCAGCTTCATCTTCGATAAGATATTTCTTTAAAATATCCCAGTTAAATATGTATATACCCATTGAAGCTAGGTTTGACTTTGGATTCTTTGGTTTTTCTTGGAATTCTGTAATCTTGTCATTTTCATCTGTAACCATAAGACCGAAGCGAGATGCATCATCCCATGGGACTTCCATAACAGCTACTGAGAATTCGGCTTCTTTTTCTTTATGGAAACGTAAGAAATCACTATAATCCTGTTTGCAAATCTGATCACCTGATAAGATGATTACGTATTTTGGATCATACTTTTCGATGAATGCAATATGCTGGTAAATCGCATTTGCAGTCCCCTTAAACCAGTCAGAACCTGAAGCCTTCTGATATGGTGGAAGAACATGTACGCCTCCATACAGACGGTCAAGATCCCAAGGCTGTCCATTTCCAATATAGTCATTCAATACTACAGGCTGATACTGTGTTAGAACACCAACTGTATCAATACCTGAGTTTACACAGTTCGAAAGTGGGAAGTCGATAATACGATACTTTCCGCCGAATGGAACTGCCGGCTTTGCAAGATTCTGTGTCAATGCATATAATCTGGAGCCCTGTCCTCCAGCAAGAAGCATTGCAACCATTTCTTTTGCCATAGTTGTTTCCCCCTTTTTTATATACGTATCCCATCATCGGATACTCTTGGGTTTATACTATCACAAATAAGTAAATATTACTAGTAAAAAGTTGATTTTTTTAAAAAATTTATCCATTTTCTACAATAAATGGATAAAATTAGCAAAGCCATTTCCCTTCTATTTATTTTTTCTTTTTATAAATTTGTTCTGTATGGATAAAATCATATGGTGTTGTCTGATATACATAGTAGTTTAAATAATTATAATACATGAGATTTCCATGAGATCTCCACTGTAACAGTGGCTTTTTTGCATCATCATTTTCTGGATAATAATTGACAGGTACTTCAATTGGAAGGCCTTTGTCCTTATCCCTACGATATTCTTTATCCAGAGTAAATCTGTCATATTCTGGATGACCCATTACATAAATCTGTTTTCCATCATCGGAAATCACTAAGAACACACCAGCCTCTTCGGATTCTGCGAGAATTTTTAAATCACTATGCTTTTCAATGTCCTCTCTGCGTATTTCAGTATGTCTGGAATGTGGCGCATAGAAAATATCATCAAAGCCACGAACCAGCGGCACACGTCTATTCATAACGCGATGTGCAAATATGCCAAACATTTTCTTGTCCAACGGATGCTTTTCAATGCCATAATGATAGTACAATGCAGCCTGTGCCCCCCAGCAAAGATGCAGTGTAGAGGTCACATGTGATTTGCTCCATTCCATGATTTCACAGATTTCTTCCCAGTAATCAACCTCTTCAAAAGGCATCTGTTCTACTGGTGCTCCAGTGATAATCAAGCCATCAAAGTTCTTGTTTTTTACATCCTCAAAGGTCTCATAGAAATGATTCAAATGACTCATCGAGGTATGCGTAGATTCATGGCTGGATACCATAAGGAAGGACACATCTACCTGAATAGGGGTATTGGATAAAGATCGAAGAATCTGAAGCTCTGTTTCTTCTTTTAAAGGCATGAGATTTAGAATCGCAATGCTAATTGGACGAATATCCTGATGCATTGCACGGTTTTCGTCCATGACAAATATATTTTCCTGTTCTAATATTTCTTTTGCTGGTAAATCACTTTGAATTCTAATTGGCATTTTGACCTCCAAACATTTCGATAAAAACATCCTCTGAAATAATAGGTACTCCCAAGGATTTCGCTTTTTTGTTTTTTGATGAAGTGGATTCCACATCATTATTTACCAGATAGCTGGTTTTCCCAGAGACAGAGCCTGCAACTTTTCCGCCCTCTGCTTCTACATATGCCTTAAATGCATCACGGTTTTGGAAATAATGCACATCCCCTGTGATTACAAAGGTCAGTCCATGACAACGACCACCCTCTGCATTTTTTGCTTCTACCCGCTCTATCTGGACAACCTTCAATAAATGATAAAGGCTGTTTTTATTACTTTCATTTTCAAACCATTTTAATATAGAATTGGACTTTTCACCACCAATTCCATCGATATCCTCAAAACCAATGCCCTGTTCCATGCGTTCCAAAAAGCCTTCAAATCCAACTGTATTTACGATTTTCTTTGCGGCATCCGTTCCTATCATAGGTATACACACTGCATAGATAAAATTCACTGGATGCACACTCCGGCTTTTTTCAATGGCTTTACCCATGTTGTCGCAGGACTTCTCGCCAAAGCCTTCTAGCTGACTAATAGTTGAAAAATGCTCTGACAGACTATAAATATCTGCAAACTCACGTATAAAACCATCATTGATAAACTTCAGCATCGTCTGCACCGAAAGTCCGTCAATATCCATGCCGTTTTTGCTAACAAAGCGGCTGAATTTCTTTACATTTTTTGCTGTACAATCTGGATTGGTACAATGCAAAGTTTTCGTTCCACTAACACTAGTATGAATACGGGTAGATGCCTTACACACAGGACATTCTGTTGGAATCGCTACCTCCCCTATCGCATCCTTAACAGCGATACATTTTGGGATAATTTTGTTAGCTTTTATCACTTGCAAAGTACATTCTCTGCCCACACCAAGTCTCTCTATTTCACTCAGGTTACAAAGAGAAGCACGAGAAACCGTAGTTCCCTCTATCTGTACCGGCTCAAACACAGCAACCGGTGAAATGGTAGACACCGCACAGGACCATTCAATGTAGCGCAATTTACTTTCTACCGCCTCATCCTGCCATTTAAAAGCATAGCCGGCTCGTGTAGCATGATGTCCTGTCACACTACCTGTGGATGCATATTCCGTATCATCATAGCAAATGACCAGACCATCAACCGGTAAATCCATTTTGCCAGTTTCCACGCGTTTTGTCCATTTCTCTATCATTTCTGGAATTGTTGTAGCATCTCCAAGCTCTCTGTCGACCACGGTAAACTTCATATCTTCTAAGAAATTCATGCGCTCACCCCAGGAGACCATTGGTTCATCCATGTGTACGAGTGTAAAAGCATAGAAATGTACGCAACGATTCTTTACTTCCTTTACATCATCCAGATTCAGGGTTCCGGAAGCCAGATTACGAGGATTTGCATATTTTTCATCCTCATCCTCTATCACATCATTAATCATGGCAAAATCTGTGTAGGAAATCACGGCTTCTCCACGTACCACCAAATGTCCCTGATATGGTATCTCCGTCGGGAAGCCCTTGATAGAATTTTTCAAATGGGTAATATTCGTACCGATGGTACCATTCCCTCTGGTAAGGATTTTGGTTAACCTTCCATTGTCATATGTCAACACCAGCGTACATCCATCTAGCTTCCATGATAACCAGATTGGCATATCGTTTGCCCATTTTGATAATTCTTCTACACTTTTCGTTTTTGCCAAAGAAAGGGCAGAATATTCATGCGCCTCTTTCTTGCCGCTGGTGCTCTCGTAACCTGCATTCTGAGTAGGACTGTTTGACAGTACATACCCCGTTTCTACTTCGAGAGCTGTCAACTCATCAAACATAGCATCCCACTCATAGTTGGACATAATTTCATCCTGTCCATTGTAATAGGCTTCCGAGGCTTTATTCAGTTGTGTCACTAACTCTTGAATTCGGTTTGTTTTGCTGGTTTCTGACATGTTCCAAATTCCTATTCTATATATTTTCTTTTCTATCCATTTTTATTGGCGCATTAGAAGAACTACGAATCAGCTTCATGAGCTTGTCATACTCCTCTTTTGTCACTTCACGATATTCACCCGGCTTCAAATCTCCTAGCCTGATATTCATAATACGGACTCTTTCTAACCGTTCCACACGATATCCAAAATATTCACACATGCGACGGATTTGACGATTCAGCCCCTGTGTTAATACGATGCGTAGCTTGCGGTTGGCAATTTTCTCCACCTCGCATTTGCGGGTAGTTGTGTTTAATTCCACCAGGGGAACTCCCCCTGCCAGACCACGCACAAAGCTGTCTGTCACTGGCTTATTGACTGTAACAATATATTCCTTTTCGTGCATATTTCCCGCACGCATAATCTTATTTACAATCTCACCATTATTTGTCATAAGAAGCAAGCCTTCGGAATCCTTATCCAGACGTCCGATTGGATAAATGCGTTTTGGATATTTCATAAAATCAATCACATTATTCTTTTCCCGTTTTTCCGCAGTACATACAATCCCTTTCGGCTTATTTAACACAAGAAGAATCATTTCTTCTTCCCTTTGTATAGGTCTACCGTTCACATAGACAATATCCTCCGGAAACACTTTCTCTCCAGTCACTGCCACACGGTCATTGATAGTAATCTCACCATTTTGTAGTTTGCGGTCTGCTTCACGTCTGGAACATACTCCAGCCTCACTCAAGAATTTATTAATTCGAACTCCAATATTTTCCATAATATTCCTTTTGACAAAGATCTCATTTTATCTATACTCGTCTGCTTAAAAACTCAAATAACGGAGACTTGTAGAAGCCTCCGTTTTGCCTTGCATCCAGAAAAAAGTCCGGCGAACCTTTTGGGGTTTATTCCGCTATATCCTCTGTATATGTTGCCATAATATATCCAACCTTGTCGCCATCGAACTGAATCTTGGTCCATGCCTGTCCAGATGAATCTGTTTCCACACCAAGCTTTACAAATACATCATCCCCATGTGCGTCTCCAATATCAGCAGAGTTTACATCTGCCTGTTGGCGAATATTAACCTTGTTTCTAACATTAACAATCTTCACCTTTTGTACTACTGGTACTGGTGCTTCGGATGGAACTGGTGCTTCCGATTCTGATGGTGCTGGTGTCTCCGATTCCGCTGGTGTTTCAGATGGTGCCTGTTCTGTCGGCTGTGTAGTTTCTGTAGATTCTGTGCTCTCCAACTCTTCTGTAGGCTGCTCTACATAATAAACCGTATCCTCCCACACCTGTCTGGTTCCTGGAATCGTACGCTTAGTCATCTGATACACATCCGTATTTTCTTTTATCAATTCTAAATAGGCAGTCTCCACTTCATTATATAATGCAATATAATCATCCTGTGTTGTGTATTTACGCAATGCAGTATACACATCCTTATCAAGCGAAGCTTCTGCATACATCATGTTAAAATCGGAATACAAATTGTTGATGTAAACGGAACCATCTTTTGCTGTTTGAACATAGAATAAAACCATGCTTGGTGCCGCAGTTTCCACATTTGTAAATTTAATATCAAAGCATGCTGACACAATATAAGAATCTTTGGATAAACCGTGTTTGGTATAGCAAGTAATATTCTGATATGCCTCATAGAATGGACTTATTGCGGTAATATAACTCTTTTCCATCTCAGACATAGGCTTTGCGATTGCTTCGAGAGTAGTAAAATCTGCAACTACATATGCATTAAAATACTGTGTAATGAGTGCATTTATTGCTGGATATGCATCGATTTCAAATTCAGCATCTGGCATATAATCCTCGCCCGAAATAGTTCTGCTGTTCATTTTGG
The DNA here is from genome assembly GCA_045603165.1 of Agathobacter sp. Classification (GTDB taxonomy): domain Bacteria; phylum Bacillota; class Clostridia; order Lachnospirales; family Lachnospiraceae; genus Roseburia. Next base: position 5,487 of record JAZULP010000019.1, on the reverse strand, counting down.
CGATTCTCTCTGCATTGAAATCATCCCCAGTAAAAAAAACAAGTATTACAACGAAACAGACAAATAATCCAACTGTGCCAAAATATCTTTTATTTTCTTTCACAAATGGAACTATTTTTTCTGTGAATGGTTTTACCTTCGCGAATAAGACTTTTGCTTTTTCTCCAAGTTTTTTCAATGCTGGAACTATTTTTTCTTTTAATATCTTTTTTACTTTATCTAAAATATCTTTCATATAATCCTCCAAATGTACAAACACCAAAGTGCAGCCGACGGGAATCGAACCCATATCTCAGGAGTCGGAGTCCTGCGTTCTATCCATTATACTACGGCTGCCTTTAACTAATTTAGTTTATCAAACAGCCCTGTAAAAGTCAACATTACTCACTACTTAATGCTGTCAAAATATACTGCAATTCATCTGCTGGAATTTGTCCTGGTGCACTGGCATTTTTGCCCGCAGCAAAGGTTACACAAGAGCCAAAGGTTTCACCGGAAACTCTCGATATTACGCCTAGTTTCCCCATAGACATCGTAATCAGCGGCTGAGCTGGGTATTTCTTATGGAAAAGATTGGTTTCCTGTAGTAAGCGAAGTACATCATCTACATCATTTGGCATCATGGCCAATTTTACAATATCTGCATGGCTATGTTTCATCTGCTCTAAGAGCTGATTCAAGGCATCAGCAGATGGTGTTTCATGAAAATTGTGATGTGAGGCAATCACTCTGCTACCCATTTTCTGGAGATTATGAATCTTCACATCTGTGTCTTCTGTAGAAAAATACTCTACATCTATAAAATCTACTACATGCGATTCTGCTGCCACCTGATGTAAATCAGAGAGCTTCTCTTTCGAAAGCGAACGCTCACCGCCCTGTTCCTTGGAACGGAATGTGAATACGAAAATGGTGTCGCTAATAATAGGTGCAACTGTTTGTAGTATCTCACGAACTGCATTTGGATTTTCTACATCTAAAAAGGCATCTACGCGCCACTCCAGCATTTCAATCCCCTGTGCAACTAATCGTTCTATTTCAGATACAATCCCCTGTACTTCGGATTCCATAACAGACACACAAATTAGCGGTGTTCCTTTTCCAATTGTTTTATTCTTTACAGTCAGCATTTCTTTCATCCAAATTGTCTCCTCAAGTTTTTCCTTCTCATTATACTCATATCTTTCGATGAATGCAATGAAATATGCTTCTATAAAATTGACAATATCCAAAAAAAAGTTTAATATATTCACTATCTATGCATTTAGGATAAGGAGAATTGCAATGAGTTTTACATTTTTAAATCAACTTCCAAGTCCAACGGACATAAAAAAAGAATATCCACTATCGAGAGAGTTAACAGAATTAAAAGCACAGCGAGACAAAATGATTGGTGACATCATTTCAAGCAGGGATGATCGATTTCTTTTAATTATTGGACCTTGCTCAGCGGACAATGAAGATGCTGTCTGCGATTATATCAGCCGTCTTACAAAGGTACAGGAAGATGTGCAGGATAAAATCATCATCGTACCTCGTATCTACACTAATAAGCCTCGAACCAATGGTGATGGCTACAAGGGCATCGCATCTCAGCCAGATCCTGAGAAAGCACCAGACATGGTAGAAGGCTTAATCGCTATGAGAAAAATGCACATTCGTGCAATCTCAGAAAGTGGTCTTACATGTGCAGACGAAATGCTTTATCCAGATAACTGGGGATATGTAGAGGATTTATTATCCTATGTAGCCATTGGCGCTCGTTCTGTTGAAGATCAACAGCATCGTTTAACAGTAAGCGGATTTGACGTAGCGTCTGGTATGAAAAATCCTACCAGTGGCGACTTCTCTGTTATGTTAAATTCCGTTTATGCGGCACAACACTCTCATCATTTTGTGCATCGTGGTTACGAGGTAGCAACGTCTGGAAACCCATATGCTCACGTAATTCTTCGTGGAGCAACTAGCAAACACGGAAACAACGTAGCAAACTATCATTATGAAGACCTTATCAGACTTCATGAAATGTATGAAAAAATGGATGTTATTAATCCGGCTGCAATTATTGACACCAACCACTCCAACTCAGGAAAAAAATACAAAGAACAGATTCGTATTGCGAAGGAAGTTCTTCACAGCCGTAGACATTCGGAGGATATACATAAGCTTGTAAAAGGATTGATGATTGAAAGCTATATTGAAGAAGGCTCTCAGACAATCGGAACAGGTATTTATGGAAAATCTATTACAGACCCATGCTTAGGATGGGAAGATACAAAACGATTAATTTATGATATTGCAGAAGGTTGCTAAAATTTAAGGGACGGCTTAGCCGTCCCTTTTATATGAAACTTAATCGGATAACCCAAGGTATAAAGTGTGTGCCAACCAGACTTTCCACTACGCAGCCAGTGATGAACAACAAAACGAGAAATATGTATGTTCCAACATTCATAAGCATTCTATCCCTTTGATGAAAGCTACGCAGTTTATGTTTTCGTAAAATCATTGATACCACGCCTGCATACATAATTCCGTGCGGTAACACGGATACAAGGGCTACCACGACGCCTGCTACACCAAGCTCCACAATACAGCTCATAAAGAAAAACCCCCAGATAAAAGAGAATATACTAAAAAGTATCACAGATAATTTTTCCCGTAGCGGCGTAAAACAAAGCAATATGATTATTCCAAATAATTTCGATCGCTCATAAAAAATATTCCAAAATATATCCTTAAAAGCTAGCTTTGCATTGGCATAGCCTTCATAAACTTCCAATTGTAGCAAAGCATTACTTTCTTTTAATTCTTCCACACATAAATCTGCACTGACAAATCCACATATGAAGAACAAAATTAGCATCAAAAGAATTTTTTTCATACTATCCCCCAAATTCCCATTTGGTTAATAATATGTCCTATTTTTTCATTTTAGTACTATAAGCTAAAATCGCAGCAACAGTTTTGGCATCCTGAATTGTGCCACTGTAAATTTTGTCCAAGAGTTCATCTAATTCAAAGGCTTCTATGCGAATATCCTCAGCATCATCCAAATGCTGTTCGCCTGGCACCAAATCCTCTGCCAGATATACATCCACGATTTCATCACAAAATGCAACGGTAGTACGAAGCTCTAAGAGCTTGCTTACTTTATTGCTTTTGTAACCGGTTTCTTCTTCAAGTTCACGAATCGCGCATACCATAGTATCTTCCGTAACACTGTCTCTGGCACCAGCTGGTACCTCGATGGTATCTCTTTCCAATGCGTTACGATACTGATGCACCATAAGGATTCGTCCATCAGGCAATACAGGTACCACACAGGCTGCACCTTTACGATGAGATACAAAATCCCATTCCTCAATTTTGCCATTGCCTACATCCATGGTATCTTTGTAGATATCTAGAATGGAGCCCTTATATACCAGTTCTCTGCTTATACGCTTGATTTTATCACTCATAGTATTTTATCTCCCTTATTTTTTACTGAATAAGATAGATAAAATATACAACATATCCAAGGAGCATTACAATACCCCAAAAACGATTCAGTTCTTTCTTTCTAATTGTAGCAATCCAAAGAAGTACACCTGCGGCTACTGCGATGATACCATCTACAAGGAAATTTGCCTGGTAAGGAATTGGTGTGATAAGTGCACTTGTTCCTAATACAAAAAGGATATTGAAGATGTTGCTACCTACGATGTTACCGATAGCGATATCTGCGTTACCCTTTCTAGCAGCTGTAACAGACGCTACTAATTCTGGAAGCGATGTTCCCAATGCAACAATTGTAAGACCGATGAAACGCTCACTAATTCCGATTGCCTCTGCAATAGAGGTTGCAGCATTTACTGATACATTAGCACCCAATACTACTACTACTCCACCAGCGATTACAAAAAGAAGCAATTTCCAAACAGGTCTATCCTCTGTTGCTTCTTCCTCTGTACCCTTTTTTGCTAACACATACAAATATCCAAGATAGATGATGAAAAGAACCCAAAAAATCACACCCTCTATAAGTGTAAGCTCATTTCCGGAAAGACCGAGGAAAATAAGTACAACTGTTACAACTAGCATAAATGGAATCTCAATAAAAAGTGTTGATTTCTGAACTGCTACTGTTGTAATTACACCTGTGATACCTAAAATGATTAAAATATTTAAGATATTACTTCCTACTACATTACCAACAGCGATATCTGCTGCACCTGCCATAGCACCTGTAATAGAAACAGCTGCTTCTGGAGCACTTGTTCCCATAGCAACGATTGTAAGACCTACTACTAACTGTGGAATACCAAATTTTGTTGCAATACCAGCAGCACCATCTACGAAATAGTCTGCACCTTTAACTAACATAAAAAAACCAATTGCCAATAAAGCAATCTGTATAATTTCTGCCATTTTTTATACTCCTTATTACCTTTTTCGCACGTGAAATAAACCTATACAATTGTATAGGAAAATTTAATAATGAGTATTTATTCTCCACTATCCTTAAGGTGAATATAATCAACGATTACAGATCTGCACAAAAAGAGCTGTCCATCTTCTTTGCTTTCTGCACTTTGATAATAAAATAGATATTGTAGGAAGCAGCCTACAACAAGAAATAAATAAACCGATTTGTTCTGCCATGATCCTCCTGCACGACTTCGAATAGCATCCATGCTCTTATTCAGCATACTTGGTATACATACGACAGATTCTTTCATGATATGATCTGTAGAACAAAGGATTGTGTTGGTGGTGCTTTTTACATTTATAGAACTCAAAAAAGAGGAATTAGCCGTAGTCACCACTACGCTTATCCCCCACAAAAATATTATAGTTGCTAACACACAGCATATAATTTTTTGTTTTATTTCTGCATTCATAAAAGCACCTCATAATGATAGTATCAAAAGAGATTCTCTTTTACAATATGCTCCAAACTAAGATTCGGTTAAGAAAAACATAACAAAAAAATGACTGAGAACTCTTGACTAATAATCAAGTATTCTCAGTCTAATTTTTTAATTATTTTGCGTAGTCCACTACACGGGACTCTCTAATTACATTTACTTTAATTTGACCTGGATATTCCATTTCGCTTTCTACTTTTTTTGCAACATCTCTTGCCATAATTACCATTTCGTCGTCTGTAATCTTGTCTGGTTTTACGATCAATCTTACTTCACGACCTGCTTGTATTGCAAATGATTTTTCTACACCTTCAAAAGAATCTGCAATTTCTTCTAGTTTTTCTAATCTTTTGATGTATGTTTCTAATGTTTCACGTCTTGCTCCTGGTCTTGATGCAGATATAGCATCTGCAGCTTGTACTAAAATAGCCTCTAATGTTTTAGGTTCAACATCTCCATGGTGCGCCTGAACTGCATTAATAACTAAATCATTTACTTTAAATTTCTATAATACATCAACACCTATTTCAACGTGCGTACCTTCCATATCGTGATCTAGTGCTTTTCCTATATC
>JAZULP010000018.1:0-25134 GCA_045603165.1 Agathobacter sp. | reverse complement strand
CTATATTGAGTGATACTCAAAAATTTTCTTGGTATACTTGTCCGCAATGTGGCAAGAAGATGATAAAATTATTACCATCGACCAAATTAATTGATTTTCCAGCATACTGTAAAGTGTGCAAAAAAGAAAATATAATAAATGTAGAGCCTAAGAGCCAAGTTATTGAACCAAAAGCGGTTTGATACTTGGCTTTTTTGTATTTATTCACCTCCCCATTTTATTGCCTGGCTGCGGAGCGGAGCTGGGCACCGACGCGGATTAGTGTAAAGGAAGCACGTCAGTCTCCTTAGCTGACAGTGGTAGTTCAAGTCTGCCGTCCGCAATTTTCCGAAACAGTGTGATGGCGCACTCCATTGGCAGTATTAGTGTAAATTAAGCACTCCAAGGGCAGAATGGTTCGATTCCATCTTTCGGAGTTTCCCAGAAGTAGATAGACTTCGTTAAAAAATATCGTAAAAAGGAGAGAATTATCATGAAAAGAGAAAATTTAGAAAAGCAGGGCTTGAGTCACCAGAAGATTATATAAAAATAAAAGATGTGCGTGTGCGTATTTCAAAAATAACGGTTGTATAGGGGGTGCTTTTATGAATTTAATATTTAGACTTCTTAGACCAGACGAAATAGAAGTAAGGATTGGATTATGTAATCAATATGGAATTCAGCTTCTTTTATATAAAGATGCAAGATGTGATATGAATATATTAGATGAAACTGTAGGTCCATTAAATTGGCAACGTCATCATAGCAGAGATAATAAAAATTGTTTGCTTTCTATTTGGGACCCAGAGAAGCAGCAATGGATTGAGAAAGAAGATACAGGAACTGAAAGCTTTTCAGAAAGTGAAAAAGGGCTGGCAAGTGATTCGTTTAAACGTGTATGTGTAAATGTTGGAATTGGCAGGGAACTTTATACCGCAAAGAATTTGTTTGTCTTTAATGAAAACTTAAAAACACATAGACAGGAAAATAATAGATGGAAGTGTAATGACACATTTGATGTAATAGACATTCAGTATAACGATAAAAGACAGATTACATATATTAAAATATATAATCAAAAAATGAAGAATATGATGGAATTTAGGTGTAATTGATTCTTAAAATATGTAAGTTTTTATTTCTTGTTCCTACTAAAGAAAAATTATTTTGTTAAAAAGATTGACATATTTGATTTTTAATAATAAAATACATAAAGTTTTATGCATATAATCAACCTATATGAATAAAATATATTATTATACTCTTACTCTTTGCGGAAGTCAATGTTGATTTTATGCTGTGATAGGGTATAATATAATTAGAGTTATACCAATGGCGGTATAATTAGAGAGGTCCTGCTTTAGTGGACGATTCAAAATTAGAGAGGTCCTGCTTTAGTGGACGGTCTTAAAGGGTTGTTTACGAAAGTAAACAGCCCTTTTATATACTAGGAGAAGAAATGGAAGAAAAATTGTTTTTATATAAAATCGACGCGGATTATTTGAAATACTTGCATAAAATCGATTATAGAATAAGTGTAAAATACAATAACAGACCTTTTGTTGGAATAATTACCATGATAAATGGAATTAATTATGTTTTACCTCTTACATCTCAGACAACACAAGAAAGAAAAAAAGAAGGTAAAAATAAAAGATCTGCATTAATAACGACATTTGTTAAAGATAGTGATGATACAGAAATTGCTAATATTTTACATAACAATATGTTTCCAGTAAAAGAAGGTACATATACAGCCTTGGAAATTAACGCGGAAATCGACACTTATGAATCAAATGAGATTCGATACATAAGAAAAAATAGTAAAAATATTATTGATAAAGCAAAAAAAGTTCACGCAGATAGAACAACTAAACATAATCCTTTTTTATTTAAAGCTTGTTGTGATTTTAAAAAACTGGAAGAAAATTATATGAATTATAAAAAATAAAGAAAAATTACGGCGTTCTGTAAGTAAAACTATGGAATGTCTTTTTCTTTGAAGTAAATTTAGATGATAAATAAGATTAAAAAATTCAGTTGTAGGTGTGACCTGAGGTGTGACCAGTGTAGTCGATGCTGTTCAAACCCTTCATTTTACTGGATTCTGGTCACTGGGTGAACTTTCAAGTCCCATCTTCCGTTGGACTATTTTTGTTTTTCATTCCTCTATAGAAATAGGATAACATTCCAATGGAAAAGAAATCTATGATTACTCAAATTGGAAAATGACCATCTTTTTGCAAGCGTCATGCTTTGTTATGTTTATCCCTTTTTGTTCAAGAAGTTTTATCTGTTCTTCAAATGTAGTAGGTTTCTTTAATTCCATATTATCTCCTGTAAAATAAAAAGTGCTTCCATGGGACAATTGGAGAGATGTCCAGCAGAAAATATTTTTCTTTTAATATAAGCGAAACTATTTTATTGTCCTTAACTGCATATAACGTGCATTTACTGCATATTTTCTAATGTTAATTATGCATTAACTATTGTTTTTCTGCACATGATATAATATAATTATGTGCAAAAACGGAGGGCTAACTATGAGAAAGTTTGATTATTCCTTTTTAAATAATGGCTTGTTGCCAGCAAATCTGATCAATCTTACATCCAGTATCGCATCATTAAAGACAATGGCAGGCGTACGAAAAGAAGAATACGCCAAGGTATTTACGGAGTTAGAAGCAGTAGCTAAGGTGCAATCGGTAAAGAGTTCTAACGCTATTGAAGGTATCGTCACCAGTGATGAGCGTATTGCCGCGATTGTGAATCAAGACAGTGCTCCCCTGAACCATACAGAGGGTGAAATCGCAGGTTATAGGGATGCTTTGAACGCAATTCATTTACACCACGATACTTTGGATCTACGAAAAAGCGATATTTTAAGATTACACGAGACCATGATGCGGATTGCTGGTTATGAGTACGGCGGTCAGTACAAAACGGGCGATAACTATATCATTGAAGAAGATAAAAATGGCAACCGAAAAGTCCGATTTAAGCCCACGCCGGCCTCTGAGGTAAACGAGGCAATGGAACAGTTGGAGCTTGCCTATATGGAAGCCCGCAATGACGCTAACATCAATCAGCTTCTGCTAATTCCTTGCGTTGTACTTGACTTCTTGTGCATTCACCCTTTCCGAGATGGTAACGGTAGAATGTCTCGTCTGCTGTCCTTACTGCTGCTTTACAAAAACGGCTATGATGCAGGAAAGTATGTTTCCTTTGAGGAACAGATCAATAACTATAAGACATATTATTATGAAGCATTGCGCGAATCCTCTATCGGTTGGCATGAAAACCAAAACTCTTATATTCCCTTTGTTGAGAATTTCCTCTCTACACTCTATATGTGTTACAAAGAGTTGGACAAGCGTTTTGCAGTTGTTCACGGCAAAAAGATCACAAAGACGGCAAGAATCGAGGCAACTGTTCTTAATAGCTTAGTGCCTATTTCTAAGGCTGATATTTGCAACATCTTGCCGGATGTCAGTCCCACAACTGTGGAGGCCGTACTGAGCAAAATGGTGCGAGAAGGACAAATTAAGAAGATCGGTCAATCCCGAATGACACGATATGTTAAAGCGTAGAAAGAGGCGGATATACTCTGATTCTATGTGGAATTAAATATGTTTTACCTCTTACATCTCAAACAACACAAGAAAGAAAAATAGGCATGTAAAAACAAAAAAGACCCAGACGATTCTGAGTCTTTTTGTTTTCAATGCAGAAGATGGGACTTGAACCCACACGGTATTGCTACCACTGGCACCTGAAGCCAGCGCGTCTGCCATTCCACCACTTCTGCTCAATGTGATTACGATACCATACTCTGGTGAAAAAGTAAAGAAGAAATTGTAGAAGATGCGTTTAGGTCTGTACCGTTACAATTTACCCCGCCTTGGTAAAAAGAGGTATTTGACATAGCTTCCAATACCAAGTATAGTGTAGTTATGAGAAAAATAAAAAGCATTATTAAAAAGAACAAAAAGTACATAGCATTATTATTGGTAGCAACATTCCTGATAAGCCTACCTTATGCGGCTGACATGGTGTGGGCAACAAGTGCCAAAGACAAGAAAGAGGAAGCCGAAGACAATTTGAAAGACGTAGAAAATCAAATTGACGATATCGAGAACCAGAAGGACGAGGTAGACGAAGAACTAGGTAGTGTTCGTTCAAAACTCTCCAAGCTGATGGACAAACAGGCTGACTTAGAAGCAGAGATTGGCAGCACCCAAGAGGTCATTGACCAGACGACCATTGAACTGGAAGAAGCACGCATTGCAGAAGCCGAACAATATGAGGCGATGAAGCTGCGGATTCAGTTTATGTATGAAAACAGCACCCAGGACGATTTATGGACTGCGATTTTAGAATCCAAAGGTATCGCAGACATGTTAAACAGGGTCGAATACATTTCTACCATTTACCAAAGCGATCGTCAGCTTACCGAGCAGTATCAGGCCACTGTCGAAGAAGTAGAAGCAAAAGAACAGCAGCTTATGGTAAAAATGGATGAGCTGTTGATGAAACAGGAAGCATTCCTGGGCCAGCAGGCGGAAGTAGAAGCCATGATTGCCCAGCTAGAAGATGCACAGAATGAATATGCAACCCAGCTTGCAAGTGCCAAAAAGCAAGCTGCAGCCTATAAAAAGACCATCGAAGAACAAAACGAAATCATTCGTAAGCAGGAGGAAGAACGCAAAAAACAGGAAGCAGCGAACAAGAAACCAACCTATTCCGGTGGACAAAATGTCGCAGGACAAGAGCTTGTGAACTATGCCTTACAGTTTGTGGGCAATCCTTATGTATGGGGTGGCAACAGTCTCACAAAGGGATGTGACTGTTCCGGATTTGTACACTTAGTTTACAAGCATTTCGGTTACAACACGGTACGCTATTCCATGTCCTTCTTAAACGAAGGCGTACCCGTTTCCAGAGAAGATGTTCAACCCGGTGACATTGTAATATATGCAAGAAAAAATGGAGTTGGACACGTTGCAATTTACGCAGGAAATGGCAAGATTGTAGAAGCACAGTCATCAGAAGAAGGTATTACAAGCAATCGTTCCATTGACTGTCGTACCATTGTAGGTATTCGAAGAATATTAGGGACCAAATAAACATAAAAAACTACGTCGAGAGAACCATGAAATGCCCCTGTCAAGTAGACAGGGGCATTTCACACCCTCGGCGCCTTTTTCTAAGCGATACTTTCGACAGGTCGGGATGTAATCTCAAGGAGATACTCGGCCTGTTTTATTTTCGATAATCGCTTCGTATAAAATTCAACTAATAGTATAATCGCTATAATAGCAATGAGAGTGTCGCCAGAGAATAATTTTAGAATAATAAAGCAAGATAGTAAGGTTTAGGAAGGTTTAGGAATGAATGATACGATTTTCGCCGATTTTCTTGACTAGTACATTCGGAAAACGCAAATATTTGAAAAGTTGCAATTTGGGCTAAAGTTTTTATTGAAAAGTCAGATTTTTGTGTTATAATTTGTTTGAAAAGTAAAAAGGGGGTGTTCTATATGTTATACAGGAAGATAGAAACTCTTATTGAAAAACACTTCAATTCTGACTCCCAAAAAGTTCTTTTAATTGATGGAGCACGTCAGGTTGGCAAGACTTATATTGTCCGTTATGTGGGTAGAAAATGTTTTGAAAATTTTATTGAACTTAATATGGTTGCAGATTCTTTAGGCGACAGGCTCTTTGCTAACGTCAAAACGGTAGAGGACTTTTATCTTCAGGTCAGTATGCTTGAAGGTGCAAAGATGAAAGAAAAGAAAAACACCTTGATTTTCATTGATGAAATTCAGGTTTATCCGCATTTACTCACCCTACTTAAATTTCTGGCGCAAGATGACAAATTCACATACGTTGCCAGTGGCTCGCTACTTGGTGTAACACTGTCACAGACAACATCTATTCCAATGGGAAGCATTCGTAAGGTCAGAATGTTCCCGTTGGATTTTGAAGAGTTTCTTTATGCTAATGGAATGAATGAGCTTGTTATTTCTTCTATGCGAAAGAAATTCGAACGTTTGGAAGCACTTGACGAGTCCATGCATAATAAGATGATGGACTTGTTCAAAAAGTTTTTGCTGGTAGGCGGACTGCCTGATGCAGTTAATTCTTACCTTGCAGAAAAGAACATTCAGTCCGTTCGGGATATTCAAGGTGAAATTCACGATTACTATGCTGCGGATGCTTCTAAATATGGTGAAGATAATAAGTTGAAGATTCGCAGAGTCTATGACCTTATTCCATCCAATATGGAAAACAAGAAAAAGCGTGTTATAGCACAGAGTATTGAGAATAAAAAAGGAAAAACATTTCATGATTATAGCGACGAGTTTGAATACCTTATTAGCGCTGGTATTGCTCTCAATGTACAGGCAATCTCTACTCCTGTCTTTCCACTAATAGAATCTACCGGAAAGAACTTACTAAAACTTTATCTTAATGATGTAGGTATTCTTACAGGTATTCTCTATGGAAATAATATTCGTGCCATTTTGGATGATGAAAAAAGCATCAATCTCGGCTCAGTTTATGAAACGGTAGTTGCCAGTGAACTTATTGCACACGGCCATAAACTATTTTATTATGACAATCGCAACAAAGGCGAAGTGGATTATCTTATTGATGATTACGACAGCCTTTCCGCCGTACCGATTGAAGTGAAATCGGGAAAGGACTATACTGTGCATAGTGCGCTGAACACATTTGTTCAGAATGAGGACTATCATGTAAAAAAAGCCTTTGTTGTTTCGAATGAGCGAACTGTAGCACAAAAAGGTAAGATAACCTATATCCCGATTTATTACATTATGTTCTTTGATGCAGATTTGTAACAGGGGATAATTGTTTTTGTTTTCTCCAATCAGATGGTGCAACATTATGCGCACGATAAAACAACCTATAAAAGTGGGAATAATGATGAAACCCACATTCATAAGCGATACTTTCGACAGGTCGGGATGTAATCTCAAAGAGATACTCGGCCTGTTTTATTTTTAGATGATTCATATATTCAAAAGGAGTCATGTTATACTCTTTCTTGAAAATGTTAATCACATGGTTCTTGCTGAAATTGAATTCTTCGCAAATCATTTTTAGAGTCAAATCCTTGGTGCAATTGTTCTTGATATATTCTGCAATCTGATTAGCCGGGACAATCTCTTTCTCTGTCTGGTATAAGTGGGAGAGGATTTGGAAAAAAGTTGCGGTTTGTTCAATGTAAGACGCATTATCATGACACAAGCGATCCAACTCTTTCATGAGAGATTTTAAATTCATATAATCAAAATATCCGTGGCGCGCCAGTGAGGTGTCGTTCTCAACCCATTCTCCTAAAAAATGCACATATAAATATTTTGGAGAACCACTTGCGATTTTTCCATCGTGCAGCATATTTTTCTTTTGGATATAATATTCCCCTGCGTGGATTTCTTGTTCTACACCGTTTTCAGAAAAACGAAGTACACCATCAAATACAAGCAGAAGAACATCCTCTTTACATACACGTTTCACATGATGCTCGTTTGCGCTGAAATAACGAAGGGATGCATGTAGGTATGTAATTGGTTTGTTCATATCGATACCGCTCATGGTGGCCTCCTTGTGCATAGTTATTGTGTGTCTCTAACATAGCTTTCTAACATAGATATAGCAGATAAAGTGTGGCGCGATGTCAGAGACAGTGCGTGGATTGGCGGAGATGCAGAAGGTTGGAAATGCTTGCATTTAATGCATTGCCGGCAACTCTTGATGCAGGAGATGTGAAGATTTCGCTTGAAACAGAATATCCATTTAAGAATCAATTTGTATATAAGATTGATGCAAAGAAGAATTTTACCTTCAAGGTGCGAATTCCATCATTTGCAAAGCATGTGACAGTGGATGGCAGTGTAGTCGAGAATCACAGTGAATTGGTGTTTGACATTTGTAAAGATGAGAACCGAGCAATCAGAATCTGTTTTGGGACAATTCCGGAATATGTGGACAGACCACATGATTTGAAGACCGTAAAATGTGGTTCACTCGTGTTTTCATTACCGATTCAATATGAAAAAGTGATGTATGAATACGAAAGAAACGGTGTGGAGAGAAAATTTCCATACTGTGATTATGAATATGTTGGAAAATCGGATTGGAATTACGGATATTGCAGCGATGAGCTGGAAGTGATTCCGCAGACGGTAGATGAGATTCCATTCTCATCTGATAAACCACCGGTGATTATCAAAGCAAAAGCGGTTAAAATCAACTGGGGATGGGAAGACGGATATGAGACTGTTTGCGCGAAACTACCGGAGTCCAGAGAGCCAGTCGGTGAAGAGGAGGATGTGACGTTATATCCATATGGATGTGCAAAATTGAGAATGACGGAGATGCCGAGGGTGAAATAAGTGACAGTCATAACATACCGTTTTTCTACACTTTTTATTTTGCAGCCGGCGGTCATCTGGGTGGATTGGGGCATTCAGTGGTTGAATGAATTGTTTGGATTTAGAGGGTAGAATGGTGAATATGATTGTATTCTTAAAAAAATAGGTTGTAAAATTCGCTATTCCGAGATATAATAGTGCGATGAGAAATGAACTGTTGAAAATGCTAGATGTGCTATTAGCATCAGACAAAAAGGCAGAAGAAAAGAAACAAATACTACAGAATGGATTTTTGAATTAGTATCTTTGATAATTGAATAGATTACCAAGAGACATGAGCAAGGTAGAATAAAGTGATTAGGGTCACTTTATTTTACCTTGCTTTTTTTAATCATATCAATAAGGAAAAGGAGAACAAAAGAATGTATGATGTAGCAATCATCGGTGCTGGTGTCATCGGCAGTGCTATTGCACGTGAATTATCCAGATATCAGGCAAACGTCTGTGTCATCGAACGTGAAGAAGATGTTTGTAACGGAACTTCAAAAGCAAACAGCGCAATTATTCACGCGGGATTTGATGCAAAACCAGACTCACTCAAAGCGAAACTCAATGTTCGCGGCAACGAATTAATGGATACTCTCTCAGAGGAATTGGACATTCCCTTTAAAAGAAACGGATCACTTGTTGTCTGCACCAAGGATCAAGACCGAGGTGGACTTGATGAGCTGTTTAAAAAAGCAACCTCGAATGGAGTTCCCGGATGTAGAATTGTAGAACGTGAAGAATTAGTAACAATGGAACCAAACATAGCTGATGATGTAACATGTGCACTTTACGCTCCAACTGGCGGTATTGTTTGCCCATTCCACATGACAATGGCATTTGCTGAAAATGCATGTGTGAATGGTGTTTCCTTCTTTTTAAATACAGAAGTGAAAAATATCGAGAAGACGGAAAACGGATATGCAATCAAAACCTTACATACCGACAGAGACCAAGAAGAAATCTTTGAAGCAAAAGTGGTAATCAATGCTGCTGGTGTTTACGCTGATGAGCTCAATAACATGGTAAGCGAAAACAAACTTCACATTACAGCAAGAAAAGGTGAATATTGCTTGTTAGATAAAGATGCTGGTTCCCATGTAAGTCATACAATTTTCCAACTGCCTTCCAAAATGGGTAAAGGTGTACTTGTATCGCCAACCTTACACGGCAACCTTCTTGTTGGTCCTACAGCATTAGATGTGGAAGACAAAGAATCGCTAAATACAACAGGTGACGGACTTGCATCTTTGTCTGTTACTTCTGCAATGAGCGTAAAAAATGTACCAATGCGACAGGTAATTACTTCATTTGCCGGTCTGCGTGCTCATGAAGACGGAAATGACTTCGTGATTGGGGAAGCTGCAGATGCAAAAGGATTCGTGAATGTAGCTGGTATTGAATCGCCAGGTCTTTCTTCAGCTCCGGCTATCGGCGAAATGGTTGCAGGACTTGTAAAAGATATGCTTGCTTTTACAGAAAAAGCTGATTTCATTCCTACAAGAAAAGGTATTCTTCATCCGGAAGAACTTTCTTTGGAAGAACGTAACGTACTTATCAAGAATCAACCGGCATATGGTAACATCATCTGTCGTTGCGAAATGATTTCCGAAGGGGAAATCTTAGACGCGATTCACCGTCCATTAGGAGCTCGCTCACTGGATGCTGTAAAACGTCGTACACGTGCAGGCATGGGACGTTGCCAAGCAGGCTTCTGTTCTCCTCGTACAATGGAAATTTTGGAACGCGAATTAAAGTTAAGCATGTTTGACATCACAAAGAACGGTGCCTCAAGTAACATTGCAATCGGATATAACAAAGAGCTTTAGGAGGACAAACGACTATGAAACAATATGATTTAGTTATCGTGGGCGGTGGTCCTGCAGGACTCGCTGCCGCTGTCAGTGCAAAGGACAATGGAATTGACAGTATTTTAATTATCGAAAGAGACAAAGAACTTGGTGGTATTTTAAATCAATGTATTCACAATGGTTTTGGTTTGCATACTTTTAAGGAAGAGTTGACTGGACCGGAATACGCTTCTCGTTTTATCAATGAGGTATTAGAACGTGGAATCGAATACAAATTAAACACTATGGTCATGGACATTACAGCCGACAAAGTGGTTACTGTAATGAATCGCGAAGATGGAATGGTACACATCCAAGCAAAAGCGGTTATCCTTGCTATGGGATGTCGTGAACGTTCTAGAGGTGCTCTTAACATTCCAGGTTATCGTCCAGCAGGTGTTTTCTCAGCGGGCACAGCACAACGTCTCGTCAATATGGAAGGCTATATGCCGGGTAAGAAGGTTGTCATCCTAGGTTCTGGTGATATCGGGCTTATCATGGCAAGACGTATGACATTAGAAGGTGCTGAAGTAAAAGTTGTTGCAGAACTTATGCCATACTCAGGAGGTCTCAAGCGTAATATCGTTCAATGCTTGGATGACTTCGGTATTCCACTTAAATTAAGCCATACC
Organism: Agathobacter sp.; assembly: GCA_045603165.1. GTDB lineage: Bacteria > Bacillota > Clostridia > Lachnospirales > Lachnospiraceae > Roseburia. The sequence continues at coordinate 14,224 of JAZULP010000018.1, read as the reverse complement.
GTTATTGATATTGAAGGAAAAAATCGTGTGGAAGCTGTCACAATCGCAGAAGTTGGTCCAGACCGCAGACCGATTCAAGGAACAGAAATCCGCTATGAATGCGATACTCTCCTTCTCTCTTGCGGTTTGATTCCAGAAAACGAATTAAGCAAGAGTGCCGGTGTTGCGCTTAACCCTATTACTTCAGGACCTATCGTTGGTGACAACCTTGAAACAAATATTGAAGGCATATTCGCATGTGGTAACGTACTTCATGTACATGACCTTGTAGACTATGTTTCTCAGGAAGCAACGACTGCCGGTAAAAACGCAGCTCTTTACATTCAAAATGGCTCTGCTACTGCTGTGAAAATAGTTGAGGTTGTTCCGGAAGGCGGGGTGCGTTACACAGTACCAAAATTCATTCGACCAACCGAAATGGAAGATAATCTAACTGTTCGTTTCCGTGTGGGTGATGTTTATAAAAACTGCGCCATCGTTACATACTTTGACGATGAACAAATTAGCAAACGTAAACGTCCAGTTATGGCACCGGGTGAGATGGAGCAGGTAATTCTTAATAAGAAGAAGCTCGCTGAATACCCGGATTTGACAAAGATTACAATACGTATTGAAGAAGTATAAAGGAGGCCCCAAAATGAGTACAATTGAATTAACATGTATCGGATGTCCTCTTGGGTGTCCACTCACCGTTACATTAGAAGGAAATGAAGTTACGGAAGTAACAGGAAACACCTGTGTGAAGGGTGAAATTTACGCAAAAAAAGAAGTCACAAACCCAACTAGAATTGTCACCTCTACTGTTCGCGTAAGCGGTGGTACCGGTGTTATGGTAAATGTAAAAACAGAAGCCGACATTCCAAAGAGCAAAATTTTTGAATGTGTAGAAGCGTTAAAGGGTGTGGAAGTGGCAGCTCCAGTGAAGATAGGAGATGTTGTCCTTACAAATGTTGCCGGAACCGGCGTAAATGTTGTTGCGGCAAGAAATGTTTCCGCGTTATAATATAAGAAAAGTTTTAATGGAGCATACTTATGAAAAAAGAATTCAAAGAAGCATTGGAGGATTCACCTATCATTACTGCTATAAAGGATGATGCGGGATTAGAAGAATGTCTTGCAAGCGACAGTCGTATTGTATTTATTTTATATGGCGATATTATCTCAATTCAGGATATTGTAGAGAAGGTAAAAAATGCCGGCAAGATTGCCGTGATACATATGGATCTTATTAATGGTCTCACTTCCAAAGAAATTGCTGTGGATTTTCTTAAGAAATACACAAAGGCAGATGGGATTATCACAACAAAACCAGTTCTGATAAAATATGCGAGAGAACTCGGTTTTCATACTATTTTAAGACTGTTTTTACTTGATTCCATGGCATATGAGAGCATTGAAAAACAGCTAAAAGCAGCGAAGCCGGATGCGATAGAAGTTCTTCCAGCTCCTATGCCTAAGATAGTTAAGAAGGTATGCAGCCTTTCGCCGATTCCTGTTATTGCAGGAGGACTTGTATCAGACAAAGAAGATGTGGTGACATTGTTGCAGGCCGGCGCTATCTGTATATCCACTACAGATAGTAAGGTTTGGTATTTATAAGAAAAGAGTTCGTCAAAGAACTCTTTTTTTATTGACAAATGTTATCATATATGATAACTTTATGGTAGTCGTGAATGCGATTACAAGGATGTTAAGAATGAAAAGATGAATAAAGGTATTGATAGGAGCAGCGTATTGAGGAAGGCAAGTTCGCCTAGGGAGGATGTGGTGCGCCAACTAAAAGCGGTTCGCAAGGCAGAAGGGATGACCCAGGAGCATTTGGCAGAATTAGTTGGCACCAAGAAGTCGAACATCTCCCGTCTAGAGAGTGGGCGGTATAATCCGAGTCTCGACTTTCTCGTCAAGGTGGCAGACGGACTCGGCAAACAGATTTCAGTAAAAGTAATGTAGGAGGGCACTATGGCTACAGCCAAGAAACTTGGAAATTTTTCCGGAAATGATATTGAATTATGTAGGACGACTCATCACAAGGCGGGGAATCAGACCGTGCAGGCACTTTTAAATGCAAGTATTCCATTTACGAGGAATTCGAAACGTATCCCATTTTTCAAGAGAGAGCAGTACAATGGAGCGACAGAGATGATGGTGATTAGTATCAATCCACACCGTTACGGACAGGCAAGACGTGTGATAGACCAGATAGATACCATGTATCGCAGAAGGTTAATGCTTTCAAATTATTAATTAAACATTTTAAATTTAGGACAGATATGGTAGTATAACTATATCTGTCTTTTACATTATAGAAAGAGTATGAGTATGAAGCGAAACAAGAATTATGAGGATTATATAGAAGAGGATTTGGAAGATGGCTTAGAGAAAGGAAATTATCTGCTGACTACTATTCGTGTATTGTTGTTTTCAGCAGTGCCTATCCTTCTTTTTTATCTTATGGAGGCTTTTGAACACAATGCGTTGATAGAGGTACGTCCGCTGGCACAACTATACAATATTTTTTTGTTTGAGCTGCTTGCTTGGGGACTGTTTTTTGTGACTGGGAGTGGCAGACTGGCACTTCGCATTGAGACTGTGATTGCACTGGTGTATGGGCTTGTGAATCACTATGTGATGGCATTTCGCTCCACACCACTTGTGCCTTGGGATATTTTTTCGATAAAAACGGCGGCAAGTGTTGTGAATAATTATGATTTTACACCTACCGCAGGGCTTTTGTTGGTGGTAGGCGCATTTGTGCTATTGTTTCTACTACTTCATTTTGTGAAGCTGAAATTCCCCTATGGTATTTTGATGCGTATTATTCCGACCGTTTGTGTGGGTCTAGTACTTAGCACCTTTGTGAATCTGCTCTGGGATGAGGAGTTTCAGACGGATAGCTATCTGTATCCTTTTTTATTTACGCCAGCGCATATGACAAAGGTAAATGGCATGGCGGTGACCTTTGCTATGGATATGGCATTTGTCTATGTAGATAAGCCGGATGGCTATAGTGTGGAAAAGGCACAGGAAATTCTGGCGGAATATGAGAATGCCGACCCAAGTGCAGATGAGAAATATGAGGATGCCGGCGAAAGTGCAGATGGGAGACATGAGGACGCCGACACCGACGGGAATGAGAAAGCGGACAGTCAGCCAAATATGATTGTGGTTATGAACGAGGCATTTTCAGACCCTGCGGTGCTGGGGGATTTTGTGGTAAATGAAGATTATATGCCGTTTATTCACCGTCTGCAGGAGGGCAATGAAAATACAGTGACGGGCAATTTACTGGTGTCTGTCTGTGGTGGAAATACAGCGAACTCCGAGTTTGAATTTCTGACAGGTCATACTATGGATTATTTTCCTGTAGGAAGTATTCCATATCAGCAGTATATTACGGAGGAGATTCCTTCTCTCGTAAGTCACCTGCAGGAGCAAGGCTATGCGACCTATGGTATGCATCCCTACAACGCCAGTGGCTGGCAGAGGGATGAGGTGTACCCGCTTTTGGGCTTTGAACAGACGTATTTCCTGCAGGATTTTACCGGACGCAAGTACATCCGCAATTATGTCAGCGACAGATCTGCATATGATAAGATTATAGAGGCGTATGAAAAAAAGGATGAGGGGACACCGCTGTTTGCCTTTGAGGTAACGATGCAAAATCATGGTGGTTATACGGATGTTTACAAGAATTTCACTCCGGATGTGAAGGTGGAGGGTGCAAGTAGCAAAGCCCTGAACCAGTATTTGTCTCTTTTAAAAATATCAGACGAGGCCTTTGAGGAGCTGGTGGATTATTTTAGCCGTGAGGATGAGAAGACCGTAATTGTGTTCTTTGGTGATCATCAGCCTAGCGATTCTGTGGTGAATCCGATTCTTCTCCAAAATGGTGTGAAGATTTCGGATATGAGCGTGGAGGAAGCAGAGCTTCGGTATCAGGTACCATATGTGATTTGGGCAAATTATGATATCGAGGAGGAGACTGGCGCAGATACGGACATCAGCTTTTTGGCAGCCAATCTGCTGGAGCGCATCCATATGCCTACGACAGCATACCAGAATTTTCTTCTCGAGCTGGAGGATGTTTTGGCAGTGGGAAATACGAAAATGCAGGAAGAATATTTGGGAAAATACGAGATTTTGCAGTATTATTTTATGTTTGATTATGAGAAAGAGTAAGTAGGAAATGAAGGAAAAATGCCAGGCATTACTTGAGAAAAATTGGATATGGAGTGTAGTCGCATTTGGTATTCCATTCGTTGTCAGCATTATCATCTGTGCAGCGGCAGGGATATATCCCTTTGGAGAAAACTGCATTCTGCATGTGGATATGTATCATCAGTATTGCCCGTTTTTTATGGAGCTGCGGGATAAGCTGGCGGAGGGTGGCAGTCTGTTGTATTCCTGGAATCTGGGATTGGGCTCGGACTTTATTTCGCTGTATGCATATTATCTGGCGAGCCCGTTAAACTGGCTGTTAATCCTGTGTCCCCGGGGGCTTGTCATTGAGTTTATGACCGTAACCATCTGGATAAAGCTGGCCTTGGGTGGATTGTTTTTCTTCTGGTTTCTAAGGGAGCACTTTCAGCTCATAGGGAAGGATGGAAAATATCATATACAGACGGTGGTGCCGGCTTTGATTTTTTCCACGGCGTATGCTTTTTCCGGCTATGTGGCAGCCTATAGCTGGAACATTATGTGGATGGATTCCATCGCACTTTTGCCATTGATTGTGATGGGATTGGAGCGATTGGTAAAGAAGAATCGTCCGGCTCTGTATTATGTGTCACTGGCACTTTCGATTTTGTGTAATTTTTATATATCCTTGATTATCTGCATGTTTCTGGTGCTTTATTTCGGGCTCCTGTTTCTGGAGCAGAAAAAGGATAGAGTCAAAGCAAGTCTGCGCTTTGCATGGTACTCCTTACTAGCAGGTGGAACAGGTGCGATTCTGCTGATTCCGGAGGCGATTGTTCTTGGGTATACCAAGTCTGCAGATACAGGTTTTCCAGAAAGTCTGGAATGGTATTTCGGCCTTGTGGAGGAGCTGTCTCGTCTATGTATAACCGCGGCGCCTTATACTGGCAATAATCATTGGCCGAATTTGTATTGTGGTGCGTTTACGGTGCTTTTGGGACTCATGTATGTGTGTAATAAACGCATTCGGTGGGGGCAGAAAATACCACGTATTTTTCTATTGATATTGCTACTTGTCAGTTTTGCAAACAACTATCTGGATTATATCTGGCACGGGCTTCGTTTTCCGAATTCTCTGCCAGCGCGTCAATCCTTTTTATTCATTTTCCTCATGCTTACCATGGGATATGAGGCATATCGCAAGCGCAGGGGCAATCGTTTATGGCACGTGCTTGTTGCAGAGGTTGTGTGTATCATAGTGCTGATACTGGGTGCACGGAACACAGCTTCTGATATCACAGACCCACTAGCATTTCTATTGACGGGGGTATTCCTACTAGCATATGGAATCTGCTTCCTTTTGCATCAAATTGGAAATCGCGAAATCCGTGCTATGATGCGTGGCTTTGCCTTTGGTCTTGCTATGGGAGAAGTCATATTGAATATGGGAATTACCGGCTTTTATTCCCTAAGCAGAAACGCTTATCTGGCGAAAATGGAGGATTATCAGGCACTTTTGGAAATAGCAAAGGTAGATGCTCAGATGGATGCATCCGAGGGTGCGGTTACCTTCTATCGTGTAGAGGATTATGAAAGAAAGACAAAAAATGATGACAGTCTGTATGGATATCCATCGGGTACGATTTTTTCTTCTCTTATGAATATAGATGTCAGTCATTTTTATCAAAGTGTATATATGGAGGGTGGGCGAAACTATTATTGTTACAATGGTGCGACGCCAATTGTATCCTCCATGCTTTCGGTAAAATACATGCTTTCGGATAACAATCAGGGAGAAAATGAGCTTCGCGAATTGCTTGCTACCTCAGGCGGTTATTATCTCTATGAGAACACATACTGTCTGCCTCTGGGCTTTATGATGAGCGAGGAGGCGATTGCGCAGTGGGATAATGATAATGGCATGAAAATTGCGCAGATAAATGATTTGGCATTTTCACTAGGTGCTACCGAGCAAATGCTGGTACCAGTGGATATAGATATGGAGGTAGCTGCTGGCGAGACCACCATTAAGGTGCCACAGACCGGTATTTATTATGGACATTACGCAAGTTGTTCTGCCGACAATCTGAATATTAGAGTGAATGACGGGGCAGTGACACGTTATAACAAAACGACGCATCATTATCTTTTTGAATTTGGGGCATGTGAAGCAGGGGATAGTATCCGTATAGCGAATAGCAAATCTGAGAGTCTATCCTTTATGGTGTATAGACTCAATATGGATGCAGTAGAGACGGCGTATGAGGCCTTGTGCAAACAGACGATGGTGACAGAGGAATACACGGATACCTCTATCAAAGGACATATTGATGTGAAGGAAGCTGGTCGCCTGATATTTTCCATTCCAAATGAAAGTGGCTGGACATTATATGTAGATGGAGTTGCAACGGAAATAGAGGATTTCAAAGAAGCCTTTATGAGTGTATACTTAGAAGAAGGGCTTCATACGATAGAGCTTCGTTATATGACACCAGGACTGGCTGTGGGAGCAGCAATTAGCGGAGCGTGTGTGGTTCTTTTCGCACTGACGATGCTGGTGCGCAGAAGGCTTGCGGTAAGATGTGTGGATACCACTCAGGTAGAGAATATTGATATAATAGGTGAAAATCGTGAGTAAAAAAATGATTAGTATCGTTGTACCCTGCTACAACGAAGAAAAAACACTGGAGATTTTATATACAGAATTAAATCGTGTAATAGTCAAGATGTCGCTATATAACTTTGAGTATGTCTTTGTAAACGATGGCTCAAAGGATAGCACCTTGTCTATTTTGAAGGCACTGGCAGCGGCTGATGAAAAGGTGAAATATATTTCTTTTTCGCGCAACTTTGGAAAGGAAGCGGCAATTTTGGCAGGCCTTAAAAATGCAAAAGGCGATATAGTGGCTACTATGGATGCAGATATGCAGGACCCACCGGCATTATTGCCTGAAATGGTGGCATATGTGGACTCTGGTGCGTATGACAATGTGGCGACTAGACGTGTGACGCGAAAAGGTGAACCGGTGATTCGCAGCTTTTTTGCGCGAACCTTTTACAAAATGATGCGACATATGACAGATATTCATATCGTGGATGGAGCTCGTGACTATCGTGTGATGAGTCGTCAGATGGTCGATAGTATCATTGCTTTGCAGGAGTACAATCGTTTTTCCAAAGGGATTTACGCATGGGTTGGTTATGAAACCAAATGGGTGGAATATGAAAATGTAGAACGTTCTGCAGGAGAAACGAAGTGGAGCTTCTGGGGGCTTTTGCGCTATTCCATCAATGGTATGATTAGCTTTTCGGATGTGCCGATTAATATGGCCTCCTGGATGGGCATCCTTTTGACGGGTGTTTCCGCTGTGGCGTTAGTATTTATCGTAGTGAGGGCTTTGCTGTTTGGAGACCCGGTAGCGGGCTGGCCTTCTACAGCGAGTATCATCACCTTTATCGGCGGAGTTCAGCTCTTTGTCATGGGGGTAATGGGACAGTATATTGCAAAAACCTATATGGAGGTCAAGAATCGTCCACACTATATTATCAAGGATACCAATTGTGAAGAGACGCAGTTAAATGGATAGTTCTGACAAGGGAATAAATGGTATAAGAAATAAATATATAACAGATATTTCAAAATATGCTATAATGAGCGCGAGCGAGTTAAAAACATAAAGTAATAATATAGGAGATTATCAACATGAAAAGAGAAACTATGTGTATTCAGGCTGGATACGAACCAAAAAACGGTGAATCTCGTATGATTCCAATCGTACAGAGTACGACCTTTAAATATGATACGAGTGAGGATATGGGAAAATTATTCGATTTGGAAGCAAATGGATATTTTTATTCTCGTCTTCAGAATCCTACCAATGACTATGTAGCAGCAAAAATCTGTGCTTTGGAGGGTGGTAGTGCAGCGATGCTTACCTCTTCCGGTCAGGCAGCATCCTTTTTCTCTATATTCAACATCTGTGGAAATGGAGACCACGTGGTATGTTCTTCCACGATTTATGGTGGAACATATAATTTATTTGCTGTTACTATGAAGCGTATGGGCATCGAATTTACCTTCGTAGATCCAGATTGCTCAGACGAAGAATTAGACGCAGCTTTTCAGGAAAATACCAAAGCAGTATTTGGTGAAACCATTGCAAACCCTGCGCTTATTGTATTTGATATTGAGCGCTTTGCAAAAGCAGCACATGCACATGGTGTTCCGCTTATCGTGGACAATACCTTTGCTACACCAATCAACTGTCGCCCAATCGAATGGGGTGCAGATATCGTGATTCATTCTACTACCAAATATATGGATGGACATGATGCAACAGTTGGTGGTGTTATCGTAGACTCTGGAAAATTTGACTGGATGGCTCACGCAGACAAATTCCCAGGCCTTACTACTCCGGATGATTCTTATCATGGAATTACTTATGCGGAAAAATTTGGCAAGGAAGGTGCTTTCATTACAAAGGCAACAGCGCAGCTCATGCGTGACCTTGGTGCAATTCAGGCTCCTATGAATGCATATCTTTTGAATCTGGGACTGGAATCTCTGCATGTTCGTATGCCTCGTCACTGTGAAAATGCACAGAAAGTAGCAGAGTTTCTTGAAGCACATGAAGCTGTAGCATGGGTGAATTACCCAGGTCTTCCAAGCAATAAATATTATGAAAGAGCACAGAAATATATGCCAAATGGTACTTGTGGTGTTATCTCCTTTGGCGTAAAAGGTGGAAGAACTGCCGCAGAAAAATTCATGAAGCAGCTGAAGGTAGCGATGATTGCTACTCACGTTGCAGATGCTCATACCTGCGTACTTCACCCAGCTTCTGCAACGCATCGTCAGATGAATGACGAAGAATTGCTTGCAGCAGGCGTAGGTCCAGATTTAATTCGTCTCTCAGTAGGTATCGAAAATGTAGAAGATATTTTGGCGGATGTGGCGCAGGCGCTTGAACAATGACACAATATGATAAAATGACAAAAACGCCATTGGTGAAGCTAATTGTTTCATTAGGAATACCAACCACGATTTCTATGCTGGTAACCAGTATTTACAATATGGCAGATACCTATTTCGTGGGTACCTTGGGAGAAAGTCCACAGGCAGCGACAGGTATTTTATTTACTTTACAGGCAATTATTCAGGCAATTGCTTTTATGCTGGGACAGGGATCTGGAACTATGGTTTCCAAGGCACTTGCAGATAGAAATAGAGACGAAGCTTCGGAATATGTTTCGACGGGCTTTTTTATCGCCCTAGCAATGGGAACAGTTCTAATGACAGGTGGTTTGCTTTTTCTGGATCCATTTATGAGACTTTTGGGAAGTACAGAGACGATTCTTCCTTATGCCAGACAATATGGTGCATGCGTTTTACTTAGCTGTCCAGTCGTAATGGGCTCCTTTGTATTAAATAATAATCTTCGCTATGAGGGAAAATCCTTTTATTCCATGATAGGCTTGGTTTCCGGTGGTCTGCTCAATATTTTAGGTGACTATTTATTGGTAATGGTATTTGAGTTTGGTGTGTTGGGTGCAGGTATTTCAACTGCAGTTTCACAGCTTATCAGCTTCTGTATTTTATTGTATTTTTTCCAGAAAACGGGAGAGAGTAAGATTCGAATTTCAGCTTTAAGCAGAAATAAAAATGTATATACTACGATTGCAAAGGTAGGTTTTCCAGCATTGGTTCGTCAAGGCTTGAGTTCTTTTTCCGGTGGTTTATTGAACAATCTTACAAGACCATTTGGCGATGCAGCCATTGCTGCCATGAGTGTTGCGAATCGATTTAGTATGTTTGTTATGTGTGTAGGCCTTGGAATCGGCCAAGGATATCAGCCAGTAGCATCCTTTAACTATCAGGCAAAAAAGTATGATCGTGTGAAAAAAGGTCTGCTGGCTACTATGTCGATAGCGTTTTGTCTGGTTTCCTGTCTGGCAGTGCCGAGTATTATTTTTGCAGAGCCGATTGTGTATGCCTTCCAGAAAAGCGAGGCTGTCATTGAGATTGGTGTATTGGCTCTACGCTGTGCTTGTGTGGGAACGATGTTTTTACCATTGTCCATACCCGTAAATATGCTTTATCAAAGTACAAGACAGGTGAAGGTATCTACATTTTTATCTATGATGCGTTCGGGAGTGATGTTTATCCCGACACTTCTCATTACAACGCATTTTTGGGGACTAATTGGGGTTCAGATATCACAGCCACTTGCGGATATGCTGACAGGCTTGGTAGCAATACCATTTGTGGTTTCTTTTCTAAGTAAGAAGTTTCCAGAAGAAGATTGATTTTTCTAAAGAAGGGATTTGACAAAATAATACAAGGAGAAAACTGTAAATTATGTCAAGAAGAGATAAAATAAATTATTACCTAGATTTAGCAGATGTAGTTTCCAAGCGTGGTACATGTCTACGCAGAAACTATGGTGCAGTTATAGTGAAAAACGATGAAGTCATATCTACTGGATACGTTGGTGCACCTCGTGGCAGGCAGAACTGTAGCGATTTAGGTGTTTGTATCAGACAAAAGCTGGAGATTCCAAGAGGAGAGAGATATGAGCTTTGTCGCAGTGTCCACGCAGAAGCAAATGCGATTATCAGTGCAGAGCGTGAAAAAATGATTGGAAGCACCTTGTATCTTTCTGGTAGAGAAGTAGCTACAGGTGAATTGATTGCCAATTCCTGCTGTTGCTCTATGTGTAAGAGAATGGTTATCAATGCCGGCATCAAAACCGTGATTGTACGAGATACGGAGGATGAATATAGGACGATTGATGTTTCGGATTGGATTGAAAATGACGAATCCGTAGACGGAATCATGGGGTATTAAGCTTGGTTAGCAATCGAGATTGCATGAAATGAACCTTTAAAATAAACATTGTATGTAAGCTTGTATATTTAAAAAGAAATTAGGAAATCATAGTATGGAAATAATCGCGCAAACAATGGCGAGGAGGAACTATACTATGACAAAACCATTTGGTTTCAGAGACAAACTTGGATATTTAATGGGAGACATCGGAAATGATTTTACATTTGTGTTGTCTTCCACTTTTTTGCTCAAATTTTATACGGACGTAATGGGAGTACCGGCGGCTGTGGTGGGTAGCATTATAATGATTGCCCGTTTTGTCGATGCTTTTACGGATGTAACAATGGGACGCATTTGTGATAGAAGTGCAACTACAAAAAATGGAAAATTCAAGCCGTGGATACGTCGCATGTGTATACCTGTGGCTGTTTCCTCGTTTCTTTTATATCAGAGCGGCCTGGCGGATATGTCATTGAGCTTTAAAATCGGATATTTATTTGTGACTTATATTTTGTGGGGCTCTATTTTTTATACCTCCATTAATATCCCTTATGGCTCTATGGCATCGGCAATTTCTGCAGACCCGGGTGATAGGCAATCCTTGTCCACCTACCGAAGCATCGGGGCATCCTTTGCCAGTGTCATTGTAGGTGCGTTGATTCCGCTGATAGCATATGAAGAAGTAAACGGGATTATGGTGTTAAATGGAGAGATATTTACAGTCATCGCAGGAGTATTTGCAATCTGCGCAATAATTTCCTATCTGATTTGCTATTCACTCGTGACAGAACGTGTACACATCCCATCCAATACTGAGAAAAAAGAGGACAATAATGTAGTAACAATGCTTCGCAATGCCCTGACGAATAAGGCACTGATTTCTATTATTGCAGCCTCTATAATGATGCTCTTGGCCCAGATGACCTTACAGACTATGGCAAATTATGTGTTCCCAATTTATTATGGTAACACGACAGCGCAGTCGGTTTCTATGGTGGTAATGCTGGCTGGCTCGCTTGCCATTGCGGCCATTGCAAAGCCAATATCAGTTCGTTTCGGAAAAGCAGAAGTAGCAGTGGTATCCAGCTTTATTGCAGCAGCAGTTTGTATATTGTTGTATCTGGTACGCCCTCAAAATGTGTGGGTATATGTAGCCTTACAAGCAGTCTGTTGGTTAAGCTTAGGTGTGTTCGGTATGATTTCCTGGGCATTAATTACCGATGTTATTGACTACTCAGAAATCAAAAACGGTATCCGAGAGGATGGCTCTGTTTATGCCCTCTATTCCTTTGCACGTAAGCTTGGACAGGCGGGTGCTGCCGGGCTAGTAGGCTCCATGCTCACCGCCATCGGTTATTCAGAGAGCACCGCAGTAGAAGAAAGTGTTCGAAATGGTATTTTCAACATCTCCACCCTTGTCCCAGCAGTCGGCTTCATCCTGCTCGCCCTTATATTATGGCTCTGGTATCCATTGCACAAAAAACAAGTAGAAGAGAATGTAGAGATCTTAAAGAATAAACGAAAATAGCCCTTAAATAACTAAAAAATATGTAGTAGCAGAGACCTAGTGAATGTGACGAGGAATTGGTAAAATAAATAATTCAGGAGTATAAAGCAGAATAGCAATGAGACTGCGCCGATGGAACGTTTAGTTCTATCGGCGCAGTTTATTAACAGTTTCATTTATTCCGCGATCGGAATCTGATTCAGTTTTTCATTAATAGCAAGGAGTTGTTCTTTTGTAACTGATGGGGCACCTTCCTGTTTTGGTAACATCCCAATCAGACGAAGAATCGTAAAGCTTCCTAACATTTCTAGCATATCACTGCTCATGTTCTGAGCCTGAGCTGCCATAGCTCCACCCATCATAGAGCCCATGAACTCACCAAAGATAGCCATACCTGCAGGTGTTTTCATGATTTCATCCAATCTGGAGTTGATAGAGAGATGTCCCTCTACTTCTGTTACGTCAAACCAGTTCAGGATAGCACCCTGTTCTTTTAATCGATAAGCTTCGTTGAAGGTATCGACCTTGCGTAAGAAGCTTTCATCCTTCTGGTCACCAGCAATAGCTACCAGAGTAGTTTCTCCTTTGTTTGGTACGTTAAAGTAGAAGAAGTGATCTTCTGCTTTTATTTTGCCAAGACTTTCACCATTTGCAAATAACTCAACCTCTGGAAGATTAGAGTATACAGTTACTTTCGTGATATCTTCTACACGGTCTACATATCGTTTGCCACAGATGTGTACAAATGGATCATCGGATAACCAAGCCTTGTATGCGTAGAAGGAATCTTTTTTGTATTTTCGATCAAAGGTTACAAGTCCTTTGTGATTCTGTCCATTTTCGCCGCCTTCATTACGTGAGTCAGCACCAAAGTCAAACATATTCCATACATGCGTAGCCCAGAGATATTTTCTGGTAAAGAACTGTTTGATAAGTTCTTCATGGTAGTATGCCTGATATTCTTCTGTGTAGTCACCTTGCTTTGGATCAGAGGTATGCCAGTCGAGTGCTTCGCATCCATATTCAGAACATCCGACTGGGATGTTTGGAAATTTTTCGTGGAATGCGTCAAACCAAGGTCCGTTCTTAGATGTATCTCCACCATACCATCCGAAGTAATGATTATAAGAAACCACATCCGGAATCTGAAGGTATGGGTCTGTTAACGGACACATAGATACAGCTGCAATCGTTGTTAATCTTGTCGGGTCCATTTCATGACATAAATCATTTAAAATTCTGTGGTTTTCTAATAAGTCTTCATCAGAACCTGCGATTGAAATTTCATTGGAAAGTCCCCAAACAACAATTGACGGATGGTTATAATTCTGGGTGACCAATTCTTTCATCTGTGAAATCGTATTTTCACGGGCAGTTGGCATATGCTTTGAAATATATGGAATTTCAGCCCAGATTACAAGACCGTTTTCATCACAAAGATCATAGAAATACTGGTCATGCTGATAATGTGCAAGACGGATGGTTGTTGCACCCATTTCACAAATCAATTCCATATCTTCTTCATGGTGCTCCGGTAATAATGCATTACCAAATCCCCATCTGTCCTGATGACGGGATACGCCACGGAGTGGGTATTCTTCGCCGTTTAAGATAAAGCCGTTTTCAGGATCAATTTTAAATGTACGGCATCCAAAACGGGAAGAAATGTTATCAAGTACGGTTCCGTCCGCAACAAGTTCAAGGGTTGCTGTGTAGAGATATGGATCTTTTCTTCCGTGCCATAAATGAAC